>JBBEEL010000108.1:0-14264 GCA_040880785.1 Akkermansiaceae bacterium | reverse complement strand
GATCTCTCGCTGGTGCATCCGGAGTCTTTCATTCATTTCAACAGAAATTGACAGCCACCCTCAAAGAGAAACTGGCCGCCGGGAACCTTTAAACAGGAAATGATGACGGAGCGGGCAAGCTGCCACTGAGGGATCCGCCGTGAACTTCTAGTATGCCATTGAAAAATACCGGGAACAGGACTCGAACCTGCACAGATGAATCCACTTGATCCTAAATCAAGCGCGTCTACCAATTCCGCCATCCCGGCTTTCGGAATTTATTCTAGCCTGCGGCGGGGCCGGAGCAAGCCTGCATTGCGATGCAGTGGAGATTCGTGTCGCCGCGTGACATCTGCAGGGATAGAGGTAGGAACGGCGCATTGGCTTGCGCCGCTCCCCCCTCCGAACCGTGCTTGCGGATCTCCCGCACACGGCTCTCCAGTCAGTGGTTCAACGCTTCCACATGATACCCTCCCTGCGTTCTCACCCCAACCATCCACAACAGCCCGTTTCTCCCTTGTTGACGAGGGATGTAAGGGGAAACGGTTACCGCTCGGGCGGCAGGCTTCGCTATTCCCTAGAAGGCTCGTCGCTGGTGCAAACCGAATCCTAGTTCACTTGTATTTGGGACCGCAGGTCCGCCTCGGCCTGCTCTCCACCCCGTCTCACGACGACGCAGTTGCCTCCGGCTGCTCTCCCGCAGCTCGTCTCGGGAAGACTCAGACTTTCACTGGTTGGTTTCATGTATGGGCGCTCGCACCAGAGACGGCCTCTCCGAGCCGTCCAGCGCGTGGGGGGCGAATGATTGGGTGAATGCGGATTCGTTGCGGCTTCTTCATTCGCCACCCATTCACTCGCCACGCGCCGGACCGCCCGGAGGATCGGTCCCTGCCTTGGCGCGCTTTTTGATTGTTGAGTGAGTGCTCTCAACCGGCTAGAGATTCCTCATGAAACGCGCCTTGTGCATTGTGCTGGATTCCGTGGGCTGTGGCAGCGCACCGGATGCGGCAGATTTCGGCGACGCCGGGGCCAACACGCTGGGGCATCTCTACGGAAGAATTTCCGGCTTGGCCTTGCCGACATTGGAATCGCTCGGGCTGGGCGAAATTCTCGCCTTGCCCGGGACGGTCGAAAAACACCCCGGCTGTTCGTGGGCTCGGCTTACGGAGAGGTCGTCGGGCAAGGACACCACTTCCGGCCATTGGGAGCTGATGGGCTGCGCGCTCGATGAACCGTTCGCGACCTTCGAGCGATTCCCCGCCGAACTGATCGCCGAACTGGAAGCGCGCGGCGGCGTGGAATTCATCGGCAACCGCGCCGCGTCCGGCACCGAAATTCTAGTGCAACTCGGCGAGGAGCACCTGCGGACAGGCAAGCCGATCCTCTACACCAGCGCCGACAGCGTGCTCCAGATCGCGGCGCACGAGGAACGCTTCGGGTTGGAGCGCTTATCGCAGCTTTGCAAAACGGCGCGGGCGCTGCTGGACGAGCGTGGCATCCGGATCGGGCGGGTGATCGCGCGGCCGTTCCTCGGCGATGCACCGGAGAATTTCAAGCGCACGGGGAATCGCCACGACTACTCGATGATGCCGGGTGAAACCGCTCTCGACCGCTTGCAAGCGGCCGGGGTGACGACCATCGGTGTGGGGAAAATCTCCGACATTTTCGCGGGCTCGGGGATATCCGAGTCGCATCCGACGAAATCCAACGCCGAGGGCATGGAAGTCATCGCGCGGCTGTGGGCGGAGGAACGCGAGGAGCCGTATTTCGTTTTCGCCAACCTCGTGGACTTCGATTCGCTCTACGGCCACCGGCGCGATCCGGAGGGCTACGCGGCATGCCTGCGCGGGTTCGACACCTGGCTGGCGGGATTCCTCGGCAGCGTGCGCGCCGAGGATTTGCTCATCATCACGGCCGACCACGGCAACGATCCCTATCACCCCGGAACCGACCACACTCGTGAGCAGGTGCCGGTCCTGGCGCTCGGGAAAACCGTGCGGAACAGCGACTTTTCCGAACTCGCCCGGTGGCTGGAGGAGTTTTTCGCCGGAGCCCTCAAAACACGGTCAGAATGACCGCGTTCCATTGCGCCCCAAGTGACGGCCATTTTTCACAATCTTTGTCCTGGCCAGGACAAAGATTGTGAGTGGTGCCAAACCCCCAACTGCCGCCCGCCCTATTTCCCATTTTCCGAATCGCGCATGGAATTGGGCTGTATAGCGATTTACCGCCGAACTGGGGCTCGGCGTTCCCGGGGCCGATGTCTTTGGGAGACTCAGATCACGCCGTTGGCGCAGTTGCAGTCGCCTTCGCCCTTGAGCGCGTTGATGAGGTTGTTGAGTGATTTCATCGCCTGGCGCGGGACGCTTTCATAGGTGCGCGAGCCGATGTGCGGGGTGACCACGCAGTTGGGCGCGGAAAGCAGCGGGTGGTTGGCCGGCGGGGGCTCGACGTCGAGCACGTCGGTGCCGTAGCCGCCGACTTTGCCGCTGTGGAGTGCGGCCACCATGTCGGCAGTCTCGACGATCTCGCCACGGGCGCAGTTGAGGATGATGACGCCGTCCTTCATTTCCGCGATCTTGGAAGTCCGGATGAGGCCGCGGGTTTCGTCGGAAAGGAAGCAGTGGAGCGAGACGACATCGGACTGGGTGAGGACCTCGTCCATGGTGGCGCAATGTTTCACCTCGTGGGCAGCGGCGAAGGCAGCGTCCCAGTACGGGTCGCAGGCGATGACTTTCATGCCGAAGGCACGGGCACGGATGGCGACTTCCTTGCCGATCCGGCCGAGGCCGACGATGCCCATGGTTTTATCGCAAATTTCGTGGCCGGTGAGGCGCAGCCATTCGCCTTGGCGGGCGGCGGCGGCGGTGGTGACGATGTGCTTGGTGATGCCGATGAGCAGGCCGAAGGTGTGCTCGGCGACGGTGGTGTGGTTCACGCCGGGGGTGAAGAGGACCGGGATTTTCAGCTCCTTGGTCGCGTCGAGGTCGATCTTGTCGAGACCGATGCCGTATTTGGAAATGATTTTCAGGCGTGGCAGGGATTTTTCGATGACCGCGCGGGTGATGGCGTCGTCGCCGCAGAGGAAAGCGTCGAAATCCCCGGCGAGCTCGAGCATGCGGGCTTCGGTGAGGGGGCCGCGCTCACGGACGATTTCCCAGCCTTGGGATTCCATCAGTTCGTGGTGCGGGCCGGGGGTGTCTTGGTAGCTGCAGGTGGTCAGGAGGATACGCATGGCGGGAGAAAAGCAAGTGGCTGCCTGTTAATCAAGCGGCAAGCGCTCCCTCGACCATTACTTTCCCTGAAAAATCATTGATTGGGGACCGCCGCAGCGTGGCGCTCGGAGACGGCGGACCAGTTGACGACATTCCACCAAGCGGAGACATACTCGGGGCGGCGGTTCTGATACTTGAGGTAGTAGGCGTGCTCCCAAACGTCGAGCCCGAGAATGGGTGTACCGAGATCCTCGTCGGCGACGAGGCCACGCATCAGGGGATTATCCTGATTGGGAGTGCTGGTGATTTTGAGCTTTCCGTTCTGAACAATGAGCCAGGCCCAGCCCGAGCCGAAGCGGCCGGTGGCGGCTTGGTCGAAGGATTTTTGGAAGGACTCCATCGAGTCAAAAGTGGAGTTGATCGCCTCGGCGAGTTTGTTGGAAGCTTGGCCGGTCTTGTCGGCAGGACTGAGGGTTTTCCAAAAAAAGTCGTGATTCCAATGGCCACCGCCGTTGTTGCGAAGCTTGGTGCGGAGGGCTTCGTCGGCGACGTCGGGAAGGCTGGCGAGGAGCTTCTCGAGCTCTCGCGGGACTTGCGCGGGCGCGGTTTCGAGCGCCTCGTTGAGGTTATTGACATACGAGGCGTGGTGCTTGCCGTGGTGAATTTCCATGGTTTGCGCGTCGATGTGCGGCTCCAGCGCGTCCGGCTCATAGGGCAGCTCGGGCAGGCTGTAGGTGGTGGCGGCTTCCTGCGCGCGGGCGGATCCGGAGAGGAACGCGGCCGAGGCGGCAAGGGTGCCAAGTTTCACGAAATGGCGGCGGTCGAGGGGGATATTGGTTTGCATAATAGGGACCGCTAGGCGCGGTGGGCGGGAAATCAACCGATTTGTTGCACCGCCTCGCGGGCGAGCGCGGCGGCCCCGATCGTCCCGGCCTCATGCCCGAAGGCGGCGGGGACTACGATCAGATGGTCTTTGAAGGGGCCCGACAACTGCGCGAATAAATGTCTTTTCAATGGGCCGAAAAGGAGTTCTCCAGCCCGCGCGACCCCACCGCCGACAACGATGGCTTCCGGGTTGAGCAGCCAGCAGCAATTCATCACGGCGGTGGCCAACAGGCGCCCGGTTTCCTCCCACTGGGCCAGCGCGATGGGATCGCCCAGATGGGCGGCGGTGGCCAGCGCGGCTGGGCCGCATTCCGCAAGGGATTTCTGAATCTTGGCTGCCACGTAGCAATCGTGAGCACGGGCAGTGATCTTGCCGTTGCCGATATAATCCTCAAGCGCGCCAAAATTGCCATAATGGCCGGGACGGCCTTGGTAGTCGATGGAGGTCTGGCCGATTTCCCCGGCCCCGTGGAAGGCACCGCGGATGATCTGGCCGTTGGCGATGACCGCACCGCCGACGCCAGTGCCCAGCGAGATGAATACCACATGCCGGAAGCCACGCCCGGCACCGCATTTCCACTCGGCGACGGCCATGCAGTTCGCGTCGTTTTCCACCACGACAGGCAGCCCGGTTTTTTCCTCCAGGATTTTCTTGAGCGGCACCGAGGTCCAGTCAGCGACGTTGGTGAGCTGGTGGACCAGGCCTGTTTCGAAATTGACGAAGCCGGGCATGCCGACGCCGACCGCGGTGACATTGGGATGCCGCGCCCGGAGGTCCTCGACGGTGCGGACCATCACGTCGATGAGTCCTTGGCGGCCGTTAAAGTCCTGGGTCGCGATCGGCGGCGCGTGGTCGATGATATGGCTTTGAAAAACCACGCCGGTCTTGATGGTTGTGCCGCCAAAATCAATACCGATGGTGAGTGGGCTGTCGCTCATGCGGCCCAAGGACTAATGGGCAGCGCGGAAATGGCACGTTTTTTCCGTTCCGTTTATAAAAAGACGCGGGCAGCCACCTGGCGGAGTCCATCCAGGGTGAGATCCGGATCGACGGCGTCGATCTCCGGCAAGCCACGGGCAATGAGCGCGGCATCCCCGCCGGTGGCGACGATACGGGGACTCCCTTCCAACTCATCGACGATCCGGCTGAGAATTTCCTTCACCAGGCCGCGGTAGCCGAAAACCGCGCCGGACTGCATCGCGTGGACAGTGGACTTGCCAATGGCGGAGGATGGCTCGGCGAGTTCGATCTCCGGAAGCAACGCGGTCCTGCGAGAAAGGTAGCCGGTCATCGCTCCGAGCCCGGGGGCGATCACTCCGCCGCAATAGGCCGGCAGGGCAGAAATGACGTCGAAGGTGACCGCCGTGCCGAAGTCGATGACAATCGCCGGCGCGCCATGGCGGCTGAGCACCCCGGCGGAATTCGCCAGGCGGTCCGCCCCGATCTGCAAGGGCTGCGGGTAGTCGATACCCATGCCTAACGGGCTGTTGGAATCGAGGAAATGCAGCGGAAACTCCCCCTCGAAGTGCTGCTTTAAAACGAGCGCCTTTTCGGGGACGACCGAACAAATGATGACGGCGTCGAACGAGATTTCCACGAGCAGCTTGGAAATCGAGGCGGAGGAAATGTCAGCCGTTGGCAGAGTATCGCGCCACGGGAGGAGCCGGGCGGCATCACCGAGGGCGAACTTGGTGCGGGTGTTGGAATTGTCGATGAGGAGCCAGGTCATGGTCACCATTGGTTGGTGGTAAAATAGCGAGAGCTGCTGCCCTCGAGCGCAGGAAGCTGCTGTCGGGTGCGGATACTCAGAACCCCCTCGTTCAGATGGAGCGCTAGGGGGCCGGAGGCTTGCCTCTCGTCCAGCCAGAACTTGAACCAGAGGTCGGTGGTCCCCTCTCCTTCCCGGCCACCGAAGGTGGTGTCGGCCGGATCGAGTTTCCCGCCGGGGGTCTCGAGGAAGACGGCTTGCCTCAGGTCGTGCTCCTCCCCCGGATTCATTTTTAAATGCGCCTCTACCCAGAAATACGATTGGTCGCGGGTGACCAGGACCCCGGCCACCTTGGCACGGGCGGCGGGGTCCTCGCGCCAAGCGTAGGGCCGCAGCCAGCCCCACGCGGCGAACGCGGAGGCTAACAATAAAACAATTCCCAGGAAAATCCGCAGACGCTGGCGATTCACAAACTCAGGGGAACCTGCTTGGACCACGACTGCAAACGAAAAACGGGCGGACCGTTTCCGGCCCGCCCGCTGATGGGGGGAGAAGTTTTTGTTAACTGCGGATCAGTGATCGTTGTAAGCGGGCACACCGTGTTCCGCCACGTCGAGACCCTCGGACTCCTCCTGGGCGTCGACCCGGATCCCCATGACCAGCTTGATGATGAAGAACACCACGAAGGAGAAGACAAAGGCGAAGGAATAAATGGCGAGCACACCGATGATTTGTGACATCATGCTGAAACCTTCACCAAAGATCGCCACCGCAAGTGTCCCCCAGATGCCGCAAACGCCGTGGACTGAGATCGCACCGACCGGATCGTCGACCTTGATTTTGTCGAAGAACAGGATCGAACCCACCACGATGACTCCACCGATCGCTCCCATCACAATGGAGCTCATCGCGGAAACCGAATCGGCAGCGGCGGTGATACTCACAAGACCTGCGAGAAGACCGTTGAGGGCCA
The DNA here is from genome assembly GCA_040880785.1 of Akkermansiaceae bacterium. GTDB lineage: Bacteria > Verrucomicrobiota > Verrucomicrobiia > Verrucomicrobiales > Akkermansiaceae > Luteolibacter. The sequence goes on along the minus strand of JBBEEL010000108.1, from coordinate 7,503 downwards.
TCGAAAGGTCGGGCTTCTTGAGAATGATCCAAGAAAACAGCATCGATGAGACACCCCCTGCGGCAGCGGCCAGAGCGGTCGTCGTGAAGACCAGACCGAGAGGGCCGGGCGCAGCGGACAGAACCGAGCCACCGTTAAAGCCGAACCAGCCGAAGAAGAGGAGAAAGACTCCGATCGCTGCCAGCGGCATGCTGTGGCCGAGGATCGGCTTGATGCCGTCCTTGGTGTATTTGCCGCGGCGGGCACCGAGGAGAAGCACACAGGCGAGTGCGGCCGCACCACCGAAACCGTGCACCACAGTGGAACCGGCAAAGTCTTTGAAGGCCGCGTCGCCGCCACCGAGGGCGGAAAGCCAGCCGCCACCCCAATGCCACGAACCGGCGATGGTGTAGCCGAAGGCCACCAGCAAGGTGGAGAAAATCATGAAGCTGGGAAGTTTGACCCGCTCAGCCACCGCGCCGGAAACGATTGTTGCGGCGGTCGCGGCGAACATCGCTTGGAAAATAAAGTCGCCGAAGCCAGTCATCGCGAGAGCCACCCCGCCGTAACCAAAGGTGTCTCCACCCTCCGCATTCAAGTCACCGATGGGACCGCCGATCTTGAACCAGCCGTTAAAATCCCCGGGATAGTGGGTATTAAACCCAACAAACGCGTAGGTCAGCAGGCCGATGCAAATGATGAACACGTTCTTGAAAAGAATGTTCACCGTGTTTTTGCGCTGGGTGAGCCCCGCTTCGAGCGTGGCGAATCCCAAGTGCATGATAAAGACCATGGCGGCCGCGATCACGGTCCATAGCATCGAGGTCGTGAAGAAGTCGAAGGCGTAGGCGTGGTCCCCCTGCGCAGCCAACAACTCGTCGTAAGCCTCGCGGTGTTCGTCCTCTGCAGCCTCTGCGGCAGGTTCCACAACGGGTTCCGCGGGGGTCGCTTCCACCACTTCCTCAGTCGGAGGTGGCGGCGGCGCTTCATCCTGCGCATGGGCGGTAAACGATAGGGGAACTGCGAGAGCCACGATTGCGGCGGCTGTCAGGGTTCGCACTTTAATTAAATGTCGGCTGGTCATGGTGGTTAGGTTTGAATCGGATATTTTGAGCAGGTGTCCCGATGATTCCAAATCCTCGAGGCTTGCACAGCGGGGGAAGCATTCACCGTGCCAAAGTAAAAAACCGGCGTTAATTGCTAGGGCGCTCTTCCACAATTGAACAAAAAATAAGGAAACCTGATTATTCTGGCTTGCCATCTCTTCAGCCCGTCATTATTTCCCCTCATGCGGACGCTGAACCGTGCCAAAATAATTCTGGACAACTCTTTAAGAAAGGTGAACCATTCGCCCAACGGAGAGTTTCCAGCTGTCATCTGGCATGCGGGACGCTAAATCCGAATCGCTCCTGTCTGATACCCATCTGGGTCCAGCAAAGGACGAAAGCAGCAACCGAAAACCAACATAATAAGATGCAAAACTACTGCAAAACCATTGGCGCCATGGCCGCTGCCTCCGCCCTTGTGGCCGGCAACGTTCAGGCGGAAGTCGAATACGAAATCCATACCGGTTACTCGTCCGAGTATATCTTCCGCGGCGGGGACCTCGGTGATAACCTCTTCGAAGTCGGTCTTGATGCCAGCACGGAAATTGCCGGCTTGGCCGTCAGTGCCGGTGCCTGGTCGGGCTTCTTCGAATCGTCCGGCGCAACCGGCAACGAAATCGACGCCGAAGTCGACCTCTATGCTGAGGTCGCCAAGGACTTCGGTTTTGTCACCGGCGCCGTGGGATATATCTATTACTGGAACCTGGGCTCGCTCGGGGACAATTTCCAAGAAGTTTACTTCTCGGCTTCCCGCGACCTCGGCTTCGCTCAAGCGTCCTTGACCTACTTCTGGGACGTCAACGGTGACAACGACGGCTACACCGAGCTTGCTCTCGGCCGTGGCTTCGCTCTCAGCGAGTGCCTCACCCTGAACGTCGGCGCGACCCTCGGCTACATGATCGAGCAAACGGACTTCACCGCCCTCACCGGCAAGGTGTCCCTCGACTGGGCCTTCGTTGAAAACGCCAAGCTGTCACCATTCCTCGCGGTTTCGGTGCCTCTTAGCGACGTCGGCGGCACCTACACCGAAGGCTCCGGCAACGAGCTCTTCGCCGGTTCGATGTTGAGCGTCGCCTTCTAAGGCACGCCTGACTCAAATTGACTATCTGAGAGTGGCCGCGAGAGCGGCCACTCTTTTTTTACGCCTATTTTCCCGAAATCCTTCAGATTTCGCCTTGGAATGTCGGAGGCCCCACCCAAAGCTCCGCCCATGTTTCTCGGCCTCGATTCATCCACCCAATCCCTCACCGCAGTCATCATCGATCCGGCAAGCGGAGTGATCTCCTGCCAGCTATCCGTCAATTTCGGCGCCGATCTCCCGCACTACCAGGCACCGAGCGGCTTCCTCGCTGGCGGCACCGGCGGCGAGGTGCATGCCAATCCGCTGATGTGGCTGGAGGCAATGGACCTGTTGTTTTCACGTCTCGCCGCCGCGACGGACCTATCAAAAATCCAGGTTCTTGCCGGATCCGGCCAGCAGCACGGCTCGGTCTATCTGGATTCCTCGTTCGACGGCCGCGTCGGGGATCTGAACCCCGCGCAGGATCTCGTTACCCAGCTCTCGCCCGCCCTCACTCGCGCGACCTCGCCGATCTGGATGGACACCTCCACCCGCGCCGAATGCGCGGAGATCACCGCCGCGGCAGGGGGGGCGCAGGCACTTTGCGCGCGCAGTGGGTCGGTCGCGATCGAGCGCTTCACCGGCCCGCAGATCCGCCGCTTTTTCAAGGTCGATCCAGCGGGCTACCGCCACACCGGCCGGATCCATCTGGTCAGCTCGTTCATCGCCTCGGTCTTGGCAGGGAGGTCCGTGCCGATCGACTTTGGCGATGGCGCAGGCATGAACTTGCTCAATCTGGCGGATCTTCAATGGGATGAAACCTTGCTGGAAGCGACCGCTCCCGACCTAGCGGAAAAGCTCTTGCCTCCGGCGGCCGCCACCACCATCCAAGGCCGTGTTTCCAACTACTTTATCAAAAAATACGGCTTGGCGGCGGATTGCCGCGCCGCGCTTTTCACCGGCGACAACCCGGCTTCGCTGGTCGGCATGGGTGCCACGGCCCCCGGCGAGATCGTGATTTCCCTAGGCACCAGCGACACCTTCTTCGCCGCGATGCCGGGCCCGCGGACGGACCCGAACGGCTTCGGCCATGTGTTCGGAAATCCTGCCGGCGGCTTCATGTCGCTGATCTGTTTCCGCAATGGATCACTGGCCCGTGAGGCGCTGAGAGACCGATTGGGGTTGGATTGGTCGGCCTTCGACCGCCCGGCCTTGGCCGGCAGCGCCGCAGCCGCAGGGGCCAATCTGATGCTGCCGTTTTTCGGGCCGGAAATCACGCCGCGGCATGATTTCACCGGTCCGGTGCTCCAAGGGTCCGCCGCCTTCGAGGCGGGTGATCCGGCGTTGCAAGTCCGGGCCTTGCTGGAAGGCCAATTTCTCAACATGCGCCTGCACTCGCAGTGGATGAACGTGAAGGTCGAGCGCGTCCGACTCACCGGCGGCGCGTCCAAAAACGATGGAATCGCCCAGCTCGCTGCCGATATCTTCCAGGCCCCTGTCGAACGATTGCAGGTTTCCAACTCCGCGGCGCTGGGGGCCGCCTTGATCGCCGCAGCCGCGGCCGGTCACAACTTGGACGCGTTGCAAGAGGTCTTCTGCAAAGCCACCCCCGGCGCAGCCCTACAGCCGGACCGGACGCTCGCGGGCACCTACGACGCGGCGCTGACACGCTTCCAACAACTCCTCGCCGCCCATATGTAAAGCTCCCGAGGAACTTGGCTGTCACACGCTGCTGGCAGAATCCCGGTGCCACGTGGCCCGGGTATCCTATCCGGAGACTATCCGTTCTTCATCTGCGTGGATCCTGCAATCTCTGTTTCGTTTTCTTCCTTCGCTGTAACCGCGTGGGCGAGACGCCCACACTCCTTGACGTGGACCGGGCACCCTGCCCGGAGCTAAAAAAACCGGTCAACGGACTTCCTGCGTGTTGTTATAGCACAGCTTCAACCAGCCAGGCATCCATGCCGCCCGCGACGTTCTTCACGTCGGTGAACCCGTGGTCGAGAAGGAACTGCACCGCCTTAGCGGAGCGGCCGCCCGCTTTGCAGTGGACGAGGATTTCACGGTCCTTGGGCAGGCTGTCCAACTGTTCTGGCAGCGTCTGGAGCGGGATCAGGCGTGAGCCCTCGATGTGGGCGACGGCGTGCTCGTCCGGCTCGCGGACGTCGATCAGGAGCCCCTGATAGTTTCCGCTGAGGAGGGCGCGCAGTGCGGTAGTGGTGATGGTTTCCATGTTTTCGTTCGTAAAGTCGCAGCCTGCGGCAGCGTGGGTTTCCGCGTTGGAAACGCTGTCGATGTCGGGGCGGTCGCCGCACAGGCGGCATTCTGGGTCGCGGTTGAGCCGGAGCGTGCGGAAGGCACTGCTGAGCGCGTCGTAGCAGGTGAGTTTCCCGAGCGGGACGCTGCCGATGCCGAGGATGAGCTTGATCGCTTCCATCGCTTGGAGCGAGCCGATGATGCCGGGCAGGACGCCTAACACCCCGGCCTCCTGACAAGACGGCACGCTGCCGGCGGGAGGCATGTTAGGGATGAGGCAGCGGTAGCACGGTCCTCCTTGGTGCGGTGCGAAGACGCCGGTCTGGCCCTCGAAACGGTGGATCGCACCGTAAACAAGCGGTTTTTTCAGGAAATACGCGGTGTCGTTGGTGAGGAAGCGGGTGGGGAAATTGTCAGACCCATCGACGATGACATCGTAGTTTGCTGCGATCTCGATGGCGTTTTCCGGTGTGAACCTGACTGGATGCAGCTCGGTGCGGACGTGCGGATTGGCCTCGCGCAGGCGGGCGGCGGCGCTTTCGAGCTTGGATCTTCCGATCCATGACTCGCCGTGCAAAATCTGCCTTTGGAGGTTGGACGCGTCCACCACGTCCGGATCGACGAGGCCGAGCCTGCCGACGCCGGCCGCCGCGAGGTAAAGCGCGGCGGGCGAGCCGAGGGCGCCGCTGCCAATGAGCAACACCGCGGCATTCTTGAGCCGCAGTTGCCCGGCCTCGCCCACTGCGGGAATGAGGAGGTGGCGCGAGTAGCGGAGGAGTTCCGCGGATGAGAGGCCGTCTGGCATGGCCGGAGAAGCTTGCAAGGAATGGGTGGCGGGTCAAAGGCGGAAAAGAAGCGTTTTGCGGGGCATGAAATCGTGATACCTTCCGCCCATGTCTGAAGTCCTTTCATCGTTCCAACTCCGTCCCGGAGACGCCGCTCCGGGATTTTCCCTGCCAGACGCCGATGGGAAAACCATTTCGCGCGAGGAGACCGCGGGGCCGCGGGGCTTGCTTGTGGTTTTCGCCTGCAACCATTGTCCGTTCGTGGTCCATCTCGCCGATGCGCTGGGTGATCTGGCGAGGGAAATCGCGGCGCAGGGGATCCATACGGTGGCGATCAATTCCAATGATCTGGAAAAATACCCGCAGGACGGGCCGCAGCCGATGAAGCAATTCGCGGCGGCGCGGCGTTGGGAATTCCCCTATCTGATCGATGAAAGCCAGCAGGTGGCCAAGGCGCACGGCGCGGCCTGCACTCCGGATTTTTTCCTGTTCAACGGCGCAGGAAATCTTTTCTACGCCGGGCAGTTCGACGACTCGCGTCCCCGGAGCGGTCTGGAGGCGCACGGGGGCGATCTCCGCGAGGCGGCACGGCGAATGCTGGCCGGGGAGGAACCACTCGTCAGTCCCTATCCAAGCAGCGGTTGCAACATCAAGTGGAAACCGGAAAATGAACCTGGTGCATGAGCCGTGCGCGGCGGCCAAGCAGGAAGCTTGTCTTGAAGTGTGACCCTCCGGGAGGTGCTACTCGCTCTCGCAAGCCGTGGAGATATGCGCTGGCCGGCCTGGTGACTTCGCTGGCGATGTTCATAGCCGATTTTTCCTCGTATCGATCGGGTGGGCGTGGCCGCGCTGAAGGCGACGACCTGACCTGGTGCATGGCCATGGTGCTTACATTGTCCGCGCGAGTGCCGGAAGGCGGCATAAAATTGCGGCAACTTGGGTTGTGGCAGGTTGACAAGCGCAGGGGGGCTTGGTCAATCTGCTCCAGACACAGCAAGGGAAAAACCACTTGTGTGCTGCTTTGACAAATCCAGATCAAGGACTTTTAACTCCGTGTTTTCCAACGAAAATTATCTAGTCGAATTGCTCGCCGAAGTAGGCCTGGTGAGCAGCGAAGATGTCGCCCAAGCCCGTAGCGCCCTCTCCGGCGGTGAGACGGTCATCGAGCATCTGCTCGCCCGCACCGCCCTCACCGAGGACGAGGTTGCCAAGACGCTGGCTACCAACGCGGGAATCCCCTTCATCCGGCTCGCGGAAGTCACGTTTGCTCCCGGCATCACCGAGACCATCGACGAAGAGGTGGTGAAACGTTACCGTGTGGTGCCGGTGCAGGACGAGGGGCTCTCGCTCACCGTGGCCTTGGCGGACCCCTTGGACTTCGAGGCGCTCGATAGCCTGCCCCACGTCATCGGCCGCGAGTTGAATATTGTTTGTGTGACGCAGAAGGACATTCGCGAATACCTCAAACAAATTTATAACACCGGCGACAACGGATCCTCCGGCCAGGCCGGTTATTCCGTGACCAGCGGCGATGCCGAGGGCGGGGCCGAGAGCGACGACGCGCCGATCATCCGCCTGGTGATGCAGCTCATCACCGAGGCCGTCCGCGTGAGGGCCTCGGACATTCACGTCGAGCCGCTGGAAACCTCCGTCCGCGTCCGCTACCGTCTGGATGGCAAGCTCGTCCACGTGGACACCCACCCGAAAAAACTCCTGCCAGCCATCATCGCACGCCTCAAGGTGATGAGCGGCACCATGTCCATTGCGGAAAAACGCCTCCCGCAGGACGGCCGGATCCAGCTGAAAATGGCCGACAAGGAGATCGATCTCCGGGTGTCATCCGTCCCGTCCAACCATGGCGAATCCATCGTCATGCGGATCTTGGATAAAACCGCGCTCCTGCTCGGCCTTCCCGAGCTCGGCTTTTTCTCGGACGACCAGCAGGTTTTCAACCAGCTTCTCGGCCTTCCCGACGGCATCCTGCTGGTCACCGGCCCCACCGGATCCGGCAAGACCACCACGCTCTACGCCTGCCTCAACGTCATCAACAAGCCGGACAAAAAGATCATCACCGTCGAGGACCCGGTCGAGTATGAGCTCCCCGGCATCAACCAGGTGATGGTGAAAACCGACATTGGCATGACCTTCGCCGCCGCCCTCCGCGCGATGCTGCGGCAAGCGCCGAATATCATCATGATCGGAGAAATCCGGGATGCGGAGACCGCCAACATCGCCATCAATGCCTCGCTCACCGGCCACTTGGTTTTCTCCACCCTCCACACCAACGACGCGCCCTCCGCCGTCGCCCGTCTGGCGG
>JBBEEL010000107.1:0-14317 GCA_040880785.1 Akkermansiaceae bacterium | reverse complement strand
CCCGACGGCCCCGAGCACATGCACGTCGTCTTCATGGACAACGGCCGCACCGACGTCCTCGCCTCGAACTGCGCGGAAATCCTCCGCTGCATCCGCTGCGGCGCCTGCCAAAACGTCTGCCCCGTTTACCGCCAGGCCAGCGGCCACGCCTACCGCTCCACCTACGGCGGCCCGGTCGGCGCGGTGCTCTCGCCGATCCTCTTCGGCAGCCGCTTCCCCGAGCTCGCCGACCTCCCGAAAGCCTCCTCCCTCTGCGGTGCCTGCAACGAAGTCTGCCCCGTGGACATCCCGATTCCGGACCTTCTCCTCCGCCTCCGCGACAAGGCCAAGCGCGAGGAAGTCCACTCCGCCGGAGCCATTCCTATGTCGCCCTTCGCTCACCTCGCCACCACCCCGTCCGTCTGGCGCACCGCCATGACCATGAGCAAGGCGATGAACCACCTGCCCATCCAGGTCGCCCCCATCAAACCGCTCCAAGACTGGCTCGGCCAGCGCACCCTCCCCGAGTGGCACGGCGGCGACTTCCGCAAATGGCTGAAAACCCGCAAACCAAAGGCCTAACATTTACTAAGGCCACTCTCCACCTGACAACCGCCATGTCCCGCGCCGCCATTTTCGCCAAGATCGAAACCGCCACCGCCGCCCTCAAAAAGAAGGCCGCTTACCCGGAATACGACCTGAGCCTCGTCCACTCCGCCCCCAAGCTCAAAGGCAGCGACCTCTGGGAAATTTTCACCCGCAACTTCAAGGCGGTGAACGGCAAAACGATGACCTCCGTCGCCGAGCTTGTTGAATTCCTCAAGTCCACCGGCCAGCTCCACGGCTACTGTGATCCCGCCCTCTTCGACAGCATCGGCAGCGCCCTCGCCGCCGCCGGCCTAACCGTGGAAACCGAATACGACCGCGACCGCTACGACGACTATCAGTTTGGAATCACCCGTGCCACCGGAGCCATCGCTGAGTCCGGCAGCATCATCCTCGACGATGATCGCACCTCGCGCCGCCTCGCCGCGCTCTCACCTTGGGTCCACGTCGCTGTGCTGAACCGGGGCGAAATTCATCGGACTATCCCGGATGCCATCGCCGCTTTCGGCGACAGCCCGAACATCATCTGGTGCACCGGCCCGTCGAAAACCGCCGATGTCGAAGGCATCCTCATTGAAGGCGTCCATGGCCCCGGCGAGCAGGTCGCGTTGATCTGCGCCCTTTCCTAAACTCCCTCTGCCCCGATGCTCCGTCCCCGCCGCAACCGCCGCACCCCGGCGATCCGCTCGATGATCCGCGAGACCTCGCTGAGCTCCGCGGATTTCATCCTGCCGCTCTTCTTTCACCAGGACCCGGACGACTCGCCCATCGATTCCATGCCCGGCGTCACCCGCTGGTCCTTGGAAAGCCTCGTCCGTGAGGCCGGCGAGGCCCACGCCCTCGGCGTTCCTGCCGTGGTCCTTTTCCCGAAAATCGACGATATCCTTAAAACCCGGCTCGCCGAGGAAGCTTCCAACGACCACGGCCTCGTTCCCCGCGCCATCCGCGCCCTCAAGGCCGCCCATCCCAGCCTTTGCGTCATCACTGATGTCGCGCTCGATCCCTACAACTCCGACGGCCACGACGGCATCGTCCACCGCGACATCCGCGGCGCGGTCAGTATCCTTAACGACGAAACCGTCGCCGTCCTCTGCCAGCAAGCGCTCTGCCACGCCCGTGCCGGAGCCGACGTTGTTGCCCCGTCCGACATGATGGACGGCCGGGTTGCCGCCATCCGCGAGGCGCTCGACGAGGAAAATTTCACCGATGTCTCCATCCTCAGTTACACGGCGAAATACGCCTCCGCTTTCTATGGCCCCTTCCGCGGCGCGCTCGATTCCGCGCCCAAGGATGGCGACAAGAAGACCTACCAGATGGACCCGGCCAACGCGCGTGAAGCCATTCGCGAGGCTTTGCTAGATGAAGCCGAGGGTGCTGACATGCTCATGGTCAAGCCCGCCGGCCTCTATCTTGACATCATCGCCAAAGTCCGTGACACGAGCACTCTTCCCATCGCCGCCTACCAAGTCAGCGGCGAGTATCTCATGCTCAAAAGCGCCGCCGCCGGTGGCTGGCTTGACGAGCGTGCCATCGTCCTCGAGTCCCTCACCGCGATCAAGCGCGCTGGGGCCGACATGATCCTCACCTACTTCGCCAAGCAAGCCTGCGGCTGGCTCAAGGAGTGACTGCTGAGAGTTTTTCTACGCCTCGGCGCAGGCCTGAACTTCCGAATCTGTCGTTTACCGGAATTGATCTTTTTTGTGACGAAATCGATACATAAACGGCCGCGCCCGGAAGTTCGGATTGCGATTTCATCATTCTGAGGCCCAAGAGGGCTTCAGTCTTTTATGAATATCGACATCGTGACGGATACTTTCTCGCCGGATGTGAACGGGGTTGCCATGACCTTGGGGCGGCTCAGTGAGGGGCTCAAGGCCCGCGGTCACAGGGTGCATGTGATTCACACGGGCCTGACCGCCGGTCCCGGCGAGACCTGCTCCGCGGCGGTCGCGCTGCCGGGGTATAAGGAGGTGCGCGTCGGTCTGCCGGAGCCTTTCAAGCTGCGCGCGCGGTGGCTCAAGCGGCGGCCGGATGCCATTTATGTGGCGACGGAGAGCCCGCTGGGGAAATCCGCGCTTAAGGCGGCCAACGCCCTGCAGATCCCCGTGGCCACCGGCTTTCACACGAATTTTCACCAATACATGGAGCAATACCGGATGGGCGGCTTGCGGCCGGTGGCACTGGCCTATCTGAAAAATTTCCACCAGCGCGCGAGCTGCACGCTCACGCCCTCGCCCGAGGTGGTGGACCGCTTGTCGGCGGACGGGTTTCAAAACGTGCATTTACTGGGACGCGGGGTGGATACCGTGCTCTACACGCCAGAGAAGCGTTGTGAAGCACTCCGCGCCGACTGGGGTGCGCGGCCGGGCACGCCGGTAGCCATGATCGTCGGTCGGGTGGCTGCGGAGAAAAACTTCGAGCTGGCGATCACCGCGTTCCAACAGATTCGGCAGGTGGTTCCCGACGTGAGCTGCGTGGTCGTCGGGGACGGGCCGCTACGCGAGAAGCTCGGCTTGAAATACGAATGGTTGCACTTCGCCGGGGTCCGTCTGGGTGAGGATCTTGCCAAATACTATGCCTCGGCGGATGTGCTGGTGTTTCCTAGCGAAACGGAGACATTTGGCAATGTGCTGTTGGAAGGAATGGCCAGCGGTCTGGCCACGGTGAGTTATGATTATGCCGCCGCGTCGCTGCATGTAAGAACCGGCGAGAATGGCCTGAAATCCGCAAAAGGAGATGCCGAGGGATTTATTAAAATGGCGATCGAGGCGGTCGCCCTCCGCCCCCATCATCCGATGCGTGTGGCAGCCCGAGCGACCGCGGAGGGGCTTGGGTGGGGAGCGGTGGTCAGTGAGTTTGAGGCCCGTCTCGCGGCCATCGCCGGCATCGAGCTGGAGCAAAAGGTGGCGAAGCGTGGCAAGCGGCCGAAGTATCAATGCAAGACAGTTTTTCTATCCGACATCCACTTGGGGACAACCGACAGCAAGGCGGACGAGGTGGTGGAATTTCTCAAACACCTGCGCTGCGAGAAACTGGTGCTCAACGGGGACATTATCGATGGCTGGGCCTTGAAAAGGGGCGGGAAGTGGAGTGCCCGGCACAGCCGCGTGATCCGCAAGATCATCAAGATGATGGAGCACGACGAAACGGAAGTGATCTATCTGCGCGGCAACCACGATGAAATCCTGGATCGTTTCCTGCCAATGGCATTTGGTAACCTTCGCTTCACCAAGCAATATATCCACACCACGGTGGCTGGAGTCCGCTACCTCGTGGTCCATGGCGACGGCTTTGATAGCGTCTCGACGAATCACAAGTGGCTCGCCTCACTGGGGGCGGTGGCTTACGATTTCCTGCTCCGGGTCAACCGTGTCTATAACAGTTGGAGGGCCTGGCGCGGTAAGGAGTATTTCTCCCTCAGCAAGCGGGTGAAGGCGGGGGTGAAATCCGCGGTCAGCTTCGTGGACCGCTACGAGGAGTTGCTCCAAGATCTCGCCCGGCTCAAGAAATGCGACGGCATCATTTGCGGCCACATCCACACGCCCGAGGACAAGCGCGTGGGCGGCATCCATTATCTTAACTCCGGTGACTGGGTGGAGAGCCTGACCGCGATCATTGAGCACAACAACGGGCGGATGGAACTGGTGGAGTATGACAGCTTCACCAAGGAGCTTGCCGCGCGGGATGCGCAAGCGACTGAAAAAGTTGGGATGGCTTCCCTAGCGCCAATATTTGTCGGAACTTGAACCGTCGGGCCGGTCCGGCAACATCAGCCCTCAGATCCCACGGTGACCATGTCCACCAGAAAGTTGGTATCCAGGTGGATGATCATTCCCACCAGTAGCGTTTGGCATGGCGCTCAGACGTCACGTTTTCCTTGAACTCCGCGCCTTCCTTGATGCTTGAGCCCGCGCCGCCTTGGAGCCATTCCATCGCTTGGAGCGGGTTGGGCTGCTTATTCTCGGCGTCCACATCTTGTTGCACGCGGCGGATCGCACGGCGCATCACCTCCGCCTTGGAGACCGACCAGTGTTTGGCGAGGCTTTCCGCTACTAAGATCAATTCCCAGCGAGGAATTTCAGCACATCCTCCGCCTGTTTCTCGGTGGAGGCGCTGAGGTCGCTCCAGACGAGTTTACCGTCATGGAAGAGAAAGGCTTGGCGCTTTGAAAATCCCAAGGTTTTCGGCACGCCAAAGGCATCCACCACCTTGCCGTCCGCGTCTGCCAGAAGGTCGAAGGGTAAATTGTATTTGTCTTTGAACGCCTTTTGCGCGGCCACCTTGTCCATGCTCACGCCATAGATTTTCACGCTTTTGTCACTGAGCTTGGCATAGGAATCGCGGAGGCTGCAGGCCTGCTTGGTGCAGCCGGGCGTGTCGGCCTTCGGGTAGAAATAGACGAGCAGATAACCCGCTGCCCCCACCTCGGCCAGTTTGACGCTTTGGGCGTCTTGGTTCATCTGCTCCACGGCGGGGACGGGTGCCCCCACGGCAAGCGGCGCGGCATGCGCTCCGGTGGCGAAAAGACTGGCGGTGACGGCGGTGAAGAGTTGGGCAACGGATTTCATGACGGGAGATCCTTGCATCGGATCAGCGATAGGCAATAGCCGACTTTCAGCCAAAAATTGTGTCTTGAACCACCTCGTAGGTTCCAATCATGCTGCGGCCAGTTCATGCCGAAGACCGGAGCCGAAAAAGAAACCGTCTATGAGGGAATCCCAGCCTCTCCCGGAATCGCCATCGCCCCGGTGCACGTGATCGCCCGCGGGTTTTCCGCGCCGGAGATCTATGAAATCGCTGAATCCGGGGTCGTGCGGGAGCAGGAACGTTTCGTCCAGGCGCTGGAAATCACCAAGCGGCAGCTGGTTGAGCTGCAAACCCGGCTTGAGAATCTAGCGGGTGACAACGAGAGCGGCATCTTCGAGGCGCACGTGATGATCCTCGAGGACCGCTCGGTGGTGGACCGGGTGCTTTTGGCGATCGAGCGCCGCCAGCAAAACGCCGAATACGCTTTCTACGCGGTCATGCAAAATTTCCTCGAGGCGATGCGGCGGATCCCGGATCCCTATCTGCGGGAGCGGACCGCGGACATCGAGGACGTCGCACAGCGGGTTTTGCGGAATTTCAGCGCGGAAGGGGACACCCGGGTGACCGGCCCGGATGACCAGCATGTGCTAGTGGCCTATGACTTGGCTCCCTCGGACACCGCCTCAATGAACCGCCGGCACGTCTTGGGATTCGCCACCGAACAAGGCAGCGTGAATTCCCACACCGCCATTCTCGCCCGCGCGTTGGGGATTCCGGCCATCGTCGGGCTGGAGGGCGCGGTCATCGACATCATCGCGCTGGCCCCGTCGATTCTCGACGGCTACACCGGCAAGCTCATTTTATATCCCGAGGCGGAAACCCTGGAACGCTATCAGAACCTGCTGGTGGCCAAGGAAAAGGTCCGCAGCTCGCTCGACGCGATGCGCGGCGCAGCCACGGAAACCGTCGACGGCCGGCCGCTCACTCTGTCGGCGAACATCGAGATCGTCGATGAACTGCCGCTGGTGAAACGCAGCGGGGCGAAGGGGATCGGGCTCTACCGGACGGAGTTTCTGTTGCTCAACAGCGAGGAAATGCCGGATGAGAAGCGTCAGGCGGAAACTTACTCGCGGGTGGCGCGCGAGATGTTGCCGCACTCGACGATCATCCGAACGCTGGACGCCGGCGGGGACAAGCTGCCCATCGAGCCGCTGACCGATCCCGAGCCGAACCCCTTTCTCGGCTGGCGCGGGATCCGCGTCTCGCTGGCGCGGCCGGCGATGTTCCGCGAGCAAATCCGGGCGGTCCTGCGGGCCAGTGCGGTGGGGCGTGTGGCGCTGATGTTTCCCATGATTTCCGGTCTATCAGAAGTCAGGCAAAGCCGCGAGTTGGTGCAGCGCTGCATGGATGAGCTGGAAAAGGAGGGCGTGCCCTTCGACCACGATATCCCGGTGGGAATCATGATCGAGGTGCCGGCCGCCGCAATGTGTGCGGACTTGTTAGCGCCGGAGGTGGACTTTTTTTCGATTGGGACCAATGACTTGATCCAATACACTCTGGCGGCTGACCGGGTGAATCCCCACGTCGCCGATCTCTACCGCCCCACGCACCCGGCAGTGGTCCGTCTGATTAAGCGGACCATCGACGCCGCGACCAACAACGGCATCTGGACGGGCATCTGCGGCGAGATGGCAGGCGACATCCGCCTCACGCCCTTGCTGCTGGGGCTGGGTGTGGAAGAGCTGTCTGTGGGGCCGCAGCAGGTTCCGCGGGTGGCTCAGGCGATACGCTCGCTCAGTTATGCCGAGTGCGCGGCGATGTCCGACGAGGCGCTGCGCCATAGCCGCAGCCAGGGGATCCTCGACCTTTCGCTTTCGCTCGCCCGCAAGCATTACGGGGATTTGCTCGATTAAACCCACACCGCGCCCGGCCGCCACGGCAGGCCAACTGACGGCATGACGACGGAAGTTCCCGTGAACGGAGTCTTGCTTTGTGCCGGGGACGCTGCTTCGCTCCAACAGGTGGATGCAGTTGAAGTGCTATCTGGTGAAAATACGGAGACCATTCTTTGCATCATCTACCAATCTCAAAAAACTAACTATATAAAATAGATTTAGATTTCGATGTCAGATTCACTTTTTAAACCGCTCAAAGCGGGGGCTTTCGATTTCCCGAACCGCGTTGTGATGGCACCGCTGACCCGTTGCCGCGCGTCGGCCGGGCGCGTGCCGAACGCGCTGATGGCGGAGTATTACGCCCAGCGCGCCTCGTTCGGCATGATTCTATCCGAAGCCACCTCCATCTCGCCCATGGGCGTCGGCTACCCGAATACTCCCGGTATCTGGTCTGCTGAACAAGTGGAGGGCTGGAAGCTCGTCACCCGTGCCGTCCACCAAGCGGGCGGGCAGATTCTGCTCCAGCTCTGGCATGTCGGCCGCGTTTCGGATCCTCTCTATCTGGATGGTGCGCTGCCGGTGGCACCCAGTGCCATCGCGCCCGCCGGCCAGGTCAGCCTGGTGCGCCCGCCGAAGGACTTCGTGACGCCGCGCGCCTTGGAGATCACCGAGATTCCGGGCATCGTCGCAGACTACCGCCGCGCCGCGGAGAACGCCCGGACGGCGGGATTCGACGGGGTGGAAATCCATGCGGCCAATGGCTATCTGATCGATCAGTTTCTTCAGGACTCGTCTAACCTTCGAACGGATGGCTATGGCGGTTCGCTGGAGAATCGGGCACGATTTTTATTGGAAGTCACGGATGCCGTCGTCGCCGTTTGGGGTGCCGACCGGGTAGGAGTGCATCTGGCACCGCGCGGCGACGCGCACGGGATGGGGGATTCCGACCTGACGAAGGTCTTTCACCATGCGGCGCGGGAGTTGGGAAAACGCAAGCTCGCGTTCCTCTGCGCCCGCGAGTCTCACGACAAGCCGTCGCTCGGAGCGTCGCTCAAGCAGGCTTTCGGTGGGGTCTACATCGCCAACGAGAGTTTCACTGCGGAAACCGCGCGCGAGGCCATCGACGCGGGTGCCGCTGATGCCGTGGCCTTCGGTAAGCTGGCGATTGCGAATCCGGACCTTGTCGAGCGTTTCCGCAGTGGCGCGCCGCTCAACGAGCCGGATCCAACGACCTTTTACGCGGATGGGCCGGCCGGCTATTCCGACTATCCGTTGCTCGAAACCACCCCGGCCACTTGAGCGGCATCGCCCGGTAGGAGGGAGACCGGCTGCGCCGCGTCGGGATGTTAGGCGGGAGGATCAGAGGTCCTGCTCGATGGCCTTGAGCGTGAGGAAGAGTTCCTGCCAGCGCTTGAGGCGCGGTTCGATGGCGAGTTTCTCGCGGGCGAGGTGGGTTTTGACCGCGCTGAGGGAGGTGGCGTAGTCTTGGAAGACGATGCGAAGGGCTTCCTCGTAGTCGGCGCGCAGCGTGCTGGCGAAGCTGCCGCAGGTATCTAGCAGACGGTATTGGAACTCGGCGGTGATGGACCTTCCGGTGACCAAGGCAGTGAGTAAGCCGCCGGCGAGGAAGAGCGCGGCGAGGCCGCAAAGGATGTAGGGCAGCCATGGGATGGCGAGTGCGCCGCAGACGGCTCCGGCGGTGGTGAGGACCAGAGTCATGACGGTAAATGACTTCAGCGCGAGATTGCGGCGGCGAATGTCCTTGTCGAGCTGGTTGCGCACCTTGAGGTTACCGATTCCCTGACGGGCGGCGCGGCCGAGCCGCTGGACGAAGCGTTTTTCCGCGGTGGCGAGGGTGGCTTCAAGCGGGGCGGGATCCCCGAGATCGACTCCCATTTCCGCCTTCACCCGTTCGCGCAAGTCGCCCCAGTGGTTGCGGCAGAATTCCACCACTTCCACGCCGTCCTTTTCCGCGACGGCCTCGACGGCGGCTTGCAGGCGCTCGACGAAAACGGCTTCCATCGCCGGTCCGGTGCGGTCGCCGGTGAAGAGGCGGATGATCGAGCGGGCCGCGCCAAGGCGGCGGCGGAGCAGGCGGGAGACCCAGACGGCCTCGGTCTCGAAGATCTCGGCGACGCCGGCGAGGTGCTTTGGCAGGCGGACGACGAAGCGCTCGCGGATGCCGTCGATTTCTCGCTCGATGGTATCGAGAAAGCGGCCTTGGGTGATGAGCGCCCGGCTTTGGTTTTCGATGCGATCTTCCACGGCGCGAAGGCCAGCGGCGGCCTGGCTGCGCCAAGTTTCCAGGGCAGCCCGGCGCGGCGGGGAGTCGCAAACTTCCCGGGCGATGAATGCTTCCAGCGCAGGGTAGCCGCTGGCGATGAACTTCTCGTTGGCGGTGGGGCTGGCGTGCTTGGCCTCGGAGGCGAGTTTTCCGGAAACGGCGAAGATTTCCGGGACGCGGCCGATCCGTTTCATCGAGAGGTCCGCCATGTGGCCGAGGATCACGCGGATGTCTCCGGGCTCGCATTGGTCGGCCTGCTGGATGATGAAGGCCACCTTGTCGAGGCTGTCCGGGGAAAGCTCGGAAATAAAATTCCAAGTGGCGGCACCCCATGGGTTGGTGACGGGAAACACGCACAGGATAAGATCCGCAGACGGCAGGAAGCGGGCGGTGATTTCCTGGTGACCCTCGATGGCCGAGTTGGTGCCGGGGGTGTCGATCAGGTTGAAATCGCGCAGAAACTCGGTCGGTCGATAGCACTCGCTGAGGAGCGGGGTGACTTCCACATCGCGCGGCGGGATGCCATATTGATACCGGAGGACACGGTCGGTTTCCGGCAGGGTATCGACGGGGCAGAGCTGGCTGCCGAAAAGGCCGTTGAGGAGAGTGGATTTGCCGGCGTTGACCTCGCCGCAGACGACGAAGAGGAAGGGGGTTCCGAGGCCTTTTTCAATTTCCGCAAGGGGCAGTAGGTCTCCGAGAGCGGTGGTGGTTTCCCCGGCGAGCCTGACAATGCCACGCATCACGTCCGCCAGCCGCCCGCGCATTGCGAAGTAGCGCTTGCCGAACTGGGTGTGGCTCACAGGCAGAAGGTTTGGGGCTACTCTTCGCTTAGGATGCGGCCGTGGCGGACGCTTGGGCGCTCGCCACGTCGGTCTTCATCGCGAGCAATTGTGAGACGGTGACAAACTTGAAGCCGCGGCGGAGCAGGCCGTCGAGGGCGGCGGGCATGGCATCGACAGTCTGCGCGTGGAGGTCATGGGCGAGGATGATGCCGCCGGCGGAGGCACCGGCATTGATGCGGGAGGCGACCACGCTTGGGCCGGGGCGCTTCCAGTCGAGCGGATCGACCGACCAGAGGACCGTGGGGTAGCCGAACTCGTTGTAAGCCATCTCGCGCTGGCGCTGGAGCAGGCCGCCATAGGGCGGGCGCATGGTGCGCGGCCGGACGCCGGCGGCCCGGCCGATGGAATCGCGGCAGCGGGCGAGCTCGCTGCGGACCTCGGCATCGCTGAGCTTGGAGAGCAGGCGGTGGGTCTGCGAGTGATTGCCCATTTCATGGCCTTCCGCGACGGTGCGGCGGACGATCTGCGGGTAGAGATCGACGCTGCGGCCGATAACGTAAAAGGTGGCCTTGATGTTGCGGGCGCGCAGTAGGTTGAGCAGGCGCGGGGTGTTCTGCGGATGCGGGCCGTCGTCGAAAGTCATGGCGACGTAGTTTCCGGAGACGAGGACGCGGCTGACGGTGACGCCGGTGTTTTTGCCGAAGTTCGAGCCGTGGGCACCGTCCGGATTGCGCGGGATCGCGCCTTGGGCCGGCGGTGGACGGTAGCCCGCATTGGGGGTGGTCCTGAACGGTCCGGTGGTGGAGGCCAGCGGCGGTGCGGCGGTGCAACTGGTGAGCGAGGCGGCCGCCAGCATGAAGCCGCGGCGGGAAAGTTTACTGGCCTGTGCCGGATCCTTGGATTCGGCGTCGAGCGATGCGTTGAGGACTTGATAGCCAAGAGAATGGAGCGGATTTTCCATGAGGTGAGAATTCAAAAAGTTCAAAACGAAGCTACGGAACTACGAATTGATGTCACGCCTCGTTTTTCCCAAAGGTGGTGGCTTGGCGGTCCGGATTCGCCGCGTGCCCTCTCTTGCGGTTGGAGCGGGAACTGCCGATCTTGCAGGAGCTGAACATGCCAAACTCCTTGGAGGTGGCTTGGTTGAGCGCGTGGATCTTCAGGCCGTTGGAATTATCAAACTGGTAAGAGCGGAGGAGAGTTTGGCAAAGGTAGTTTTTTGCCAGTTCCACGGAAGCGGCGAGCGGGTTTCCTAGGGCCAGCGCCGCGGTGATGGCCGCGGAGAGGGTGCAGCCGGTGCCATGGGATCCGGCGACGGGAATCCGTGCGGCGGTGAAATGATGGACCTCTCCCCGCTCCACCAGCAGATCGGTGCATTCCGGGCCGGGTAGATGCCCGCCCTTGAGCAGGACCGCCGTCTGGAATTTCGCGGAAAGCTCCAGCGCGGCGGCTGGCAGCGCGCGGGCGTCCGGAATGTTGCGGCCGAGCAGGGTCTCGGCCTCCGGCAGGTTCGGCGTGATGAGGCGGGCGAGCGGCAGCAGCTCAGTCCGGTAGGCCTCCACCGCGTCCGCCTCAAGCAGCGAGGCCCCGGTGGAAGCGATCATGACCGGGTCCACAACCAGCGCGGCGGCGGGATAATGACGCAGAATTTCCGCAACCGCCCGGACATGCGCGGCGGAAAAAAGCATGCCCGTCTTCAGGGCGGTGACCGGGAAACTCTCGAGCAACAGGGAAATCTGGCTGACCACCACATCCACCGGCACCGGGTGCACCGCCTGCACGACCGCAGCGGTTTCCGAGACCACGCAGGTCACGGCGGTGAGGCCGTGGACTTGAAAATACTGGAAGGTTTTCAGGTCCGCCTGAATGCCTGCGCCGGCCGAGCAGTCAGAACCGGCGATGCTAAGGGCCACGGGGATCGAGTGGGTCATGCCCTGTGATAGCGGGTGGCGGCGGCGGCGGTCAACCATCGCTGCAGAGAGCCCGGCGGCTTGTGGCGACTTCAGTCGTCAAGAGCGGACTCAAGGTGATCCAGCGTGAAGTCGAGCGAGGCGCGGATGTGCAGCCGCATGGCCTCGGCCGCGGCCGGGCCGTCACGTTTTTCCACCGCGGTGAGAATGGTTTGGTGCTGTTCACAGACGAGCGCCACCCGGGAGCCGTCATGAGCGCCACGGGCGGCGTAGAAAATCTGTAACTGGACCTGGCTCTCCACCACCGTGCGGGCGAGGGCTGAGTTGCGCGATCCTAACAAGATTGTTCTATGGAAGGCGATGTCGGACTCGAGGAAGGACAAAAGCCCGGTTTTCTCCAAGGCAGTGGTTTTGCAGGAGGGGGCGTTGTCAGAAATCCGCTGCATGACGGCGAGATGTCTCCGGAGTTGCTCCAGATGCATCGGCGAGTGGCGCTCGGCGGCCTTCAAGGCCGCGAAGGTCTCCACCGCCTCGCGGACCTCGTAAAACTCCAGAGCGGAAGTGCGGTTCAGTTTCCGGACGATCGCGCCGAGCCGCGGAATCAACTCGATGAAGCCCTCGGACGCGAGCTGCGCGACTGCCTCGCGAATGGGGGTGACCGAGACACCCAGCTCCCGCGCGAGTTGCTTGTAATCCAGCCGCGCACCCGGAGGCAGTGAGCCATCAAACAAACGGGCGCGAAGCGCCAGATGGACACGTTTCGGCAGGGACTGTTTCATCCAGTGAAAATAACAGCTAGAAACATAATTTGACAAGCTGTAACCCGCGAAATTTATACATTTCTATCTGACCCTTAACAGATAATCGGCAGTGAGACCCCGCTTGCCGCGGGACTCGTTGTTTATCTCCTGCTAGGTGGCCCGGGCGGCGAGGGTTTTGCGGATCCGCCTGCTTTCCAGCACCCCTGCGGTGACCCCGGCGGCAAGGCCGGAAGTGAAGCCAAAGACGTGGCCCATCACGTCGGTGTTGCCCTCGGTGGCGCCGCCGAGCCAGCCGAGCAGGATGAAACCGGCGACGAGAGGCACGGTGATCCGCAGCCAAGGCCGTCGCGCCCGCTCGCGCAGGGATTCCGCGGCACCGAGACCCGTCAAGATGCCGAGCGCGGCGAAAACGGCGGTTGAGGCACCGATGGAAAGGAAAAGCTCCGGATAGGTCAGCGCGGAGGTGATCGCGTTGCCGAGTGCGCCGCAGCCGAGGATCGCCGCCCAGCCGCGGAACGGCCCGACCGAGCGCGCCACGAGGACACCGAACATGCTGCCTAAAACCAAATTTCCCACCAAATGGGTGATGTCGGCATGGAGGAAGAGCGCGGTGATGGGCCGCCACCACTCGCCGTTTTGGATCAGGCCGATGCTCGATGAGGCCGCCCGCCGGACCAGCGAGGGATCCTGCCCTTGCCATTGGAAAACGACCACCAGCGCGAGGATCCAGAGGGCGCAAAAGGGGTAGCCGGGCGAGTGCCGCGTCCACTCACCGGGGGCCGTCTTGTGCTCCACGGGGAGCGCCTCGTCCTGGCCGTAGGCATCAAGTTCCTCGGAAATCCGCGGGGCGGGGCGGGCCTCGGCGTGGAGGTCGAACTCGCCGGGGGTCTCGGCGGCCGCCACCCGGCAGGCCTCACCCATGGCGAGGATCACCAGCCCGTGGTCGTAGGCTTGTTCCAGATTCGGATAATGCCCGACCTGCACCCAGTCTTCATCTTCCCGCGTGATTTCGTCGGTTTCGCTCATCAGTTTTTTCCCAGCCGGTCAGCGCTAGCATTCACTCGTAAAAACGTCCGTCAAATCCGACAATTTTCCGCCAGGTGGTCCAGCGCGGCGGGGGCGCGGCGGAGGACGAGCGAAAAATGCCCCAGCGTCGCGGCGACTTCCAGCTTCGCGCCGGCGATTTGATCCACGAAGCGCCGCACCAGTTCCAGCCGGATGTTGCGGTCGTCGGCGCCGTGCCAGTAGCGGATCGGGTGGCGGATTTGGGCTGGGTCGAAGGACAAGGGCTGGAAATAGATGTCCGCGTCCGCCATCACACCGCGGCCGCGGCCGCCTTGGACGCCCTCGCGGAAGCTTTTGGCGATGACTGCCCAGACTTCCGGCACCTCCAGCAGCACGCGCTGGTCCTCCTTACCGACGCTCCCGAGCAGCCACTTGACAGGCGGGCTCGCCGGGCTCAGGCGGGAAAATTTCTCTGCCAGGCGGAAGAGCCCGGTGAAAACCGCGCAGGGCAGGGTGTTTTTGAGCGATCCCAGCAAGCGATAGCCCCAGTGCAAGCCCTCCAGTG
>JBBEEL010000106.1:0-14340 GCA_040880785.1 Akkermansiaceae bacterium | reverse complement strand
CCTAACAAACGCCGACTTCTCGATTTTCGCCTTTTGTGCGTGTACTTGGATTCCCTAGTCGAGGTCTTAATCTTTTTCTTCGCCTAAGCCGCGTGGGCGAGACGCCCACACTCCTTGACTTGGCCCGGGCATCCTGCCCGGAGCCATCTCCACCCTACTGCATGAGCGAGGAAGGCCGACCGGGCCAAGCAAGATAGGGGTATTACCTATGGGCACAGATAGAAATTTTTGCTAGAAACTCCCAGACGTCTTTTTCCTCTCCGCAGGAAAAAATACAATCGCACATTTTGCCATGGCTGAACATCTGAGAAATTTTTTTGCGCTGATCGGTCTCGTCTGCTTTCTAGCGACGGCACTCCTTGTTTCTT
The DNA here is from genome assembly GCA_040880785.1 of Akkermansiaceae bacterium. Lineage (GTDB taxonomy): Bacteria > Verrucomicrobiota > Verrucomicrobiia > Verrucomicrobiales > Akkermansiaceae > Luteolibacter. Next base: position 13,972 of record JBBEEL010000106.1, on the reverse strand, counting down.
GTGCCGTCCTTTCGAATATTTTTCGAAAAAGGAAACCTTAAACGTACCTCGGAGTTCGCAGTTATCTGATTTGCAATAGTGTCCAAGACTACAAAGTGACAGATAAATTATAGGCTACATCTCTAGTACTATAATTATAGGCTACATCTCTAGCACTATCGCTTATAAACCCCATTTCTAACCTTTCACACCCTCTACTTGGTGACAGATAAATTATAAAAATTATAAAAAATTTGAAGATTTTCTACAAGGTGACAGATAAACGGGAATGCGAGGCGTTCCGGATGTATTTGCGGATGTATGAGAACTTTTCCGGCTGCCGGATTTTGTCTTACTGCGTCATGTCCAACCATTTCCATATCCTGCTGGAAGTCCCGCCGATGCCGGAGGGTGGGCTGGGCGACGAGTTGCTGTTGCAACGCCTCGGGGCACTCTATTCCGAGGCATTTGTGGCCGGGGTGGCGGCGGAATTGTCGGAGGCGAGAAAGGCTGGGGACGACGGCAGTTTCAACGAGGCCGGCTTGGCGGAGATCCACGCCCGTTTCACCTACCGGATGCACAATCTGAGCCAGTTCATGAAAGGGCTGCTGATTCGCTTCACGCGCTGGTTCAACCGGACGCATTCACGGACGGGGACGCTGTGGGAAGAACGTTTTAAGAGCGTGATCGTGGAGAGTGGTGTGGCGGCGCGGACAATCGCGGCCTACATCGATCTGAATCCGGTGCGGGCGGGGATGGTGGATGACCCGGCGGACTACCGCTGGAGCAGTTATGGCGAGGCGGTGGGCGGGGGGACGAAGGGGGACGGGAAGAAGGCGCGGGAAGGCTTGGTCCGGGCGTGCCTGAGCCATGAGGGAGCAGGTTTCGAGGCGGACCGGTGGCAGGAGGTCGCGCGGATTTACCGGCGCTTGATGGGAATGGCCCTGGGCCGGGCCCGTGATCACACGGCGTGCCGTGGTTGGCTTGGATCTCAAATCACTCCTCGTCCTCGGAGGGTGCTTCTTTTTCAGCGTCATTCGGCGTCGGGTCCGTCGGCGCTTCATTTTCCGCGGGTGCTTCCGGTTCGGGGGCTGCGGGCGGGTGACCATTGTTTTCCAGCAGGGCGAAAACTTCGGTTTGGACCGCTTCGATCTCGCTGAGCGGGATGTCCGGGTCCTTGACGATGTAAACCTCGCCGGTCTTGCGGTGCTCGTAAACGCGCAGGATGCCGTCGGCGGTGCGTTGGTTGTCGGTTTCCCGCAGGAGCTTCTGGCGCTCGAGCATAACGGCGAGGATGTAGCGGGTGTTTTCCGTGTGGTCCTCATCTTCATCGACGAGGCGGCGGAGGATTTCCTCGGCGCTGAGTTTTTCCGCCGGGTTTTCCTGATCCGGACCGCCGGGAGGCGAGTAGGTGGTGCGCCAGAAGGAGAACGGCTTGTCACCGGTTTCCTGATGGATTTGCCAGCCGTCCGCGCAGAAGTCGCGGCGGAGGTAGCCGCTGGACTCGGGGTCGGGGAAAAGCGCGGTGACGATGGTCTCGCCCTCGACGAAGGCGCGCTGGGTGGCGGCGCACTCGCGGCCGCGGGAACGGACGTGCCAGGATTCTGCAATAGCCATGGAAAAATAAAGTCAGTCGGTGGTGGGTAAAAGGCGCGTGAGCGCGCGATAGATCGGTTGGCCGGTGATCCGGCGGCGGAAAAGGTAGAGTCCGAGTAGGGCAAAGCTCGCGTTTGGCAGCCACGCGGCCTGCCACGGAGCGAGCGCCCCGGCTTCCCCGAGTGCGACGGAGATGGTGCTGAAAAGCAGCATCAGGCCGGCGAGGGCGACGGCGAAAAACACGCCGCCTCCGGCACCGCGGCGGGCGAAATGGATACCCAGCGGAGTGGCGAGCAGCACGGTGACGAGGCAGGTGAAGGGCAGTGCCCAGCGGAAGTGCCACTGGGTTTGGTAGGGAGCGGGATCGGTGAAGGGGGCGCGTTTCGCGTGGGCGGCGAGCCAGCCGCTGAGATCGGGGATGCCGAGGAGGGCGGGGCTGAGACCGGGCTTGATGAGTTGCCACGGGGTTTCCGCCCAGCCCTCGATGATGAGCGGCTCGGTGTGGCTTTTGAAAAGGGTGGGCTCGTTGGGTCGGAACTCGCCGACCACGGCGTTCTCGAAGGTCCAGCGCGCGTCACCGGGGTCCCAGCGGGCGCTGCTGGCGGAAATCCGGCTCTCCAGTGAATTGTCGGCGCGGGTGGTGGTGATTTGCACGTCCCGCAGGGGGCCACCGGTGTGGTAGTCGCGCGGGAACTCGCCGATGAGCCACAAGCGGCGGTTGCTGGGATCCCGGAAAAGGACGTTGCTGGCTTGGATGGGTTTTTTACCGCTGGAAGCCTCGAGGATCTCCCCGCGCAGGCCTTCGGATACCGGGCCCCAGTGGTAATTCAGGCCAAGGCTGAAAAGGCTGAGGAAAATCCCGGCGACGAGCAGCGGCAGGGTGACCCGGATCACGCTCCGGCCGCTCTGGATCATGGCGATGATTTCGCGGCTACCGGAAAGTTTTCCCAACGAGTATAATAGGGCGAGTAACAGGCTGTAAGGCAGTAATAACAGGAGGATGGCAGGGGCGCGGGTGCCGTAGAACAAGCCGATGGTGCGCAGGACCTGCTCCGCCTCGCGGAAGTCGCCGATCTTGTCGCCGAGGTCGATGAGCAGCCAGATCATGACCAGCGCGGAGAGGCAAACGCCGAAAATCCCGGCGAATTCGCTGGCAATGTAGCGGTCCATCGTGTCGGCCAGCGCGTAAAAGAGTGCGGCGAGTGCGGGCAGGAGAAAAAGCGCCGCGAGGACGAGAGGCCGCGCTTGGTGGGCCGCGACATCCGAGTCGGGGAAGCCGATGAGCTGCTGCCGGACCGCCTCGATTTCCGCGGGCACGAGGAGGGCGCAGAAGCCGGCTCCCAAGGCAGCCAGCACGAGGGGAAGGAGGAAGCGTTTGAGGTGATTGCGGGTGAGGTTCATGGAGCGGCCGCCGGGCGCAGACAGTGGCGGCGGCGGGGCCGGGGTGTCGAGTGCGATGTGCGGCTGGCGAAGTTGCGGCTTGGCAGAAGGGCGATTGCGGGATGCGATGGTGGCCAGATGATTTCCATGACAGAGGGCCAGCCGATCCCGGGGTTTAGCGACGCGGTGCGGGACGCCTTTTCAAGGAAAGGACTTTTGGCGAAATCCAAGGATTTTTCCTACCGTCCGCAGCAGCAGGAACTCGCCGTGGCGGTGGCGGAAGCGCTGGCCGGGGCCTCGCCGTTGGTGGCGGAGGCGGGGACTGGGGTGGGGAAATCGTTGGCCTATCTGTTACCGGCGGCCCGCTTCGCCATCGAGACCGGCCGCCGCGGGATCATTTCCACGCACACGATCAACTTGCAGGAGCAACTGATCCGTAAAGACATACCGATTGTGCGCAAGGTCATCGGCGACGAACTGCCGGCGGTGTTATTGAAGGGACGGCAAAATTACTTGTGTCCGCTGAGGTTGCGGCGGGCGATCGAGCAGGCGGGAGATTTATTCACCGGCACGGAGAACGAGCAGCTCGAGGCGATCCGGAAGTGGGCGGAGGGGACGCGCGACGGGACGCTGAGCGACCTGGATTTCCAACCGCAGATGAAGGTGTGGCTGCAAGTGTGCAGCGAGGCGCACCTGTGCACGGCAAGGCATTGCGGGCCGCGCGGGAACTGCTTTTTCCAGGAAGCGCGCAAGGCGGCGGCGGACGCGCGGCTGATCGTGGTGAACCACACCTTGTTTTTCGCGCTGTTAAATACGGACGACGAGCCGGACGACGAGGAGGACGGGAAAAAGGTCGGCGGTTTTTTGTTTCCTAACGATTTCGCGGTGCTTGACGAGGCGCACACCATCGAGCAGGTCGCGGCGATCCAGCTTGGCCTGCGGGTCTCGCAGTCCGGACTGCGCTTCGACTTGCAGCGGCTCTATCATCCAAAGACCCGCAAAGGGCTGCTCAAGGCATTCCGCAGCGCGCCCGCGCTGACGGCGGTGGAACAGGCGCTGGTGGCAGCGGACCGGTTTTTCCATCAGGTCGGGGACGTGGCGAAATTCGGCAACTTTTCCAAGGAATGCCGCGTCCGCCAAACTGAGGTGGTGCCTAACACTCTGGCCGAACCGCTGCGGAACCTGTGGTTGGAAATCGACAATCTCGCGGCGGACACCGAGTCGGACACGACGCGTGCCGAGCTGCAGGACGCCTCGCGGCGGCTGCGTGAGGCGCACGGATCGATCGGCGTTTTTCTCGATCAATCCACCGACGACAGTGTTTACTGGATTGAGAAAAGCGGCCGCGACGAGCAGCAGTTCAGCCTCCACGCCGCGCCGGTGAACGTGGCGGACCGGCTGCGGCCCCTGCTTTTCGGCGGCCGGAAAAGCCTAGTGCTGACCAGTGCGACGCTCGGGGTGGGGGACCCGAAACTCGGGTATTTCCGCGGCCGGGTGGGGGCGGAAAAGGCGCGTGCGCTTTGCATCGGCAGCCCGTTTGACTATCCGCGGCAAATGCGGATCCGGATTTACAAGTCGGTGCCGGACCCGGGCACGCCGCGCTATGACGAGCTGCTGGCGGAGGGGATCCGCCAGGCGGTGTTGGAGAGCGACGGGCGGGCCTTCGTCTTGTTCACCAGCTACCGCACGATGCGCGACGCGGCGCAGCGGCTGGAGCCTTTTTTCAAGACGCAAGGTTGGCGGGTCTTGCTGCAGGGCGACGGGCTGCCGCGGCACCGGATGATTGAGGAATTCCGCAAGGATGTGCACAGCGTGTTGTTCGGGACGGACAGTTTCTGGACCGGCGTGGACGTCCCGGGCGAAACGCTGTCCAACGTGGTGGTCACGCGCCTGCCCTTCGCCGTGCCGGACCATCCGCTGGTGGCCTCGCGGCTCGAAGCCATCGAGGCGGCCGGCGGGAATCCCTTCATGGACTACTCGGTGCCGGAGGCGATTTTAAAAATGCGGCAGGGCGTCGGCCGGCTCATCCGGACCGAGCGCGACAAGGGGCTGGTCTGCATCCTGGACAATCGAATCCTAACAAAACGTTACGGCAAGGCCTTCCTCGCCGCCCTGCCGGACGCGCCGGTGGAAGTGATCGGCTAAAGAGCGGCTAAGGCCGGAAAGGAACGAGGCGCGAGATCGCTTGCTTGAGCAAGGCGCTGTCCCACTGGCCGGGTGCCGTCGGGGTTTCTCCCAGATAGCCGTAGTTGAGCACGCTGCCGCACTGCGCGCAGAGCAGGCGCGACACCGGGGCCAGTGGGCCCATGCCCATGGTGGCCACCGGCAGTCCGTGGTCGGCGAGCTGGAACTCGGCCAGCCGCGCGAGATCCGCCGGCGTGTGAAGTCGCGCGGCGGCTTTGAAGACCGCGGCACCCGCATCGCGGGCCTTTTCCGCCGCCCGCGCGAGCAGTGCGGTGGACGGGAGTTTCTCAAAATCGTGATACGACGCGATCCACGGGATTTGCCGCGGCTTCAGTTGCTCCAGCAGGCCGGCCATCTCCGCGATGCTCGCCACCTCCACGTCCACGGCGGCCGCCTGATCCAGCGCGCCAGCCAGCAATTTCATGCGTTCTGCGGCGTCCAGTGCGAGCGCGCCGCCCTCCTCGCACCGCCGCGCCGTGAAAATCAGAGGAATCTCATGAAGAAAATCCCAAAGCCTGTTCTTGCTTTCCCGTAGTTCGGCGTGTAGAAGATCCAGCCTGATTTCCGCGAGATCGCAGGCTTCCCGGACCAGCCGGGCTTCGGCTTTTCGTAAATCCAACGAATTCCCAAAGCTTCCGACCACTCTGGGGAGGACGTCATCCAGCGGAAATCGCACGTGTGGCATGGCGCAGTGATGAGTGGCAATCGCCCTCTCGTCAATCGCTTGTGACCCGGCCGGGGCGGATGGATTGGCGGCGGTTGAAATTTTACGGCCAAATCGTCATTTTCTCTGGTCAACCCGAAGCCCAATTCCCTACCGTCCTTGAAAACCTGAATCGCATGAACGCCATCGCAACCTTTCGCAAAACCCTCTCTGTCACTGCCTCTGCTGTCATCGTCGCCCTTACTATTGGAGCCGCCTTCGGGCAGGCAGTCAAAGTCTCCAGTGACAATCCTTCCTTCGACGATTTGCTCTCTCCGGAAGTTTCCGGCGGAAAAAACAAAGCCTTCAAGCCGCGGGACTGGCTGGAAATCGAGACCAAACTGAAAGTCTCGATGTCCCCCGCGCCGCCTTCCGCAACCTGTGACCGGCTCACCGTGAAGTGGTATGTCGCGATCAGCAACCCGGAGAGATCCGGCACGATGCTGCTTCTCACCAAAGACGTGGATCACGTGAATATCCCGCTCGATGAGGACATTTACGCCTCCGTCTATCTCTCGCCCGCCTCCCTCAAGCGGATCACCGGTTCCGACCGTGGCGGCAAGAAAGCGGTGGAATACGTCGGCTACGAGGTGCTCGTCAACGGCCAGAAAGTGGCCGAAGGGACCAGTAAGGGCAGGCCCGGCTGGTGGGCAGTCGCCTCACCCAAAATCTCGCGCAGCGACGCTGTGCCGCTGCTCAACAAGGCGGAGAGTGCGTTCAGCCACCTGTGGTGGGACCGTTACGCGGAAGTAAGCGTGGACCGCCGCTGAACCCACCCCGTTTTCCCCTCGACTCGTTTTTCTATCATTACCGCATCATGGCTGAAATCCAGACCACCGTCGCAATCAACATAGGCTCCCAGCGCATCGGCATGGCCGTTTTCGAAGTTTCGAAAAGCGGCGGTCTGGTCCTCAAAGGATACGAAGCGGAAACCATTGTCGCCGATCCCGCGCTTGATGGCTCCAAAATCTCCCAAATCCGCGTCGCCGTCGCCGACCTAGCGCAGCGCTTGAAGGTCGGCAAGACCAAGGTGCGCTACGCGATTTCCGGACAGTCGGTTTTCATCCGCTTCGTCAAGCTGCCGCCGCTGCAGGACGACAATATCGAGCAACTGGTGACCTTCGAGGCCCAGCAGCACGTGCCTTTCCCGCTGCATGAAGTGGTTTGGGATTATGAACTCATTGAAGGCTCCGACGAAAAGGAAGTGGTCATCGTCGCCATCAAGGCCGACGCGCTCGATGAGATCAACTCCGCGGTTAACGACAGCGGTCTAGGCACCTCGGAGGTCGATGTCGCCCCCATGGCGCTCTACAATTCCTTCCGCTCCAGCTACGGCAACCCGGAGGAGCCGATCCTGCTCATCGACATCGGCGCGAAGACCAGCAACCTCCTCTACATCGAGGGACGCCGCTTCTTCACCCGCAGCATCGCCATCGGCGGCGGCGCGGTCACCGCGGCCATCGCTAAGGAATACGGCATCTCATTCATGGAGGCCGAGCACCAAAAAATCTCCAACGGCCTGGTTGCCCTCGGCGGCGGTCACACCGAGCAGCTGGACGAGGCAGTGGCCGCCTTGGCCATGGTGATTCGCAACGCCCTCACCCGTCTCCCGGCGGAAATCTCGCGCACGACCAATTATTACCGCAGCCAGCACGGCGGCAGCGCCCCGCGGCGGGTGCTTCTCGCCGGCGGTGGCGCGAATTTGGCTTACACACTGGAGTTCTTCGAGCAGAAGCTCAATCTGCCAGTCGAATATTTCAATCCGGTGAGCAACCTAACTCTCGCCAAGGGCGTGGACGCCACGCTGATACAGCGCGAAGGCCACTTGATGGGAGAACTCGTCGGCCTCGGCCTGCGCGGCATCGGGAAATCCGCGATCAACATCGACTTGGTCCCCATGGTCGTCGAACTGTCACGTGCCGCCGACCGCCGCAAGCCGTTTTTGATCGCCGCTGCCGCGATGATCTTGGTGGGGGGGGCCGTCTGGGCCACCTTCCAAAACGTGACCGCTGCCGCCGCGACGGAAGAAGCCAGAACGATGGAAGACCAGCGCGCCTCGCTGGCACCTCTCAAAGCTGAAATCGACCAACTCCTGAAGCGGGAACAAACGCTCCGCAGCATCGCGAGCAGCTACACCCATACCGAAGCCGCCCACACGTATTGGATCGATCTCATAATGGAGGTCCGCAGCGCTTTTGCCAGCGATGCCGTTTGGCTCACCGATTTAGAGCCACTGCATGGCTACGATCCCCTGGCCAGTAGTGTCAAGGCCCCTCGTGGTAAGGCTGGCTCCCGCAATCCAAGCGGCAAACCTGTGATCAAGCCTGATTTTACCAACTCCGTCTATGGCACTTCCTCGCTGCTGGAGATCAAAGTCGAGGCCGCCACTCCCCAAGGCGGGCAGCGCGGCAGGCAGCAAGCCACGCCGCAACAGTCACCGGACGTAAAGGCCAATGCCCTCCGAATCAAAGGCTTCTGGCGAGTGACACCCAAGCGGCAGAACGTGGTTTCCGAACTGCTGAAGAATCTGCGCGAAAAATCCACCAGCTTCAAATTCACCGTCAAAAACAGCGGCGGTGCCGATGTCGTCCTCACCGACGACAAAATTCTGGACATCACCGTGGACCCCCAGCCCGGAGAGCTCGGACTACCGTTTGAAATCACCCTGCCCCTGGCGCGCGAAGTCACCATCAAGTGAGAACAGCCCAATTATTTGCCCTCTGAATTATGAGTTGGATCAAGGAAAACAAGTTTTTAGTTGCCCTCGGCGGTGGCACCCTGGTCGGGGCCGGTCTGCTCGCTTTCGTCGGCTTCAAGGGGGCCGACCGCTATGCGGAAGCCAAGGAGCAATACGAAGCCGCGGCCAACCAAGCGGCGGAGTTCGAGCGACTCGCCCTCTACCCTCGGACGGAAAATCGCGATGGCAAGCGCAAGGCGCTTGATGAATACCGCCAGTCGCTCGAGACGCTCCAGTCCGAGTTCCAGCGGTTCCGCCCGGGAGAAATCACCAATATCAGTCCGCAGGAATTCACCACCCGTCTGCTCGCCGCCAACGCGGAGGTCCGCAAGGCGATGGAAAGCGCCGGAGTCTCGATTCCGGAAACCTTTTTCCTTGGCTTCGAGAGATACCGCACCTCGCTGGCAGCCACCACCACCACCGGCATTCTCGATTACCAATTAGGCAGCATCAAGGACGTCATGCTCGAGCTGGCCAAGGCGCGGCCGTCGCAGTTTCGCAACCTTCACCGGCGAGTCCTGCCGGAAGAGGAAGGCCAAACCTACAAACCGGGCGATTTCGAAGTCGCCCGCCCGATCCCGCTTGAACTCACCTTCACCGGCACCGAGCGGTCCGCGCGGGAATTCATTTCCTCTATCACCGCCCCGACCAAGCACTACATCGTCATCCGCTCACTGCGGATTTCCAACGTCAAAAAGGATCCGCCGCGGGCCTCAGACGCCAAATTCGACAAGGCCGCCGCCGCTCCCTCCACCGCACCCGGTGGTTTTGCCAACTTGTTTGCCTTCCCCGAGGATGAATCCGAGCCCGACGCCGAAGTGCCTGCCGGAACCGAGCAGGAGCAGGCCCCCACCCCCGCGGCCAGTTCGGCTGACTCCAGCAGAATCCTGGCGCAGGTCCTCGGAAACGAGGAAGTGCATGTGTTCATCCGGCTTGATATCCTCCAGTTCCTGCCGACCAAAAAGCTTCCTTAACTTTACCATCATCGTTTTAACATGTCTTGGATTTCCAACAATTACGAAAAGGCCTGCCTCGGTGGCGCGGCGGTTGTTGCCCTCGGGCTCGGCTTCACGGGCTGGTCCAAGTTGAGCAAGATCCAGCAGGAGTTCGCCAGTGGGCTCAAAGGGGCCGGAAACAACAACTCCGCGGTGCAAAATGCCGAACTGATCCCCGGTGCCGTGGCTTCCATGAAGCTCGAACGCTCTTGGAGCCAGGCTGAAGATGGCGGCCGGCCGGTTGACTTGTTCACGGGCATCGCCTTGTTTGTCGCAAGCTCGGCACCGGATATCCCCATCGACCTGCTCAAGGACCCGGACGTGCACCCGCCCATCAAAAACCTCTGGTGGATTGAAAATCGGCTGGATCCAGGCTTCGCAGATTCTCCTGACCGGGACCCGGATGAAGACGGCTTCTCAAACCTCGAGGAGTTTCTCGCCCGCACTGATCCGACTTCTTCCGAGTCGCATCCACCGCTCATCGCTAAATTGAAGTATCTGCGGGACGAGACCCTGACCTGGGTCATCCGCCCGAGCTTCGGCGCGGACGGGAGCTTCCCGCTGGCCTACCAGGACAACAAAGACGGCGCTAACCGCGCGACCGCCGCGAACATGATCGCGAGCGGCGAGCTGTTCTTCTCGCAAGGCACGATGGCCAATCGCTTTAAACTCCTCGGTTCGGAAGAGCGCAAGGAGCACAACCCGAGAACCAACGTCGAGGGCAACGTGACGATCGTCCGGATCGAAGACCAGCGCCCGAACAAGCGAGGCACGGTTTACGAATTCCCATCCCCGCTGAGCAGGGAGCGTCTCAACGACTTCGCACAGCATGACCGGACGGCCGTCCTCTCGCTGGAAGCGCTCGGCATGGGGGGCAAGGAATTCAAAGTCGAGGAAAACCTGCCATTCGCCATACCTCCCGATTCGCCAAAGAAAGACTTCCTCCTTAAAACCGTCACCCCCGAGGCCGTCACCGTGGAATACACCGACGCCGCGGGCGCAAGAAAAACCGTTGTAATCACCGAGGGCAACCTGCCAAACGCGGGTGATTGAGATCTCTTGAAAAAATCGCTTTCCAAAACTCCAAAACATCGCCAGAAAACTCCCAGCTTACTATGCAAAAAACGCCAATCTATCGTTCCAGCCGAACCGCTCTCGCGTTAATGGCGGTGGCATCTTCCATGCCCGTCACCATTACGGTTGCCCATGCCGGAGAGGGGGCTTCCGGCCTCAGCGGTCTTGCCCAACGTGAAATGATCCGTCGCCAGCAGTCGGTCTCCGAGGCCGATGCCCTGCTCAACGAGGGTCGCGCCGCTTTCGCCACCGGCGACTATCAGAAAGCAGTGGATAAATACCGGCAGGCACTCGACCGCCTCCCGGGTGCGCCGCTGGTTTCTGACCGGAAACGCAGTTACATCGCCCATCTTTCGGATGCGAGCGTGGCTCTGGCGATGCAACACCGCAAGGTGGGTAAATATCCCGAGGCCCGCACCCTGCTGGAAGGCGTGATCTCAGTGGATCCTCTCAATAACGAAGCCACCCGCGAACTCGGTTACCTCGACGACCCGATCCGCACCAATCCGGCGCTCACCTACGAGCACACCCAGAACGTGGACCGTGTCCGCCGCGGCCTCTACACCGCGGAAGGTGCCTACAACCTCGGCAAATTTGACGAAGCGAAGCGCGAATACGAAAATGTGCTCCGAATTGATCAGTTTAACTCGGCCGCACGCCGTGGCCTCGAGCGGGTGGCGGTGACCAAGTCCGACTACTACCGCGCCGCTTACGACCATACCCGTGCCGAACTGCTCGGCCAAGTCGATGCCGCATGGGAACTCTCCGTGCCTGCCGACGCACCTGAATTCGACGACCGCGGTTTTGGCCAGCCTGAGGAAAGCTCCGGTGTTGCCTACATCACCGAGAAACTCCGCCGGATCGTCATCCCGCGGGTTGACTTCGAGGACACCACCGTGGAAGAGGCCATCGATTTCCTGCGCCTCCGCGCTTCCGAGCTCGATACCATGGAACTCGACCCATCGCGCAAGGGGGTGAACTTCGTCATTCGCCGTCCGCGTGCCGCGGGCGTCGGTGCTCCCGACGCTGGATTCGATCCAGAGCCCGGTGGCCTGCAAGCCGCCGGAGATCTCGGCGCGCTGCGGATTCGCGAGCTTCGCCTGAAGGATGTCCCGCTCGCCGTGGCCTTAAAATACATCTGCGACCAAACAAAGCTCCGCTACAAGGTGGATGACTTCGCGGTCACCCTCGTCCCTCAGACCGAGACCGGGGAAGATATCTTCACCCGCACCTTCCGCGTGCCGCCTGACTTTGTTTCCAGTCTCGACACCGCCGGCGGTGGGGGAGGGGCAGGAGCTGCGGATCCAGACCCTTTCGCGGAACCTGCCGCAGGCGGATCGATCCGTCTCACCGCCCGCCCGCAGGTTCTCGAGCTGCTCAGACAGTCCGGCATCATCTTCGCCGAAGGCAGTTCCGCGACCCTGAGCGCCACCGGGATGTTGCTCGTGACCAACACGCCGTCGGAACTCGACAAGGTCGAGCAACTCGTCCAAGCCGTCGCCACCGGCAAGCCGAAACAGGTGAAAATCACCACCAAGTTTGTGGAAGTCTCACAGGAAAACAACGACGAGCTCGGCTTCGACTGGATCGTTAATCCTTTCGGCCTCTCCAACTCCGTCTTTGCCAGCGGGGGCACCACCGGCAACCAAGGCGGCCGCAAAGGCAGCGACTTCATCAGCCCGGTCGACGGGTTTGAAGTGCCGGGCATTCCTGCAGACCCCTCCCAATCCACTCGCAACGGAGTCACCAACGGCCTCCGCAGCGGCGACCAAGCAGTGAGTCGTAACAGCATTGACGCGATTCTCAATAATCCGTCCCGGACCGCTCAATCCGCCAACGTCGCTCCCGGCATCATGGCTTTGACCGGCCTGTTCACCGATGGCCAAGTGCAAATGATCATGCGCGGACTCGCCCAGAAAAAGGGCTCCGATCTCATGACCGCACCCTCGGTCACGGCCAAGTCCGGCCAGAAGGCGACCATCGAAATCATCCGTGAGTTTATCTACCCGACCGAATACGAACCCCCTGAACTTCCCCAAAGCGTCGGGGCGGGGGGGGCGGGCGAAGAGGGAGGTGGTGGCCAAGCGCCCGTCGGCTTCCCGGTCACTCCGGCCACTCCAACCGCATTCGAAACCCGCAACACCGGTGTCACTCTGGAAATCGAGCCCACCATCGGTGACAATGACTTCGTCATTGACCTGCGCTTCGTCCCCGAGATCGTCGAGTTCGAGGGATTCATCAACTATGGCAGCCCGATCCAAGCGACCGGCTCGGATCTCTTGGGTAACCTGGTGACCTCCGTCATCACGGAAAACCGGATTGAAATGCCGGTGTTCTCCGCCCGCCGCGTCAATACCGCACTCACCATTTATGACGGCTACACCGTCGCCGTCGGCGGCCTGATGCGCGAGGACGTCCAAAACGTCGAGGACAAGGTGCCGATCCTGGGTGACATCCCACTCATCGGCCGCCTGTTCCAGAGCAAGTCGGAAAACCGGATCAAAAGCAACCTGATCGTCTTCGTCACCGCGCAGATCATCGATGCCACCGGCCGCCCGCTCCGCGGTGCGGATGCCGGCGGCGGCGTCCCGATTCCAGCGTCCTCGGAGGTGGGAATGGGTGAACTCGATGGCGTCCTTCCTCCGCTCTGAGGTCCGGCCAGTAACCCCCCTATTTTCCCACAAGCATTCCTATGAAAACCTTCCTTCCCCGCGCGTGCGCGCTTGCTACACTGTCAGCGCTTTTCCTTTCACCGGCGCTCCTTGCGGAGCCGCTCCTCGATAAATCCCAGTTCGTAAGGGAGAGTTCGGTGACCATTCCGGTGCCCTACACCCCCTTCGGCAATCGCATCGAGTTCAACCGTTACGGCGACGACGGGTCGAAATGCGTGCTGGACGCCAACGGCGTGCTGACGTGGATCGCCAGTGACGGCACGGTCCGCCTGCTGCCTGGGACGAGTCTTGCGGTACCGATGTTTGTCACCAACACGGAATGCCTTGTTTGGAATAACCGTTTCGTGGATTACAACAATTACCCATCGCGTCCCAAGGCGGAAATCAAGTTGTTCCGTGCCGCTCCAGGCAGCACGGAGGTGACCACTCAATTGGTCACGACCCAAGGCACTGAGGTCATTGATACTCCACCCGTCACCACCACGACGGGCGCACTGAGCTTCGTCACGACCACGAGGTTGGATAATGGCGTGGAAAAGTCTGGGGTCCCACTAACGAATGACAAGCGTCAGGCGGACGATTGCGACATGCGGGTGTATCGTCTTACTTTCGATGCTGGAGTGCAGTTTGTGCAGTCCCTTTCGAATAAAAT
>JBBEEL010000105.1:0-14671 GCA_040880785.1 Akkermansiaceae bacterium | reverse complement strand
CATCCCCGCCTCTGCCCATCTAACTTTTATTCCCTAACAAACTGAATCCGCCGTCCTGAAAAGCGGCTCCGCCACTCAATCAGCGCTGGTGGTGAAGCGCGGCGACGATCTTTTCGGCAAATCGGACGACAACGAGATTTACTCCAACAACTGGGTGATCACCGAGATCAATGCCACGGCGGGAAGTGAGTATGTGGAATTTGCCAATGGCAGGACTCTATCAGTGGGACAGGAGCTGGGTGGCAGTAATGACGACATTCTGAAGGAGCAGATCTTCGAAACCGTGCGCTGCCACTGCGAGCGGATGAATCAGCTTCAGCCGCGAGGGATCAAGGTGTTGTCGCTGTTCTTCATCGATAAGGTGGCAAACTATCGGACCTACGGCGAGAACGGGGTAATTGGGAAAGGGCCTTTCGCTCTTTGGTTCGAGGAAGCCTACACCAAATACGCAGCCCATCCAGTGCTCGGAAAACATCTAACGATGAAGGCGGAACAAGTGCATGACGGCTATTTCTCCGGTGACAAGAGCGGCTGGAAGGACACTTCCGGCACGACCAAGGGCGACACCGAGATTTACGAACTGATCATGAAGAAAAAGGAGGAGCTGCTCTCGCCCGAGGTGCCGCTCCAGTTCATCTTCAGCCACTCCGCGCTCAAGGAAGGGTGGGACAATCCGAACGTGTTCCAAATCTGCTCGCTGCGCGAGATGGGCACGGATACCGAGCGCCGTCAAACTTTGGGTCGCGGACTTCGTCTCGCGCGGGATGGCGACGGCAACGTCGTCCACGAGCCGCAGGTGAACCGCCTGACGGTCATTTGCAACGAGCGCTTCGAGGACTACGCCAAGGCACTCCAGAATGACATCAAACAAGCGACCGGCATCGAGTTCGGCATCGTCAAGCCGGACGCGTTCCGCGAGTTGATCCGCCCGGAAGAAGAGAAGCCAATCGGCAAGGACATCTCCAAGGCCTTGTGGGAAGAACTCAAATCCCGCGAATACCTAACAACCAAAGGCGAGGTGACTGACAAATTTACTCCGGACAAGGAGGGTTTCGTCCTGGATACGAGCGATGATTTCCGCTCGCTCCGTCCACAGATCATTGATTTCCTGAGGAGAATTTCCTTCACCAGCCGTGTCCGGAACAAACGGGATCGCACGCGTATCCGCCTGAACAAACACGTCCAGCTCACCCCGGAATTCGAGGAGCTTTGGAGGCGGATCAGTCGTCGGACGAAGTATGCGGTGGAGTTTTCCACAGAGGAATTCATCGGCTCGGCGGTGGCCGGGATGAAGCAAATTCCCGAGATCCCACACATCACGATCACGACGACGAAGGACAAACTCGAGCTGGATGAAGGCGGCATCCACGGCACGACCGTCCGCGAGGCAACCGCGAAAACGCTGATCAATACCAAGCTGCCGGATTTGCTATCGCTGTTGCAGGGAGAGACGAGGCTCACCCGTTCCACGCTTGCCCGAATTCTCATTGATTCAGATCGCCTCGGCGACTTCATTAAGAATCCCACCGTTTTCGCCGGTTGGGCGACCAAGGCGATCAACAAGGCATTGTCGGCAATTGTCGATGAGGGGGTGACCTACCAAAAGATCGACGGCCTGGCATACGAACAACATCGGTTCGACGAGGACGATGCCGAAGAGATCACCGCTTATGCATCGCGTCTCTATCAGGTTCAAAACAAGAACAAAGCGCTTCATGACTTCATCGAGTGGGATTCCGAAGTGGAGAAATCATTCGCGGAAGCGCTGGATGCGCGCGAGGAGGTGAAACTCTTTTTCAAACTGCCGCGGTGGTTTCAAATCCCGACTCCGGTGGGTCCCTACAATCCGGATTGGGCAATCGTTGCCGGAGACCCGCACAAGGTCTATTTGATCCGCGAGACAAAGAGCACGTTGGATCAAGGCAAGCGCCGCGACTCAGAGAATCAGAAGATCAAGTTCGGCAAATTGCATTTCGAAGCACTCAGCAAAAAGCCCGAGGACGCAGTCGATTTCAAGGACTGCGTCACGTTGCAAGCGGCACTGGCAAGTTTGACCCACTCGCAGCCGTTCGAGCTTTGAGAGGTGACGTGTTCTAGCCGCAGGCCAGGCCCTACTTGATTCCGTGCTGTTGCTTGAAGGCTTCCTTGGCGTCGGGGTCGTCTTCGGGCCAGTTTTGGTGGATGCGCTGGAGAGTCTGGTCACGGTCCTTGCCGGGTGGCAGGGTCATGGCCCATTGCGCGGCGGTTTCGGGTTCGTAGCGGGAAACGGTCTCGGCGTAACTGCGAATGGCGGCATCCCTGGTGGGCCCGTCGGGGGTGGTGGTGAGCCATTTACCGGCGGCCTGATAGTCGTTGCGGGTCCAATTGCTGACGAGATTCCCGATTCGATCAGCCGCTTTGTCGGGTGGCAGGTTGGTGCCGATCCACTCGATCCACGGTCCGGATTCGCTGGTTTTGGAAGAGTGTTTCAATCCGTCGGCGAAGCTTTCGAGTTCCTCAGGGGTGAGTTTTGAACTGGCAATCCATTTGGACGCTTCGTCGAAATTTCCCTGGAGCGCGGTCCGGGCAAGTTCGCCTAGAGCGGCATGTCCCACCTCGGTCCGGGCCTTCCCGTCTGTTAGGGAAGCCAGGTGCTCGCGAAGGGCCGCGAGGGTGGCGGTGCGCTCCTCCGGGGTTCGGGCAGCTTCCACGATGCGGGAAACAGATCGTGAAACGTCCTTGAGACCGAGCTCGCCGATGAGCTTGAAAGCGAGCTTGGGATCCTCGGCGGCAGTGCCGGAGATCAGCCCGCTCTTGGCGTCATCGGTGATGAGATCGGGGAATTTTTCGGAGTTTTTACGCACCCATTCGAGGGCGGCGAGCGGATCCTCCTTGGCCCACTTGGCGAGCGAGGTGGAGACGACGTGGGTGCCCATGCCGTTGCCTTTGAATAGATCGGACGACTCGGTTAGAAGTGCGAGCGCGGCCTGCGGATGATCGCTGGAGAGCGTCATGATCGAGAAGCCGATGAGGCCCTGGCGGGTCTCGTCTTTGAGGTCGTTGGCGGCGCGGACCTCGGCAATCAGGATCTTCAACTGCGCGGAATCCAGCGACATCATGCGGTCCATGACCTCCATGATGCGCTTCTGCTGGCCCTCGTCCGGCGGGCCGCCTTTTTTCTCGTTGGCTTCGATTTCCCGCGCGAATGCGATGAACTCGGCGGCGGCGAGCCTGGCATCCGCATCCTTGTTTTCACGTTCGCGCTTGGTGATGCGGACGGAATTTTCGGAGCGGGATGGATCGATGGAAACGCCGATTTGGGCGGCGGCGGCGACGAGTTTTGCGTGGCTTTCGCGGACGGTCACCAGCCGTTGATGGTTGCGCATGCCGAAGAGCGCGGCGACGAGCAGGATGAGGATGGAGGCGGCGATGGAAACTTTCATGATGGGGATTATTTGAGCTGTTCGAGGATTTCCTCACGGCGCTTTCCATCGGAGATTTTCCCGGCGAGGACGCGGGCTTGTTCTTTGTTTTGGCGAGCTTGCCAGCTGTCGAGGAATGAAGATAGCACCTCGTCGTTGCCGCTGGCGTCGTGGTATTGCACCGCGAGCTCGGCGGCTTCGGAGAACTCCATTTTGCGGCCTTGATGCGATGCGTTTGCAAGGGCCTTGCCGGTGACACTGCCGGTTTTTTCGGGAGCCTGGGCGGTGACCCATTCACGCATCGAATCAAGCTCCTCGCGGGTCACTTTCTTCTGGTGGGAAATCGATTGAATCTTGGAGTCGGCGGCTTGCTCGACGCAGGCGGTGCGCTCCGCAGGGGTGGCTTGGATCCGGTCAAGATACTCGGTGACTTTTGCGTAGCCGTCTTTTCCAACCAAGCGCGAGGCATGCTGGCCGAGTGCCCTCGCCTGGTCTTTTTCCGGCACTTGATCGCGGACGAGCGTGGCGAATGAGAGTTGGTCCTCCTCCTTGAGTTGGTGGAAGGAAAACTGCATCAAGGTCTCGCTGCGCTGGTCTTCCGGCAGCGCTCCGAGCCGGCGACCCGCGGAATCCGGATCGGAGCTCAGCAGCAAATTGATGAGGTTTCCTTCAAACTGGATGCGCGTCCGGCTTTTCCCGTCGAGTGACTTGCTGTCGAATGTCCCGGCGGCGATCTGCCGGTCGAACCAGGCGATCGCAGCGGCAGGATCCTTTTCCGCCCACTTCTGCATGGCGCTGGAGAGCGGCCAGGAGAAGGATCCATCGTTGTCATGGAGGCGGCCGATGAACTTCGTCAAAGCGAGTTCGGGATCCTTTTCAACGAGTGGCCGGAGCAGCATTTGTTCGAGCATGTTGCGGGTCTCTGCCGGGAGATCGAGCGCGGCGATTTCATCCAGAGCGGCGACGAGCTCCTCTTGGCTCATGGCTTGCAGGCGTTGTTGGAAGCGCATCATCTCGCGCATGTCACCCATGCCGCCACCGTGGCGCGTTTCGGCGAGTTGGTCGGCGACTTTTTTCCAATCGATCGGCTCTTTTTCCTTCGCCATCTTCACGGGTGGCGCGGGCTTACCTCGCGCCGAATCCTCCACGACACCCGAAGAACGGGCGGCGATGGCCTCTTGCAAAGCGGCGCTTTCCTGCTCCAGGGTGGAAATCGACTGGCGCTGGCTGCCAAGCCAGCCACCAGCAATGACCAGCGCGACAACGGGCGGGATGAATGTGATGGCGTTCAAGGTCTTGATCGTCAGATTTTACACGGCGCTGTCAATCTGCATCTTGCTGGCCCCTCACCCGCACAGGCAGCCAGCAGCGAGATTCTCATACCGAGATTCTCATACCAATGAGTCAGACATCGTGGGAATCTCTCGGACCAGACTTCGATCTCGGTCACGCCGCCGCGAGTCATAGCACTGACACCAAGTTGCACCATTAATGCACCAACAGGATCGTTCGAGTTCATCGGTGAGGGTTTCCGGTTCGAGTCCGGCCTGCTGGTCATAGATGAAGTTTTGCAGGTGGTCGGCGTCGCGGCTCTTTTTGGCCATGCAGAGCAAGATCACCGCTTCGGAGATAAAGATGCGGCCCTTCGGCTTTTTGGCCGTGGTGGTCTTGTTGATCTCCGTGTAGCTGTCGTGCAGGGCCTTCGCCTCCGCCGTGAGGATTCTCCAGCATTCCTCCGCGCTCATCGTGAGCAAGCGCCTCCAGACATACTGGCCGAATCCGCTGGCCCAAAGTTCAATCTCCCAATACCCGGCAAGTTGCGCTGAGCAGCGATTCGCCAAGAGGCCGCTGAAGCTCATTCATTCCCAGCCTGCTTCAAGCGGGTGATGGCCTTCCATTCACTCGGCAGCACCGAAGACTTGGCCGGAACTGGCGGAGGGCTTGCCGGTTTCTCCGCCAACGCGACCAGCCATCGATAGAACGGCGGTGCGCTTTCCCACTGCACTTGATCCCGCCCTAGCCAGCGGAGCGCTTCCTCGGGATCATCGTTTAAAAGGCTGGCCAGCACGGCAACCACCCGGGGATGCGGCGACGAGGCTTGGTAATCGATGACCGGTCCGACAAGCAGCATGGCGGCCTCCGGGGCGAGCTCTCCCGCCAGCAAGCCAAGGTAGGCATAGCGCGTGATCAGCAGCGGGTTGCTGGCCTCGATTTTAAGATAGGCGCGGCAAATTTCCAGCAGCTCCTTGTCACGCCCGGCCTCGCTGAGAAAAACCATCAGACTGGTGAGATCACCAAACGCCGGCAGCGCCTCGGAACCCGTCCGGATGGCCTCGATCATGGCTTCATGGGAGCGCTGTGGCAGCGGGTCACGCACCCTGCGGCTGATGTCCGTGAGGCGGACGGCCCCGCCGAGGCTCTTGGCAGCGAGCATCACTTGCGCCCAAGCGGCGTTGGAATCACCGAATTCCCTCAGGCTGGCGCAAACCACGGCGAGGTCCGCCCGCACCAGCACTCGGGGAATATTGGAGACCGCAGAGGATTTCAGAAAATCCCTCCATTCCCGCCACTCGAGCAGCCGCATCCGGTTTCTGCGCAGCCATTCATATTCGTCGGCGGTCACCGGACTGCCCTGTTCCAAAATTTGGACCGCGAGGGGATAAAGCCCGCAGTGCCCTAGCAATCGCGCCAATGCCAACCGGTCGGCGGCAAGCGTTTGATGAAGCCATCGGGCAATTTCAGGATCGTCCGCATCCAAAGCGGCCGTTCCCTGGATCAGGCGGCGGCGCAGCATTTGCATGCGTGGAGCGCCGTCGTCGGGAATCACGCGCAGCGCGGCAGGATCCAGCAGGTTTTGCGGCACGCGTTCCCACTGCTCCAGACACCAGACGGGCACCGGGCTGTTAGCCGACGCAGCTTCACCCGCCCTTTGGATCAGGCGCTTCTGGATTTCCGCCCACGCGTCCGCTCCGCCTTTGGACGCGAGAAGATCCAACAACAGGACTGTGATGATATCCGGCGGATTTTCCAAATCCATGCCGCGTAGCAGCAGGGTGGCCTGCTCGGCCTTGCCCTCTGCCAGCAGCCTGCGGGCGAAGACATCGACCGTCGCCGGCTCGGCCTGTTCCGCAGGTTTGAGAAGCACCCAGAAGGTGCCCGCCATCGACAACGGCGCGTTGCGCGCGAGAACGCCAAAGGCAAACTCCCTGTCAGCCAGGCTGGCCTCGGCGTGATTGAAGAGAAAGGCTGCCGTCTGCACCCGCTTGGAGTCCCTGAGCAAGTCCATGGATCGCGCCAGAATGCGGATGGCCTCAATCCGGTCCGAATCCATTTGGAGCACCGCCATGCTGCGGGACCGGGCTTGGGTGGCATCTCCCGCCGCCAGCGCCGAATCCGCGAGACCCAGGTTCCTGCTGAGGGAAAAGGATCTCGCCGCGCCGCGCAGCGGAGGTCCTGCCACCAGCGCGATCAAGCCGATCCCTAACATCCAAAGGATGACACGCACTCCCAGTCCCAGTTGGGCCCATTCCTCACGCAGTTTATCAAGCCATCGCAGCATCATGTGGGTTCAAGGTTTCGGGATCATTTCAGGCGGTCCGGAAGCGGCAGGTTCGCGCAGGTAAAGCCCGGTGAGCACCTCGGCCCCGAAGCGCTGCCATGCGGCGGCCTCATCCGCCTCACCCGCCACCACGCCCATCAGCACGCGGGCGTGGGCCGGCTTGAAGCGCTGGACGGCCATCGCCAGCCGGAAAATCCTCAGCGCCTCTGCGGAACCGAGTCCGCTGATCCCACCGCGCAAGCTGGCATCCCGGGCCCCGGAGATCCAGACGGTTTTGAAAACATACAAACTCCCGCCATCGGTCGGATCTTTGAACTCGGTGACGTCAAATTCAAGCTGCCGCTCACCCAAGTCATGCATGCGGGACGGGCTATTCCCCAGCAGGGACCAGCCGATCGCCCCCATGCAGACTTCGGGACTGTGTTGGAAGGCTTCAAGCACACTCCGGCCGTCAGTCAGATCCCAGGAAAACCAACCGGCCCTCATCCGCCGGGCTCCGCGATCCTCCCCCACCGAGGCCATCCAACCGGCGGAGCAGCGCAGCGTGGGGCGGACTTTTTCAAATCCCTCCCGATCGAACCGAGCCTCCACTCCGGGTAGCGGATAGACGATGGCTAAAACCGGCCCGGCTTCCGGCGGGCGCGGGTTGGCCCAGAACAAGGCCGCCACTTCGATCGCGACCAGAGCGCCCGCCCCCCACCAGGCGGCGCGCATTCCCGCAGGGCGTCGCGGCGCGCTGGAATCGACCCCGGCTGCGAGCGGCGGGGCTTTCGGTTTGAGCGCCAAGCGCGGCTCAAGCCGGTGGGCCAGCCACCACACGGCCCCCGCACCCGCGGCGAATGCCAGCGCGCCCGACGCGTCATGCCAACGGTCGAAGGCCGGGAGCCCGTGCTCAAACCGCAACCAAGCCTGCACCAAGGCCCGCGCCACATTGGCCAGCCACACGCAGCCGAGTGACAGCACCACCAGCAAGCCTCGCTCGACCCCGCCCAGCCGGAACCACTCGCCAAAAAACAAGGCGACCATCAGAAATCCCTGCAAGGAGCGGATCCCGCTGCAACCGTCTGCCACCTCCACCCACTCGCCGAGCGATTCCATCCGGTCCCCGAACACCAGCACCGGGCGGCCGAAAAAATTGAAAATCCCCGCCGCCAGTTGGATCACGCCACTTGAAAGGTGATGAATCAGCGAGTGCTCGATCAGCGAGGGCAAGGGCAAGGCCGTCAGCGCAAACGCCGCAACCGGCAAGAGGGCGCGTGAAGCACCGCGACCCTTCAGCGCGCAAACGACGAGGTGAGTCGCCACCAGCGCCAGTCCCGCTAAAATCCACTGGGGCAGGCGCCATGCAGGATCAAAGAGAATCAACACCCGCGCGACCCACCAGAGGGGAGCGATGAACAGCAGTGGGACCCACCAAGACCTGCTAGGACCATCATGGGCCGCAGGCAGCTGCCGCCAGCGGGTGAAAAAAATCACAAGCGCCAAAGGGGGAACATACCACCCGTAATCATAGTAATCTCCAAAGCGCCAAGCATGCGAGCCGACTAGGAAAACGACCGCCCAGATTGCCAACAAGAAAGCCGCTGCTCCTTTGCTCATCCCCCTGGGACCTGTGGCAACCACTTCACTCACGTCGTTGACTATGATCGATCCTTTGCATACGGCAATCCGATACCCCGACAAAACCCACGGCCTAATTCCGGATCTACAACGATACCGCCACCCAAAGACGCTCACCCTTGCCGCCGGCGGCGCAGCAGGGCGCTCGCCGCAAGCATGCCGGCGAGCAGGTTACTCGGTTCCGGCACGGCCGACCAAGTCAGCGAGTTGCCGCTCACGGCGAAGGAACCGGCGCTGATCGGCGCGACGGTTTGGCCGTTGTAGGCATACTGGAAACCGCCACCGAAGACCCCGGCCCAGTTTGACAGGGTGGTGCTGCCGTTGGCGGTTTTGAAGATGTCCGTCCACTCCCGCGTCTGGTTCCAGAAGGAATCCGTGTAGTCTTGGGTGCCGGTGAGGATGATTTTAAAAATCGCATTGGAGCCGCTGAGTGTACGACCCACATTCACGCCGTCATAGGCCACGCCGCGATTGGTTTCCACCGAAGGTTTGGACAGATCCAGCTCCCACTCGAAGATCGAACCGCTGGCGAATGCGAGGTTGCCGTCGACAGTGAGCACGCCCGGGCTGTTGCCGGGAGCGAGCGCGCCGCCGCTGGCGATGGTCGCGCTCCCGCCCACGGTACCGCTGCCAGCCAAAATGCCGCCGTTTGAGACGCCGATAGCCGAGCTGGCGGAAGTGGAACCATTCACGATGAGCTTGCCGGCGGAAACCGTCGTGCTTCCGGTGTAGCTGCTGGTGCCGGAGAGGGTGAGCGTGCCGGCCCCCGTCTTGGTGAGGCTGCCGGTGCCGGAAATGACTCCAGCGGAATTGCCCGATTGGATTGTCAGAGCTGCGGTGTTGTCGATATTGCCGCCGGTGTAGGACTCCACCGTGATGTCGGCCGCTGTATTGACCGTGCCCCCGGTCATGCTGGTGATGGAGGTGCCGGTGCCGGTGCCGGAGATGACAACCGTGGCCGATCCGCTCACCGTGGCCACGGTGTTATCGGTTCCGGAAAGTGTCGTCGTGCCGGCAGCAAGGTTGGCATTGGCGATGGTGCCGACGTTGATCAGGGTGCCGCCGTTGTTGTTGATGACGTTGCTGATGGCGAGGGAGGAGAAGTCCAGCGTGCTGCCGCTGGCGACAGTGATGGAACCGGTGCCAAAGGCGGAAGCATGACCGGCGACCAGGCTGCCCGTGTTGAGGAGGGTGCCGCCGCTGTAGGTGTTCGCGCCGCTGAGCGTCAGGATACCGGCTCCATTCTTGGTCAGGGTGCCGGCGCCCGTCCCGATGATGCCGCCGATGGTCGTGTTACCGTCGCCAGTCACGGTGAAGCCAAAGGTATCGCCGCTGACCGCCCCGAGCGTGAGCAGGGTGCCGGCGCTGGCGCTGAAAGTGGCGCCGGTGGCAGAAAGCGTGGTGGATCCAAAGATCAGACCCGCGGTGCCGGAAGTGACGCTGGCATCGGTTCCCACGGTCAGCGTCTGGGCGCCGATGGACAGGGTGCCGAGGGTGTGCGTCACGCCCGCCCCTGCGGTGAGCCGCTCCGATTTGATCGTGCTGCTAGCGGTGACCGTGGTGTCGCGATTAAAGGCCAAGCCGGTATCGTTCGCCAGTTCGAGGGTGCCGCCGCCCAGGGAAAGGGCACCCGCGCCGAGCGCACTGGCGCTGGTCGTGGCACGCAAGACGCCGCCAGAAACAGTCGTCACTCCGGAATAGGTGTTGGCGGCGCTGAGGCTCAGGGTGCCGGCTCCGGTTTTGGTGAGGCCGCCACTCGCGCCACTGAGGACACCACTAAGAATGGCGTCCACGGTGGCTGATCCATCATCCACTTGGACCGTGCGCACGGCTGAACCGAAGTCGATTGAATTGGCGAAAGTGACGGTCTTGTCAGCACCCGCCGCGCCGAGGATCAGGCTTTGGCCAGTCGGCACAAAACTGCCGGTGTTCCATGTGACACCCGCAGAAGCACCGCCCAAGTTCACGGTGCGATCCGCCGTGTAGGCCGCGAAACCGCCGCTACCCGTGAACTGAACCTGCGTGACACCCGTTCCCAAGTCTCGGGTGAAATCACCGTTGCCCAGTCCCACCACACCGCCGCTCATGGTCAGGGCGCTGAGGCCACCTGTGCTGCCGATACCACCGCTCAGCGCACCCGCACTGTCCAAGCGCAAGACGCCGCCAGAAACGGTCGTCGTCCCAGTGAAGGTATTGACGCCAGTGAGAGTCACCGTATCCGCAGTGGTTTTGTTCACCGCACCCGCTCCGGCAAGGATGGCCGAGGCGGAACCCTTTTGTAAGGCATAGCTGCTGCCGGCGAGGACACCGGTGGTCCCGGTGATCGCGCCGCCACCGCTGAGAGTCACTGCGCCGACGCTGTCGCTGAAAGCCCCGATATCGAGCGTGCCTCCGGAAACTGTCACTGCGCCATTGCTCAGGGCGTCAGTCACTCCGTAGGCAAGCGTGCCGGCGGAAACGGTCGTGAGACCGGTGTAGCCATTGGTTCCTGAAAGTGTCCAAGTTCCTGCCTCTGTTTTTGTAACTGTTCGTGTTCCTGCAACTACGCTAGAAATACTTCCCCCTGTGGCTCCGCCCAAGGTAATGGCAGTGTTCGCACTCACAATTGCTCCCGTAATGTTAAGCAACCCGGCATCGCCCGAAATGGTAGCAGCGGCGGCAAAGGTGATGGGGCCAATTATCGTGGATGTTGTGGATGAACTATTGGTGATCGCACCTTTACCACTAACTCCAGTTCCTCTAATTGAAAATGCTTGGTTATGACCACTCGTAAATGAAAACCCTGCCATATCCACTGCAGTACCAGAACCAACAGATATAAGACCAGCTGCTCCAAATGGTCCACTCGTATTGACTGAAGATGAAGCCCCTGCCTGTAATATTCCTCCGCTCACTGTAACAGCTCCGCTAAAAGTATTGGCGGCGCTGAGGCTCAGGGTGCCGGTTCCGTTTTTGGTGAGGTTGCCATTACTGAGAACACCACTGAGAGTGGCGTCCACGGCGGCTGATCCATTCTCCACTTGGATTGTGCGGGCGGCTCCACCGAAGTCGATTGAATTGGCGAAAGTGACGGTCTTGTCAGCATCCGCCCAGCCGAGGATCAGATTTTGGGCGGTAATCAAAAAACTGGCGGTGCTGCCCCATGTGACACCCGCGGACGCACCGCCCAAGTTCACGGTGCGATCCGCCGTGTAGGCCGCGAAACCACCGCTGCCCGTGAACTGAACCTGCGTGACATCCGTCCCCAAGCCACGGGTGAAATCACCGTTGCCCAGTCCCACCACACCGCCTCCGATGGTCAGGCCGCTGGTGCCGCCTGTGCTGCCGATACCCCCGCGCAGCGCAGCCGCATGGTCCAAGCGCAAGACGCCTGCAGAAACGGTCGTCACTCCGGTGTAAAGATTCGCCCCGCCAAGCGTCAGGGTGCCGGCCCCGGTTTTAGTCAGAGCGCCGGTGGTATTGGCTGCGGCACCGGAAATCGTCAGGTTGTTGGCGGCGATTTCAAACGTGCCGGTTGCGCCGGCGGTGAGCGTGAAAGCGCGGTCGGTGCTGGCAGTCGCGCCGGTGTATTTCAGCGTGCCGTTGTTGAGCACGAGGTTGGCGGCCGCATTGCTCGCCTGCCCCAGATTGCCCGCCACATCGCCGTTGCCGATGGTTGCGACGGAGAGGACGCCGCCAGAAATGGTCGTGGTGCCGGTGTAGCCATTGGCTCCGCTGAGCGTCAGGGTGCCGGCTCCGATTTTGGTCAGGGCGCCCGTGGTATTGGCTGCGGCACCGGAAATCGTCAGGTTGTTGGTGGTGATGTCAAACGTGCCGGTTGCGCCGGCGGTAAGGGTGAAGGCTCGGAGGGTGCTGGCAGTCGCGCCGGTGTATCGCAGCGTGCCGTTGTTGAGCACGAGGTTGGCGGCGGCACTGTTCGCTGCCCCCAAGTTGCCAGCCCCGTTGCCGATGGTGGCAACGGAGAGAACGCCGCCGGAAATGGTCGTCACCCCGGAGTAGGTGCTGCTCGTGGCGGTGAGGGTCAGGGTGCCGGCTCCGGTTTTGGTCAGGCCGCCATTACTGAGGACACCGTTAAGAATGGCGTCCACGGCGGCTGATCCATCATCCACCTGGACCGTGCGGACGGCTCCATTGAAGCTGATTGGATTTTGGAAGCTGACGGTCTTGTCAGCATCCGCCGCGCCGAGGATCAGGCTTTGGCCGGTCGTCAAAAAATTGGCGGTGCTGCCCCAAGTGACACTCGCGGTCGCACCGCCCAAGTTCACGACGCGATCTGCCGTGTAAGCCGCGAAACCACCGCTGCCCGTGAACCGGACCTGCGTAACACCTGTTCCCAAGCCTCGAGCGAAATTACCGTTGCCCAGACCCACCACACCGCCGCTGATGGTCAGGGCACTGGTGCCGCCTGTGCCGGCGAGTCCGCCGCTCAGAGCCGTCACATTGTTCAAGAGCAAGACGCCTGCAGAAACGGTCGTCTCTCCGGTGTAGGTGTTGGCGGCGCTGAGGCTCAGGGTGCCAGCTCCGGTTTTAGTCAGGCCGCCACTCGCGCCACTGAGGACACCGCTAAGAGTGGCGTCCACGGCGGCTGATCCATTCTCCACTTGGATTGTGCGGACGGCTGCATTGAAGTCGATTGGATTTTGGAAAGTGACGGTCTTGTCAGCACCCGCCGCGCCGAGGATCAGGCTTTGGTCGGTCGTCAAAAAACTGGCGGTGCTGTTCCACACCACACCCGCGGAAGCACCGCCCAAGTTCACGGTGCGATCCGCCGTGTAGGCCGCGAAACCGCCGTTGCCCGTGAACTGGACCTGCTCGGCACCCGTCCCCAAGCCCCGGGTGAAATCACCGTTGCCCAGTCCCACCAAACCGCCGCCGCTGATGGTCAGGCCGCTGGTGCCGCCTGTGGCACCGATACCACCGGGCAGAGCACCCGCATTGTCCAAGCGCAAGACCCCTGCAGAAACGCTCGTCACTCCGGTGTAGGTGTTCACCCCCGAAAGAGTCACTGTTGCCGATCCGTCTTTGGTCACACCGTTTGCCCCTGTGCTAATGATACTGGTGACTGAAATAACACCTGACCCGCCAAAGGTCAGGCCATACGCACCGGTAATGGTGCCAGCGTTGGTGAGGTTCAGGGCGCCGGCATCAGAATTGATGCGAGTGGCCGCGCTGAGGGTCAAGAGGCCGCCGTAGTTGTTGGTGCCGCTCTTGTTGAGCAGCGCTCCCTGATTCAAGGGGCCCGTGCCACCTAGAGTGAGCGCCTCGTCCCCCACGGTGATGCCGCCTTGGAGCTGCAGTTGTCCTCCGGACCCGATGGTGGTCCCTCCAGTGGTCGATCCCAAAGCCGTTGCATTTCGAATACTAACCGCAGAAGTCGCTCCAATCGAAGTAAGACCGTCGTAAGTATTCGCACCGGTAAGCGTTAGGACTCCCGAGCCAGCACCGTTCAGGGATAGGTTGTTGGCTCCTGAAATAATGCTCGAGATCGTGATGCCGCCGGTTCCGTCGATGTAGATTTTGTTGTCAGTGGTGTTGCTTAAAACCACGCCCATCGTCCCGCTTTGAGCCGCTTGGAGTGTCAATAGCCCAGTCCCCGCATTTCTCAGGATCGTGTTCTCGTTACCATTCACCGTGGCCCCGTAGAGGCGGAGAACTCCCGCGGTCCCGCTGCTGTTGCCGATGTTGGTGGCCGTCGTTCGGGTGGAATCGATCGATATCGCACCCAGATTCAAACTGGCGGTGCCCATGTTAATGCCCACCGTGGTCCCTGTGAAGGCACTGGTGAAGGTGGCGGTGTCGGTATTGGAAGCCGCAGCGCCCTGAAGGCCGGGATAGCTGCCCCCTGCCCAATTGCTGCCGGTATACCAATCACTAAGGCTATTGGCGCCCCAGGTTCCATCTGCGGCATGGAGGGACGCGGAGGAAGCGATCACCCCGGCGAAGATGACGGCGCAGCCGGCTGCGAACGAGGAACGGGTGGCATGGAGCGTGTGAACGAAACTGGTGGGTAACGAGCGACGGAGACGGCAGAGTGGGCAGTCCTGCACGGACTCAAGGTCAGCAGCATCACCTACGACAATGGCCTTGAGTT
>JBBEEL010000104.1:0-14812 GCA_040880785.1 Akkermansiaceae bacterium | reverse complement strand
AGCCTGCTGCCGCTTTTGAGGCAACGCAGCCTGCTGCTGCCTGCCCGTGGCCGAGACGGATACCGGGTAGACCGTCTAAGTGACTTCACCGGCGGGGCGGCTTGACAGCAGGCTGTCTCGGCCAAGGCGGCAGCAGGCTGCACGCAGTCCAAGGGACTTCGTCGCGAATGCGCAGGGAGAGTTCCCAATGGGCATTCATTTATGGAAGCTTCGCGGATTCGCTGGCATTTCCGCGTCTGAACAAGCCGAGAACATGGGCCTTGTGAATGGCTGCGGGCGCATTGTGCTCGTTGAGCTTTTCGTAGATGTGCATGACGTGGGTTGCTACGGTGCTGAAGCTGATGTTGAGTTGATCCGCGATTTCCTTTTTGACCAAGCCTTTGGCGAGTAGGGCAAGGACTTCCATTTCACGCTCGCTGAGCACCGGGTTCGTTTCATGTTGCGGCAGCCGTGCTTGTAAATTTTTGAGGATGAGGCTGGCCACTTTGGGATCCAGTGAGGCACCGCCATCCATCACCGTGCGGATGCCTTCCCTGATGTGCGCAAGCGAGGCTGATTTTAGCAAGTAACCTGCTGCGCCAAGTTCGATGGCGCGGAGAATGTCTCCCTCCCGCTCGGACTGGGTGAGGATGATCACTTTAGTCGCAGGAAAGGAGGCTAGGAAATCGGGTAGCGCATCCACCCCGTTGATGCCGGGTAGGCTGATGTCCAGCAGGATGATGTCCGGCTTATTCGAGGCGGATTGACCGTATGAGCTCCGGAGTGCGCGCTCGGCGGTGCCAAATTCACTGACTAGCTCAATGTCGGCATCCGCCTCGAGTGCGAGGTTGATCGTCTTGCGGTAGCCGGGATGGTCTTCCACCATCATGATGCGGATTTTTCGGTTCATCGAGTTATGTTATTTTCTAAAGCCAAGTTTACGGGTTTTCAGTTTCAACGTAATCAGGGTTTCTCCAGTTTCCGAGATTCTTGTGACGATGTGGGCACCTAGCAAGCGAGCGCGGCGTTGGAGTGAGGGTGGGACACCTTTGCCATCGAGATCTGACAAGCCGCGCCCGTTGTCGCTGATGGTCATGCAAATCTCGTTATGGTTGGCTGTCAGGTGGGTGCTGAAACGGGTGGCGTCGGCATGGCGGCTGATATTGATCAGGCATTCCTTGAAAAACAGAAAGAGGTCGGTTTTGGTCCGTGGTTTGAGCCGCTGGAGAAAGTCCTCACCCTCGACGGTGATGTCATATTCGAGCTGGGCCATGATGCGCTCGGCGGCCCAGTGCATGTCCTGCTTGAGGCTCCCATAAAGTCCGTTGGCTTCGTGGATGTTCATGCAGTGGCGCACAGAATTGCTGGCTCTTTGCGCGATTTCCTGGCTGCTCTGTAGCACCTGATTCAAGCGTTCCGGAATGTCCTTGGAGGCCAGGGCCAGCTCGCCGAGAATCCGGATGGAATGAATATCCGCTCCCAGTTCGTCATGCAGATCGGCGGCAAAGCGCTCCCGGATTCTTGCCACGTGGCGCATGCGGAGGATGCGGTCGATAAGGATGGTGAGGACGATGCCGGCTGCCAGCGCGGTGGCCAGCCAACCCATCCAGACGAGGCGGATTTTTTGCCGGGCATAGCGCTGGCTCAACTCTGCCCTCACGAACGGTCGCTCGGCCTCGAGATCGTGACGCAGCGCGAGCTCCTCCAACCAATCGCGGATGGGGAGGATGGCTCCATAGAAGTTGGCACCGTCAGTGAGCGCGGACAAAGATCGTCCAGGGTAAGATCGTCCGGGGACGGGGTGATCGAAGGTGGTGCTGGGCGTCATACCGAGCACCACGTTTACCCCAGCGGCGAAGATCTCGATTTCCGCGAACCCCAAAAGCTGTTTTTCAGGTGTCAGGTTCATAAGGATATATGGTTCGGTCACGGACAGTCGCACGAAGCGGCAAACGGCTTCCGGGAAGTGCAGCATGATGATGGGATCTACGTCGAAGGGTGATTCTGCGTGGAATTCCAGCAAGCGGACGGCGTCGGTGAAATCAGAGCGATTTGCGCCTTCGATCACAAAACCTCTGGGAATGCCAAAGTCGGAAGGCGTGGACTGGGGCACAGTGTCGCTGGTGTCCACCGCATGCAGATGGATCCGGTTGATCGGTCGCGCCGTGCCGAGATCGAAGGTCAACGACGGTCGCTCCGCAGCCCCGAATCTGGAGACAAACGCAATGCTCTGCTCGCCATGGGCGGCATCCATCAGGTAAGGCAAGGAACCATCCACCAAATTCTCCTTTGGCCGTACGCCTTCTTCCTCACGATGGGACGAGGCTTGGGTGGCTTGGCGCAATGCGACGTTTTCCCGTCCGCTGAAAACCAGAATCTCCGCCAGCTCGAGATCATGGAGTTGGTCCCATGCGCGGGGTGAGAGAAGCGTGGCTTCCACCTTCACCCAGGAGGCTTTGACGCCGGGACAGGGGATGATCAGCGGGGCGATGCGCGGCAGGAGACGGTCCTTTGCCGTAAACGATGCGATTTCCGTGCCCGGATCATCTGGGGTAGTTCCGACCAGGATGCGGAATTCCAGCGGAAAACCATCCTGCCGGAAGCCGGTTTTCGTGTCCCGCCAGATGGTGGGGACGAGCACGATTTGATCAATTTCGACTTCCCGGCCCCAATCGACTTTCACCCACTCGAGTTGATCCGGTTGGCTGTAGGCCTTCGATCGGAAACCGACCCTGCCGACCCCACCGCGCAGGCTGAAACTGGCAAGATCGTCCAGCTTCGAGTTAATTTCCTCCAAGCGCTGCTCCAGTTGACTCAGGGAAAGCGCGGCATGCGGTTCATCCTTTGCCACGGCGACCGCGGGCAGCAAGGCGGCGAGGATGAGTGAAACGCATCTCATTTGGTAATGTCGCACCTGTTTTTCTATCACTTGGATTTTTTTCGCCGAAGCTCCACCGCGGCCTCCGAAAGATCATCCACCCTGAGACAACTGGAGTCTATCCACCAAATGATGGATGGCCAGCGCCGATCAACCCGCTCAAATTTCGGTAGAATCCAAGCATTCATGGCACCAAAAAATTCTCGTCACCACCCTTGCTGGCAAACGGTCAAATGAGGAGCAGCGTTTGAAATCGATTTCCCAATCGGTGTCGTTGCCCGCGTCAGGGGCGATGAAGGGATGGGAGCCGTCATTCGAGTCCCCGCAGGTGCACCTCGTCCTCGTCCCATCCGAGATAGTGGCCAAGCTCGTGGAGAAATGTCGTGCCCACCTCGTCGCGATAGTCATGCTCTTCCTCCCCGGTCCATTGCCACAGGTTGACAAGAAAAAGCCGGATGCGCGGCAGCTCCTCGGCGGGCTCGTCCGCCGCGGAGGGGCCCTCGAACAAACCCAGCTCGTCGCCTTCCAACTCGTCGTCATACGCGCCCTGGCTGGGTTTTTCCTCGAAAGAAATGGCCACTTTCTCCGCCGCTTTCTGGATGTCCGCCGGCAAAACCTTGACCAGGGCCTTCAGTTCCTCATCCGCCCACGCGCTCAGTGTTTCAAAATCCATGCAGCTGCGTATCCGTTGCGGGGCGGATGCACAAGCCGCGAGCGACAGCCGCGAGCGACAGCCGCGAGCGAGAAGGGCGACTTCCGCAAGCGCCCGAATTCGGATGAGAGGCTCCGGACAGAATGCGAAGCAGGATGCCCGGGCCACGGAGAGGAGCGTGGGCGTCTCGCTGCATTCTGCCCGCAGACCGAGCTCAGGGATTTAGCGGGACACCGAGCGAGTGGGTCTGGAAACTCGCGTCCTGCGAGTGATCAGCATACGGGCTTTGGAGAAATTTCCCAGAAAACTTTGCGAGGTGGTTTTTCCATTTTTCCGCGGTGGTGATGTCTCCCTGGCCTTCCCAGCCGAAGCCGGAGAACCAGCGGATGCCGCCCTCCGCGTCGGTGCGCGCGAGGCAGAGCGCCTGCGTCTGGCCGGCGGCGTCGGTGTGGCTGCGCATTTTCACCACCCGCGACGGGTCGATGACAATGGCGGTGCCGAGCCCGAGGCCTTCGAAATTCTCCCACAGCCGCATGATCCCGGATTCCGGTGAAAACACCGGCTGAGTGCCCTTCACCTGTGGCATCAGGCCGATGGCGACCTCGAGTTCCGCGGGATGGCCGTCCAGCGTGAAACGCGAGTCGGACTGGAACAAACGCTGGCCCATGATGAGGATGACGCGCTTGGTTTCCCTTAGGGTTTTCCCTTTGAAATTGCTGGCGTAATCGAGTTCGAAAATCACGCGTTGCGGGGAGTTTTCGATCACACGCTGGGCGACGAAGGTGTTCGAGTTATGCAGTGCGTCGTCCGCCCAGACGGAAATTCCGCCGCAACCGCGGGTGTCGCCGACTTTGTAGAGGTCGTGGCCCTCGCCCTGATCCTCGTGATAGGACTTGTTGGTCTTTCCATACTCCAGTCTTGTAAGCTCCTCGATATACCACTTGTCCATGACCGGGTAGGGGACGCGCTTGAACCAAGCGTCGATGCCGCTGTTTTCCGTGCCTGCGCGCAAGGCCGGGCCATAGGTGCGGAAGGCGACGAGGTCGTTTTCCCAGGCGAAATCGTCCATGCGTTCGGGGACGAAGCGGGCGGTGGCACGAGGCGTTGCAGGCATGAAGACTGCGGGGAGCGTGACGTCTTTGAACGTGGCAAGATCGCTGCGGCGCTTCGAGGGGTCGAGCAAGCGGATGAGTTCCGCGCCCGCAAGGAGGAACGCGCCGCTGCCATAGACTTCGGTGGATTCCGCGGTGGTGGCTAGGTTGTCCGGGGCTTCGCCGATTTTCTGGACGAATCCGAGCATGCCACTGGGCTGGATGTTTCTCGCCAGCGCCTGATAGCCCTTGGTGACGGCGGGCTGGAATTGCGCGGCGGGGAGAAGCCCGCGGTTGATGCCCCAGGCCATGGCGTAGGCGAAAAACGACGAGCCGGACGATTCCCCCTGCGCGTCCTGCGGGTCGAGCAAACTGGTGCGCCACAGGCCGTCCTCGTTCTGGAGTTTCAGCAACGCGTGCATCATGTCGTGATAGAGCCCGAGGTAGCGCTTGCGCGACGGATGATCGGCCGGGAGGTAGTCGAGCATGTGGACGAGTCCGCCGACCACCCAGCCGTTGCCGCGGGACCAGAAGACTTTTTTTCCGCTGGGAGTGCGCTTGGAGAAATAGCGGTTGTCGCGGTAGTAGAGGTGGTGGGTCGGGTCGTAAAGGACGTCGGTGGTCGTCCACCATTCGCGGTCCGCCCATTCGAGGTATTTCGGCTCGCCGGTGATTTTCGAAAGCCGGGCCCAGACGGGCGGCGACATGAAGAGCGCGTCGCACCAGCACCAGGTGAAGGTGCCGCCGGCAACGCTCGCGGGAGCTTTGTCCGCCAGCGCGGCGGCGACTTTTTCGAAATGCGCGGTGGTGGGCGCGAGTTTCGCCGGAGCCTGGTCGAGGGCGTGGAGGCCGAGCCAGGCTTGCAGCACCGCGTGGTCGTCCGCGTGCGTCACCCGCGGCCCCGGTCCATAGGCAAGCTGCTGGCCGAATTGATCGAGCGCCTCCCGGTATTTAGAATCGCCGGAAACCTGGTGAAGGCTCGCCAACCCCATGAAAAACGGAGCCTGCGTCCAGTCGTAAATCGCGTGTTTCGAAGGGTTCTCAAGCTGCCAGTCGGCGACCCTCTGCATGTCGGTGAGGATTCCCGCCGGTCTCGGCTCGGCGGCGGCAAGTGGTGAGATGGCGAGGGCCGCAAGCAGCAGGAAGCGGCCCGAAGTTAGGGTGCAACGTTCATTGTTTAGAAAATTCATAGGGTTGTATCTGGTGGGAACTTCCATGGTGGTGAGACCTTTTATGGAAACTGAGATTCCAATTGCCACGACACGGTGCTAGTGAAGAATGTGCCCCTGCGGCCGCTTCGTCTGCAAGCCACTATTTTTTATCATCATGGAAAACCGACTCATGCCATCGTCCCGCGAAACCGCCGTCCTCGACACGGACGAGCTGCGCGCCGCCTTTCTGCTTGAAGAACTTTTTGCCCCCGAAGAAATCCGCCTGACGTACACCGACCTCGACCGCGCCGTCGTCGGCAGCGCGATCCCGACAAACGGTGTGCTCGTGCTCGGCAACGACGACGCCCTCAAGTCCGACTTTTTCTGCCAACGGCGCGAGCTCGGCATCCTCAATCTCGGCAGCGCCGGCCAAGTCGGCGTTGACGGCACCATTTATGAAATGGGAGCGCACGACTGCCTTTACATCGGCCGCGGCAGCCGGGAAATTTCCTTCCACAGTGCCGCCGCCGAAAGTCCCGCCGCATTCTATCTGGTCAGCTACCCGGCCCACGCCAGCCACCCGACCACCAAGGCGACCCGCGCGGATGCCACCCGGGTCGAGCTGGGCAGCCGCGACGAGGCCAACGAGCGCACCATTTTCCAATACATCCACGAAAACGGCATCAAAAGCTGCCAGCTCGTGATGGGTTTCACCGAGTTCAAAACCGGCAGCATCTGGAACACGATGCCCTGCCACACCCACGACCGCCGCAGCGAGGTCTACTGTTATTTCGATGTCCCGGCCGCCCACCGCGTGCTGCACATGATGGGTGAGCCGCAGGAAACCCGGGCGCTTTGGGTGGCGGACCGCCAAGTCGTCCTCTCACCGCCGTGGTCCATCCACTGCGGCTGCGGCACCGCCAGCTATCGTTTTTGCTGGGCAATGGGCGGTGAGAACCAGGCCTTCACCGACATGGACCGGGTGGAAATCGCAGAGCTGCGCTAAGAGATAGAGGATCGTGGATCGTGGATTGTAGATGAAGAGCTTGCTCCGAGATCCACCGCCTACTGTCGCGATTCCCTCTTCATCCACAATCTACCATCTACTCTATCTCCTATCTCCTATCTCCTATCTCCTATCTCCTATCCTCTTCATGAATCCCTTCGATCTAACTGGAAAAACCGCCATTGTCACTGGCTGTAAGCGCGGAATCGGCTTTGCCATGGCACAAGGCCTCGCGGAGGCGGGTGCCAACATCATTGGCGTCAGCGCCAGCATGGAAACAAGCGGCAGCGCGATTGAGAAAGCGGTCACCGCGGTCGGCCGGACCTTTGTCGGCTACGCCTGTGACTTCTCCGACCGCGAAGCCGTGAAATCTTTCGCCACGCAGGTCCTAGCCGAGCAGGGGATCCCCGACATCCTCGTCAACAACGCCGGCACTATCAAACGCAAGCCTGCCGCCGAGCATCCGGACGATTACTGGTTCGAGGTCATCGACGTGAACCTCAACGCGCAGTTCCTCCTCAGCCGCGACATCGGCGCGAAGATGATCGAGCGCGGTAGCGGGAAAATCATTTTCACCGCCTCGCTGCTCACCTTCCAAGGCGGCGTCACCGTCCCCGGTTACGCCGCTTCCAAGGGTGGGATCGGCCAGCTCACCAAGGCACTTTCTAACGAATGGGCGTCCCGCGGTGTCAACGTGAACGCCATCGCGCCCGGCTACGTTTCCACCGACAACACCGAGGCCCTGCGTGAGGATCCTGTTAGGAGCCAGCAAATCCTCGCCCGCATCCCGGCCGGCCGCTGGGGCGATCCCGCCGATTTCAAAGGCCCTGTTGTCTTTTTGGCCAGCGAGGCCTCACGCTATGTCCACGGGGAAATCCTCGTGGTCGACGGCGGCTGGATGGGCCGCTGAGCGTGTTTTCGACCTCGTGTTGAAATGGAGCTTTTGACTTCCGGCACCGGAGGTTGGAACAACTACAGTTATTTAAAACTCAACAGTTACGTCATCAGCGTCCTCATCTACCAGCATCGGATTGCAGCGTTTAAATGCAGGCGTTGCGGATGCAAAATGGAGAAGTATCGCGACCCAGATACTTCCGAAGTCACTCTCTACTACGCATGTGATCGCTGCCGGATCTACTGGGAGAACAAAGCAGTATCAAGCTACCCGGCATGAATTAGAGGATCCCGAACAATAAAGGGTGCTGCAAGAGCAGTTTCTCGAATGGTTGGGGCGAGGGGACAGCTGGCTTACGGCTTGTCAGGAGGCATGGCGTGATCGACCTCTTTGACGCGGGCCTTGCGTCTCTCCTCGATCGTTCTGTTGCTGTAAAAAAATTTCCCGAGCACGAGGTCCAGAGCCCCCTTGCCTAGGTCGTGCATCATCATCCAGCCTTTGTATCTCACCGGATCTTTTGGCACCCACAGTTTGATCTGATAACCCTCTTCCAGGTAACTTATATCTTCATGATTACATACAGCGGGATCCCCAGTTTTTCTAACAGGGCCTCAGCCGCTTTGAAACTGTCGCGTTCGTGCGGCTTGAGGTCCGTCACGTGCTGCATGCCGGATTGGATCCGCTGCGCCGCGAACAAGGCCTCCTTTTTCGCCTCCTCCAGGTTGTTGAACATTTTCCGCATCCGCCGGCCGTCCCGATAGAAACTCACGGTGAAGCGGAGGCGTCCCTTGGATTCGCGGTGCGGTAAATTGGCACCACCGAAGACCCGCTTTGACCTTGAAGAACGGCCCCTACTTCTTTTTCGCCTTGGAACGCCTTGTTTTTGAGCGGGTTGCAGAAACAAATCCCGCGTTTGTCGCCATTTTGCCGCCAGCCTCGTGCATGACGCTGGGTGGCATGTCAACCAAGGGGTTTTCACCATCCATAACCCTGTGATTATTAGGGATAAGTGCTCGAAAGAGGACTCGAACCTCCACAGGTTTCCCTACTAGATCCTTAGTCTAGCGCGTCTACCAATTCCGCCATCCGAGCATCCGGTTGGGTGGGGGGACTTGGTAGTTTTCGCCGTCGGACTTGGCAAGAGAATCTTTAAAAAAATTCGGGCACGGCATTTAGTCAGCTTCCGGCTTGCTTCCTGCGGCTGCGGGGAAAGCATGGGCCCTGCACCACTTTATGGAAGCCATCACCGCCGAATCCATCACCAAGTGCTTTGGAACTGTCCGCGCGCTCGACGGGATCGCTCTGGAGGTGGAGGCGGGCGAGCTGTTTTTCCTGCTCGGCGCCTCCGGCTGCGGGAAAACCACCCTGCTGCGCTGCATCGCAGGGCTGGAGGCACCGACGAGTGGCTCAATTTTCTTCGGCGACCGCGAGGTGACCAAGATGCCGCCACACAAGCGTGAGGCGGCGATGGTGTTTCAAAGCTACGCGCTGTGGCCGCACCTGACGGTCGGACAGAATATCGCGTTCGGGCTGGAGGAACGGCGGATCGCCAAACCTGAAATCAAGCAGCGCGTCGAGGAAGCACTGGAAATGGTCCAGCTGTCGGGCTACGGCGGACGCTCGATCGACCAGATGTCCGGCGGCCAGCAGCAGCGGGTGTCACTGGCCCGCGCGCTGGTGGTGAAACCGAAATGCCTGCTGCTCGACGAGCCGCTGTCCAACCTCGACGCCCAACTCCGCGTGGAAATGCGCCGCGAAATCCGCCGGATCGTGAAGGAAAACGGTTTGACCGCAGTTTACGTGACTCACGACCAGGAGGAGGCGCTGGCGATGGCGGACCGGATGGCGGTGCTCACCCGCGGGAAAATCGGCCAGATCGGCACGCCGGAGCAAATTTACCGCAGCCCGAGGAGCGCTTACGTCGCGAATTTCATCGGTGAAACGAATTTGATCGAGGGCACGGCGCTTGAGACCCGCGATGGCGTCACCACCGCCCAAACCGCCGATGGGACGCTCGTCGGGCGGGTGACGGATCCCGCTTGGACACCCGCCCCCGGCGAGGCGCTGCGGCTATCGATCCGCCCGGAAGCGTGGCGGCTGCACAAGGAGCAGGGCGACAACGCGGTCACCGGCCGCATCAGCGATCGCAGCTACCTCGGCCAGCGCAT
Organism: Akkermansiaceae bacterium; assembly: GCA_040880785.1. Taxonomy (GTDB): domain Bacteria; phylum Verrucomicrobiota; class Verrucomicrobiia; order Verrucomicrobiales; family Akkermansiaceae; genus Luteolibacter. The sequence continues at coordinate 4,992 of JBBEEL010000104.1, read as the reverse complement.
CCAGTATTGGGTGGATACCGCCATTGGCCGCCAGCAGGTCGTCGAGATGAACCCACACATCATCCACGACCCGGGCGACGAGAAAATCGTCCTCCACGCGCGCCATGACGACGTGGTCATTTTGAAAGCCTGATCCCCTTCCCTCTTCCTTATGAAAACCCGAGCTTGGCTCATCATCGGACTGCTGGCACTGATCATTGCGCTGCCTCTCAGCCTGCGTCGCCACACCTCGACTACCGACTCGCGCTCTGCCGACGACAGCCTGGTTATCCTGAGCCCGCACAACGAATCGATCCGTCAGGAATTCGGCGAGGCCTTCGCATCGTATTGGCAGAAATCCACCGACCGGACGATCCACATCGACTGGCGGACGCCCGGTGGGACTTCGGAAATCCGGATGGTGCTGGACGCCGGTTTCAAGGCGGCAGCGGAAACCGGCCGCAGCGGGATCGGGGTGGACGTGTTCTTCGGCGGCGGTGAGCCGGACTTCGCGGGGCAGGCGAAACAAGGGAGATTGGTGCCGCTGCGTGTTTTTGAAACGCAGCCGGAGCTTTTCGTCGCGGGCGGGCCGGTTCCCGAGATGTTCACGGGCGAGCGTTACTTTCCCCCTGACCGTGTCTGGGTGGGCACTTGCATTTCGCAGTTTGGAATTTGTTATAATCCGGACGTCTTGCGGCGGCTCAAGTTGCCCGCGCCCACCGCTTGGCGCGATCTCGGCGACCCACGCTACGCCGGCACCCTCGCGCTGGCCGATCCGACAAAAAGCGGCTCGATTGCCCGCGCCTTCGAGTTGTTGATTCAGGGCGAGATGCAGCGCGCCATCGCCGAGAATCCCGCGACAGGGATGGAACTTGGTTGGGCCGCCGGCTTGCGACTCATCCAACGGATGTCCGCCAACGCCCGCTATTTTACCGACAGCGCGTCCAAACCGCCGCAGGACGTGGGCCAGGGCAACGCCTCCGCGGGCATGTGCATCGATTTCTACGGCCGTTCCTTCGCTGAGGAGCTCACTTCGGCAAACGGCACCCCGCGGGTGGTGTGGATCGCGCCGCTCGGCGGCACCACCTTGAGCAGCGATCCGGTGGCGGTGCTCAAGGGCGCGCCGAACTCGGAAGTGGCGCAGGCTTTCGTGGAATTCTGCCTGAGCCCGGAAGCGCAAATCCTGTGGTTTGGAAATCCCGGCAGCCCCGGCGGACCGAAGTCACGCGCCCTCCACCGCACGCCGATCCGGCGGGATGTTTACACGCCGGAGAATCTCGCGCACTCCACGATGCCGAACGCCCGGCCTTATGAAGACCTCGGCAATTTCACCTATCAGCGCGAGCTCACCGGCGCGGCCTTCAACACGCTGCGCCAGATCGTCAGAGTGATGTGCATCAACTCGCACGACGAAATGCAAGCTGCCTGGGCCGCCTTGCACGCGGCGGGCATGCCGGCCGACGCGCTGGCGGTTTTCTCCGATGTCTCGCGCGTGAGTTATGCCAAAGCCGGCCGCGGCGACCCGGTTCTCGACAAGGGCAGCGCGCTCGAAGCCGCCGACCACGCGGCGGAAATCGGCGAGTGGTTCCGCGCCAACTATCGCAAGGCGGAGGCCATGGCCCGCGCGCAATCCCCGACCGCCAGCATCCGATGAAACGCGGTCAAGCCATCACAATCACTGTTATCATCAGCATCGTTTTCGCGGTGTTTTTCATCTATCCGGCCGGGATGATCGTGAAACAGGCATTCGAAGGCACGCGGGCGGACGGCACGCACTATTTCACGCTGGATTTCTTCGCCGCGGTGTTCCGCAATCCGATCTATCGGGAAGGGCTGTGGAATGCATTTGCGCTGGGGATCGTCAGCACCGCCGCCACCCTCGCCATCGCTTTCCCGCTGGCGCTCGTTGGGCATCGATACGACTTCTTCGGCAAGCCGGTGTTAGGCATACTGGTCCTCGCGCCGCTGATCCTGCCGCCCTTCGTCGGCGCGGTGGGCGTCAAACAAATGTTAGGCGTCAACGGCGCGTTCAATTCCTTCCTGATCAAGTCCGGCCTGATGGAGGCGGACCTGCCCTACGACTGGCTTGCCAACGGTCGCTTCGCCGGAATCGTGCTGATGAACGCGCTGCATCTCTATCCGATCCTTTACATGAACATCGCCGCTGCGCTGGCGAATTTGGATCCGGCGATGGAGCAGGCGGCGGAAAACCTCGGCTGCCCGCCGTGGAAGCGCTTTTTCCGGGTCACGCTGCCGCTCGCGATGCCCGGGGTGTTCGCAGGTTCCTCGATTGTTTTCATCTGGTCCTTCACCGAGCTGGGCGTGCCGCTGGTCTTCGACTACGCGCGGGTCGCGCCGGTGCAAATTTTCGACGGCCTCAAGGGGCTGGATAGAAATCCCATCCCCTACGCGCTCACCGCGGTTTTATTGATCGTCGCGGCGGGTGTCTTCGCCTTCGCCAAGCTGGTCCTCGGCCGCTCGCCGCTGGGCACCGCGCCGCGGCCGAAAGGCCGGGCCTCGTCGCTGCGGGTGAGTGGCTGGAGATCCGCGGCTTGCTCGGGCTTGTTCATCGGCGTGTTCTTCATTGCGTCGATCCCCCATCTCGGCGTGGTGCTGCTATCCATCGCCGGGCGCTGGTATGGGACGGTCATTCCGGACGAGCTGACCATGGGCCATTATGTGGAGTCGTTAGGAAATAATCTGGTAGTGCCGTCAATCCAGAACAGCCTGCTTTACGCCGGCTGCGCCACGTTGATCGCGCTGGTCATCGGGATGAGCGTGGCTTGGGTGGTGGTGCGCTCGGATTTGAAATGCCGCGGTGTGCTCGACGCGCTTGTGATGATGCCGCTGGCGGTGCCGGGACTGGTGATGGCCTTCGGTTATTTGTCGCTCTCGCAGGAGGGCAAGGCTTTCCACTTCCTCGTCGGAGCCGGCGGAAACCCTTTTGTGTTAATCGTGATTGCTTATGCGATCCGGCGGCTGCCCTACGTGGTCCGGGCGGCGGTGGCGGGGCTTCAGCAGAGCAACCCAGCGCTGGAGGAGGCCGCGCGCTCGCTGGGGGCCTCGCCGGTCCGCACGCTGCGGCGGGTGGCCATCCCGCTCATCGGCGCGAACCTTGCGGCGGGCGCCATCCTCGCGTTCTCCTTCGCCATGCTGGAAGTGAGTGACAGCCTGATCCTCGCGCAGCAACAGCAGCACTATCCGATTACCAAAGCGATCTACACCCTGCTGAGCACGCTGGGAAATGGCACCGAGCTGGCCGCGGCGCTGGGCGTGTGGGCGATGGTTTTCCTATCAGCCGCGATCATGGGAGCTGCGGTGCTGGGTGGCAAACGCGGTGGGATGTTCAAGGTCTAGCGCGCCCCGCAGATGCCACTGGCGCGGAGCCGTGTGGCTGTGGGCGTCTCGCCCAATACTGTCGGTTTAGATTTAGACCCATGAAGAGGAAAATAAACCGCAGATAAACAGGCATGAGCCCAGATTCCAATTAACAAAATCCCTTTTTTATCTGCGTGCATCTGTGTTCATCTGATGAGAGGCTCCGGGCAGAATGCCCGGGCCACGTGGCGCGAGCATCTTGCCCGCAGCCTGTAACAGGCCAAGTTCCTCGGGAGCACCGCCGTCATCTCACGGAGCGCTGGCTTCAACCGCGCACCACGCGTCTGGCGCGCATTCGCGTTGCGCCGCGGCCAATTAAAGTGAAAATTTCCTCCCAAGAGCTGAAACATGACCCAGGAATCTCCAACCATCGAAGTCGAGGTCGTCGCCATCGACGGAGCCACTCCCCCGGCGCAGGTCGCACCGCCAGCGGTGCCGCGGCAAGCGTGGCAGGAAATGCGGTCGCGCGTGCTGCCGCTCGGTGGCCGGTGGTGGCCGCTCTGGGTCGTTCTCGCTGCGGTGGCGCTGGTTTTCCTGCTGACCGTGGGTCTCGTGGTGGGCCTGCTCTATCTGATTCTCCGGGTCATCCGGGGCATCCTCAGAGCGGTCATCCGTTGATTTTAAGCGGCGCGCGGATTGACAGCCGGCCGGAAGCAGCACCACGCTGCCCGCATGCAACGCTTTGCCAATAAAGTCGCGGTGGTCACCGGTGGTGGCCGTGGAATCGGTCAGGAAATCGCCCGTGCCCTCGCCGCAGAAGGAGCCAAGGTCGCGGTCGTCAGCCGCAGTGAGGCGAGCTGTGGCAAGGCCGCGGGGGAAATTAACGCGCTTTTCCCCGGCTCCGCCACCGCTTACGCCGTGGATGTCGCCGACCACGCCGCCGTCCTGGAACTGGCGAAAAAAATCGGCGACGAGCTCGGTGCCGTGAACATCCTGGTCAACAACGCCGGCGTCACCCGCGACGGCTTGCTCATGCGGATGAAGGAAGAGGACTGGGACACCGTGCTAGACACCAACCTCAAGGGCGCTTTCAACACGGTCAAGGCCTTCATGCGCCCGCTCATGAAGGCCGAGGACCCGCGGATCATCAACATCGCCTCGGTCATCGGACTGATCGGAAATGCCGGCCAAAGCAACTATTCCGCCAGCAAGGCCGGCCTGATCGGCTTCACCAAGGCAGTCGCCCGCGAACTCGCCGGCCGCGCCGTCACCTGCAACGCCGTGGCTCCCGGATTCATCACCACCGACATGACCGACGAATTGCCGCAAGCGATTAAAGACGCCGTAATCGCAAAAATCCCCCTCGCCACCTTCGGCGAGACCAAAGACATCGCCGAGACCGTGGTCTTCCTCGCCAGCCCCGCCGCCCGCTACATCACCGGCCAAGTCATCGCCGTCGACGGCGGCATGACGATGTGAGGGAGTTTTCAGTTTTCAGTTTTCAGCTTTCAGAATTTCAGCCTTTACCCTCCAGCTCTTCCTTTCAGCATTTCAGTTTTCAGCTTTTCAGCCTTTACCCTCCAGCTCTTCCTTTCAGCGTTTCAGTTTTCAGCTTTTCAGCCTTTACCCCATGCACCTCTTCCTTCTGCGCCACGGCAAGGCCGAGAACTCGAATCCCGCCGGAGACTTCTCGCG
>JBBEEL010000103.1:0-15140 GCA_040880785.1 Akkermansiaceae bacterium | reverse complement strand
CCTTCACCGTTTCAACGGGCAGGATGATGGATGGCATTGAGACGCCGGTATGACTTGCCATCCGGGCAGTATCCCATGGCCTGCTCAAGCTCAGCGAGAGCGCAGGTTTCCGGGTTGGGAAGCTGACGGGGACGGCAGATCCTTGGAGAATAAGCACTTCAAACAGTCGTACCAGTCTTTTGTGACAAGTTTCGGAAATAACTTTTGGCAAACGCTCTAAGCTCCCACTCATCGGCTTTCTCATGCGCTTCGGCGGATCGGAGTCCGCCGCTCCTTGTTTCACTCACAGCCAACAAAAAAGGGCCGCCGACCCTCCAGTCAGCGGCCACAGGATCCCGGGGAGAAACCCAAATCTCCCGGAAATTCTTTATGAACGGCGGCGGCGAAGGAGGGCGAGCATGCCGAGGCTACCTAACAAGGCGGCACCTGGTTCTGGCACCAAAGTCATGGTGACGAAATGGTTCTGGCTGTTGGAGATGGCGTCGGTGCCGTAGTTATTTCCAGCGACGGTATCGTTGTAGTTGAACCGCCATTCGTTGGCGCCGAAGAAGTAGCCTGTGTCATCTGAGTAACCCGTGAAGCCGGAGGTGATACCAGAACCGCCATCGAGATAACTGAGCAGGGTGAGTTTGTTGCCGACAGACCACGATCCACCTTGGAGCGCGGCGAGGGTGACGAGGTCGAATGAAAGGGTGACGCCGGTCAGTGAGAGCGAGCCATTGACTGCGACGAGGTCCGCGCCAGTTGTGGTATTGTCCGCTGCTTCGAAAGCGAAGATCGATCCGGAGTCCATGGTGAGCGCTCCGGTGCGGAGGCTTTCAATGGAGGCTCCTGCGGAGAGGGTGGCGGAGTTGGCGACTGAGACAGTTCCGGTGATGGCTCCGGTGCCGCCGAGGGTGCCGCCATTGACGGAAACTGCGGTGTTGGCGAGAGAGCCGTTCACGAGCAAGGTGCCCGCGGAGACGATGGTGGCACCGATGTAGTTATTGGTTCCGGCAAGCGTCAGTTTCCCGTTGCCCACCTTGGTGAGGGCCACAGTCTGAGCCCCGCCGCCAATCCCGCCGGCCACGACGGTGTCGGTGTTGAGATTGCCGATTTCAAAAACGACAGATCCAGTGGCTGACCCTGCATTGCGGAGATTGCTGCCGACCGCGCTGGCGTAGGAGCCGAGCTTATAAGTGACGGTGGAACCGGTCGTGTTCTGGACAATGAAGCCGTTGGTATTGTTCAGATTGTAGTTGTTCACATAGGCGGCGTTCTCGCTGGTGGTGAGGGCCACGCCAGAGGAGAATCCACCATTGAAGACCAAGTCGCTTGTCGAGGTGCTTGTGACCGTGCCCGAGAAGCCAGACCAGTTTCCCGTGAGGGTGACCTGTCCACTGCCGGTGGTGAACGCTCCACTGCCGGTGAAGGTGTTGGCAAGGCCGCTCAAAGTCGCACTGTTATTGACAGTGGCACCACCGGCGATGTCCACCGCGCCAGTGCCCAGGGCTGAGTTATTTCCGACACGGACGATGCCATCGCTGATGGTGGTGCCGCCCTGATAACTGCTGTTGCCTGAAAGCGTCAGGGTTGCCGCACCGTCTTTGGTCACGCTGCCGGTGCCGCTGATGGCGTTGCCATAGGACTGATTCGCTGTGAGATTGTAAATCAGGCTGCCGTTGTTCGCGATGCCGCTGCTCGTGGCGATGGAACCGTCCGTGGTGCCGTCACCGATTTGCACGGTGCCGGCATTGATGGTGGTTGCTCCGGTGTAGGTGTTGGTGGTGGTGATCGTCAGCTTGCTCGTGCCGCTCTTGCTCAGGATACCGGAAGCGATGCCGTGTCCGGTGCTGCTGGCGAGCGTGTAGTCGCCCGTCGAGTGATTGAAGGTCACACTGCCAGGGCTGACATTCGCTCCTTGAATGTCGATGGACCGATTGGTCACGGCAACGTCGCCGGCACCGAGATTGTAGGTATCATTGAATTCCGCAATGTCTGCTGCCCAGAAATTGGTTCCCGTCTGGGCGGTCTTCGTCGCCCAATTGTTAGGCCCCGTGTTATCGCCGTCGGTGGCGGTAGTCCACGCACTTCCGTTGCTGCCCGTCCATACAGGTAGATCGCCGGTGACGTTCAGTGCGACCGCCGAGCCGTTGAGAACCAGAGAATCCGCCGACTGACGGGCAGACAGCCCTGTGAATGTTCCCATGGTGAAATCACCGATGCTGCCGCCGAAGGAGCCATAGGTAATCAGGTTATTGGCACCAAGGCTCCAACCCGTGCTGAAACCGTTGACCGTCACGGAACCGCTGGCTGGCGTGGTCGAGAGAGCCCCGGTGACTGCAAGGCCCGCGGATGCCGCCCCTGCCTTGCGGGCATTGACCGTCGCATCACCGGCGAAGCTTAGGGAACCCAGCGTCAGTGCCGTGGTGCCGGCATTGCCGTTGGTGACGATGTTGGCGGCATTGTCGGCCACCGAGACGGCTCCGACAGTTCCGGTGCCATCCAGAGAACCTTGGGAAAGGGTAATGCTACGCGTCGAGGCGACCGAGCTGGTGTGGACGTATTTGGCGCTTGATCCGTTGATGGCGATTCCACTGGTGCTGTTAATATTGCCCACTCCGTTGACGAGAAGAGTGCCACTCGCAACCGTCGTGGCCCCCGTGTAAGTGCTGGCACCACCCGCGCTATCGACAGTCACCGTGCCCGGGCCGGTAACCAGAATTGAACCCGCGTTGGCTCCCGTATTGATGATTGGGATCTTAACGATGATGTTCGCATTCGCGGCGGAGAGAACCAGTTCGTTGCCATTGTTGGTGCCGATCGCCAATTGCCCTTGGGCGGTGCCGCCACCCTCACTGAAGGTCAAAGTTCCCGAGCCGACATTCATCAGGCCATTGAGCGTGACGGTGGTCGTGTTGTTGTTGCCCCAGTTTTGCGTGCCCTCAGCTCCGGTGTAACGGGCGGTGTTGGCTTGTCGACCGATTCCGAGGGCTCCCTGGACCCCGGCGACGTCGTAGTTAAAGGTGTTATTGTTTGCACTTGGCCATCCAAATGCGGCTGCAGCCGTGCCACCTGTGAACCCGATGAGGTTCCCACCGGAGAGCGTCGCGTAGCGGGTGCTCGAGCCCGAGCCAACGGTCGCCCAAGGTCCGATGATGCTATTTGTATTCGTCAGGCTGGTCATGCTGGCAGCGAAGGTGCCGGCCCCTTGCAGATTAAGTGCCGCTCCAGCGGTGCGAGAAAACGTGCCGGTATTGAGGGTAAGGGTGCGGCCGGTGGCGACGTCCCAGGTTTGCCCGCCAGAGGCGAGGGTGAGGTTTGAGCTGATGGTGAGGTCCTGGGTGGCAGCGCTCATGTTGATCCCGGCGGTGCCGAGGGTGAGCGTGCTGCCATTCTGGATGGTGACGAGACCGCCGGTGGTGCCGATGGTGATGCCCTGGAGGCTGAGGTTGCCGCCAAGGAGCGTCGAATTGGCTCCAGCGAGGCCGGTCCACTGAGCCACATCGAAAGCTCCCGGGACAACGCCGCCAGTCCAACTGGTGGTGAGGTTCAGGTTGTCCGTGTTATCCGCCTTGTCGATGGTGGCCGCCGGGAGGGAGGAAACAACCAATGCACCAGCCAGGAAAATGGCGGGAAGCAGCGGGCGATTGGTGATGAACGGATTGGATGGGAGATTTTTCATAGTCTTGATGGCGGTGGATCGGGTTTTTTACAGGATTTTTATGGTATGGTGATGGGTGGGGCTCAGGGATGGGTGACGCTGACTTGAAGGAAGCCCTTGCCGGACAGGCCGTTGGAGCCGCTGAGCGAGAAGCTGCGGTATTCGTAGGTGATGCCGCCCTGGACGGGGGCCGCCAGCAGGCCGGTGGTGATGGGATCGACGGGGGTGACGGTGACCGGGAAGCTGGCGAGGTCGGTGCTGCCGCGCACGGTGATGCCGTAGCCTTGGAAGGTGGCGGTGGACACCGGGGAGCCTGCGGAGAACACCGGGGTGCCGACGGGCACGGCGATGGTGGTGATCAACTCCTTGTTGTCGGTTTCGACATCGGCGCTGCTGTCGGCGAGCAGGGAGTAGACCTTCGGGTTGTTCGCGCCGCTGAGCGGCAGGCCGCCGAGGATGTATTCGGTGCCGTTGTCGGAGCCGTCCGAATCGGCATCGAAGGTGGAAGCGTCGTTGACGCCGAGCGTGAGGCCGGTGGCGGTGGCCCAGGTGCCGTAGCCGGATGGCGGGGTGGTGCCATTGGTCACGTTGAGGATGCCGGTGCCGGTGATGCGGGCGGTTTTGTAGGTGGCGCTGGAGGCCAGGCTTCCCCAGGTGCCGATGAATTGCTCGACGCCATCGATGAAGAGGCGGCTCACGGTGTCGGTGGTGGCGTGGCTGAGGTGAAGCGTGCCAATGGCGGCGATTCGAACGGCGGCGGCATCGGCGAGCACCGGGTTGGCCACTGCCATGATTCCCTGGTTGACGGTGGTGTCACCGGTGTAGGTGTTGAGGCCCGTGAGGGTCCAGGTGCCGTCACCAGCCTTGGTGACGGAAACCAACAAGGCCGCGCCATTGGAGATCGGCCAAGAGACCGAGCCATCTCCGGCTCCGGTGAAGAACAGTGTGCGGGTGCCGGCGGTAGCGGCGACATCAAAGGTGGTTCCGGTGAGATTGAGCGTCCCGGCGTCCGATTGGATCGTGAGGCCGCTGCCGCCGACTGGGATGAGAACATTTCCCGAGAGCGTATTGACTCCGGAGATGCTCTGGATGCTTGGCGTCCCGCTGGTCCGCACGGGAAGAATGAGTTCGTTGGGCAGGGTGATCCCGCCATCCAGTTCCAGCCGCGCGGTGGCGTCGTTGCCGCCGATGCCGATGGAGACCGTGCCGGTGCCGAGCGCGCCGGTGGCGGTGGCGCGGAGCACGCCGATGCGTGTTAAGTTGGCATTGAAGCCGATCTCGGTGCCGCCGGTGTAGGTGTTGGCCACATCGAGCGTGAGTGTGCTGCTTCCGCGTTTGTTCAGCACCAAGCCACCTGTTCCGCCATCCGTAAGGTTGCCAGAGAATGTTGCATCGACCGTGCTCTGGAGGATCAGCGCCCGCGCGACGTCCGCGCCGTTGCTGATGGTGCCGCTGCCGCTGAGCCCGGTGGCGGTGAGGTCGCCGCTGGCGTCGGTGCCGCTGCGGTTGATCTGGAGGGTCCCGGCGGCAATATCAATGGGGCCGGCGAGGACGCTGCCGTCGATTCCCACGCCAGTGGAGGAAAGCACGAGCGTGCCGGCACCGGCCTTGATGAGACCGTGTGCGGGTGCCTTGAGTTCGCCGAGGGTGAGGGTGCCGGCGCTGACGGTGAGCGTGCGGCTCGCATCGTCACCACTGGCCGTGACGGTTCCGGTTCCGAGATCGAGGTCGTTGCTGCCGGTGGAGGTGAAGTTGTCGACCCAGCTCAGCGGGTTGGGGTTGGTGTTGGCGACAGCCGAGCCTGAGGTGTTGTCGATCACCTTGGCTGATCCAGGGTTGATGGAAAACGTGCCGGTGCCGATGGCAGTGGCAGAGTTGATATTGAGAGTGCCGCCCTCAAAGGCAAGCCCTTGGTCAAACTGGTTGTTGCTGGCGAGGGTGAGGGCGGCGGTTCCGGATTTTGTCACCGAGCCAGTTGCAATGCCGAAGTCTCCGGAGACCGTGTAATTCAGGACGCTGTGGTTGAAGACCGTCGCGCGCGGGTAAACATCGCTGATGTCGATGTTGACCGCGGTGGTGCCGGTGGTGGCGCTGTCGTCGAAGAGCGCGTCGTCATTGCTTTGGAAATTGGTGGCCGTGCCGCCGGTGATGAGCCGCCAGTTCGAAGAGGGTCCGGTGAATCCGTCGGTCCAACTGCCGCTGTCGAGACCGGTCCATTTTGGAGCATCGCCGTCCACCAGCATGGCAAGCGTGGATCCGCCGCTCACGAAGAGAGTGGCACTCTGGCGCGAGTTGAGGCTGGGAGCGACGAGTTCGAAATCCGCAAGATTGCCAGCGAGCGAACCGAAGTTGACCAGGTTGTAGGTTCCGTTGCTGACGACACCCGGCGCGATGTCGATCGTGACATCGCCGTTGGCGGGAGTGGTGGTGAGTGCGCCAGTGACGGTGATGGGTGCCGGGTCGCCGGGGCTGGCGGTAAGCGGCAGGCTGATTTCGGCAGCGCCGGCGAAGGAAAGCGAAGCTGCGGTGAATGCTAGGCCGGTGGCGGGGCCGATGACGTTCAGAGAGTTATTGGCAACCGAGATGGCTCCGAACGAACCTCTCAAGAAGAGTTCACCCTCATCGAAGAAGGTGTTTCCGGTGAAGTTGTTGTTGCCGGTGAGGTTGAGGGTTCCGCCGTTGTCGAGGGTGAGGTTGCCCGCACCCGTAATACTGTTAGGGAAGGTATAGGTGCCGGAAGGGGCGAAAACCAAATTTGCCTGGTTGTCGATGGTATTGGTAGCGGAGATGGCGTCTTCGATGCGGAGCGTTCCATTGAGGATGGTGGTGGTGCCGGAATAGGTGTTGGTGCCACCGAGCGTGAGGGTGCCGGTGCCGACCTTGGTGAGGGCGAGAACTTTGGCACCGCCGTTGTTGAGGTTGCCGGTGATGGAACTGTCGGTGTTGAGATTTCCGACTTCCAAGGTGGTGGTTCCCGTGGCGGCATTGGCACCGCGGATGGCGCCGCCGGAGCGGGCAAGAGAGCCGAAAGGCACGGTGTAGTTGCCCGCTCCGGCGAAAATCAATTCACCGCCGGAGATGCTGTAGGCGGCGTTTGCGCTCCCTGAAACCCCGGTGTTGAACTGGGTGTTGGCCGTATCAGCACTGTGGGTGAAGGTTCCGGTGAAGCCGGAGTGGTTGCCGGTGAAGACGATCGTGTTGGCGGAGTCGTTGAGAATCGCACCGCTGCCGGTGACGGTGCTGGTGCTGGTCAGGTTATTGCCGGTGAATGTCAGCGTGCCTGCTTGGGAGATATGAATCGGTCCTCCGTTCATGGCGGTAGAACCTGCGAACAGCCGGCCGGAGCTGACGAAGGTGCCGCCGGTGTAGGTGTTAGGGCCGGCGAGGGTGACGGAATTACCGCCGGATCCTTGGATGGTCACGGAACCGGGAGACGCGCCGTTCTTGACTTCGTTGGCGAGGTTGATGGCTGCGGACTCGGCGTTGAGCACGAGGTTGTTGCTGGCTCCGATGGTGACGCGCAAGGCGAAGCTACCACCGCCGATGTTGAGGGCGCCAGTGCCGGCGTTGAGGATGCCGTTGACGGTGAGAAGGTCCGCAGTGGTGTTGGATTGTTGGGTGGCACCGCCGCCGGTGTAGCGGAGGGTGTTGATGTTGCGAACCAAACCGAAGACGGGGAAGGTGCCGGTGCCTGAGACGTCGTAATTCACAGTGCCGGTGCCGCCACTTGGCATGCCGCCGAAGACGTTGACCAGGCCGGACAAGGCGTCCGCTCCCGTATATTCCACGATATTTCCGCCGGTAAGCGTGGCGTAGCTTGTGGAGATTCCAGAGCCGACAGTGGCCCAGGGTCCGACGATGCTGTTCACGTTCGCGAGGCCGGACATGCTGGTCGTGAAAGTACCGCTGCCTTGGAGGTTCAGCGTCGCACCGGCGCTGCGGCTGAAGGTGCCGGTGTCAAGCGTGAGGGCTTGGCCGGTTGGGACGTTCCAGGTTTGCGCGCCTTGGGCAAGGGTGAGGTTCGAGCTGATGGTGAGGTTCTGATTAGCCCCGCTCATGTTGATGCCGGAACTGCCGAGGGTGAGGGTGTTGCCATTCTGGATGGTGACCGCGCCGCCGGTGCTGCCGATGGTGATGCCTTGCAGGCTGAGGTTTCCGCCGAGGAGCGTCGAATTAGCCCCAGCGAGGCCGGTCCACTGAGCTATATCGAAGGCTCCCGGGACGACAGCGCCGGTCCAACTGGTGGGGAGATTGAGATCAAACGCGTTATCCGCCTTGTCGATGGTGGCGGCATGAAGGGAGGAAACCAGCAGTCCGGTGGCGAGGAAAATGGCGGAAGCAAAGGACTGGCGGGCGGTGAAGGGATTGGATTGGGTTGCTTTCATGAGTTCGAGTGGCTGGGTTCTCTTTGGGTTGGTTTTTTGAATGGGTGCCGAAACTTGAGGCTAAGACGAGGGCTGTAGCCGGTGCCTGACTCGGCATCCGAGCAATGCCATCTAGATAATAACGAGTTTCATGTGAAAAACCCGACATGCCATCCGCCGGAAGCGATTACGGCGAGTTATCCAGTGAGGGCAAGAGGCCGGCAGACCGATACGGGTGTCTTTTTAAGAGACACCTTTCTTGATTCAGTCTTGCACGAGCTTGAGCCGCATAAAGGCCCGGGCGGCTTGGTCGATCGGGACGGTGTGGATCCATTCCCTTTTCTCGAAACCGCCAAGATCTTCGATGAGGAGTGAAATGATCTGCTCGGAGGAAGATGGGGCGTCGAGCAGGGCGGGCGAGTCTGCTGCTTGGGGGACAAGCGTCATGCCACTGATGTTCTTGCGGATGGTGGCGGTGATGCTGAGGTATTTTTTGGAGGGATCCGCGCCGGAGAACTCGGTGCCAATCACCGTGCGGAGTGCTCCGACGGGCAGGACGCTGGTATCGGGTTCCAGCGGTTCTGATCCGAACAGTAGTTCGAAGGCATTGGCGATTCCGTCGGCATCGGCGTCGAAGGCGGGACCGTCTTCGCCCACGGCGAAGGGGTAGCCAGCGGCCCATTCCGGGTAGGTGATCCCGGGCGGAGTGGTCGCGTTGATCTCGATGACGCCGCTGTTGATTTCGGATAGATCCCACTCTAGGCCTTCGGGGAGTTCCGGGAGGGTGATGGTGGTGAAGGCTCCGGTGGGATTCGCTGCTTCGATGATGGTGAAGCGGTCACCGGCGGCGAGTGCTCCGGCGAGGTTGGTGACAATGAGGCTGCCGGCGCGGGCGAGGGTGCCGGTGACGGCGAGCACGTCGCGGGTGGCGGAGGATTTGTCGAGGTCGAGGCGCAGGATGGCATTGGCTTGCAGGGTGAGGCCGCTGCTGACCTGCAGGCGACCGATGCCATCGGCAGGGCCGGGGGCGAGGGTGCCGCCGGATTGGATGGTAAGCGGCGCGGTGATGGTCCCGATGCCGCCGAGGGTGGCGGTATTGGCCACGGTGACGGCAGAGGCTAGCGAGCCGTTCAGGATGAGGCTGCCGCCAAGCACCGAGGTTCCTCCGGAGTGGGTATGCGCGGCGGAGAGCGTGAGTCTTCCGGGGCCATTTTTCGTGAAAGCAAGGGTCTGGCCGGGGCCGCCATTTTGGAGGACGCCGCCGAAGACCGAGGTGACGGAGGAGTTGGAAGTCAGGACGGAGCTGCCGTTGGCGAGGTTAGTGATCACCCCGCCGCTGCCGGAGAGCGCACCGACGGTGGGGCTCAGGGCATTCAGATCGAGGGTGCCACCATTCACGGTGAGACGAGCGGTGGATGCGCCGAGGCCGGATGGGTGGCCGACCCGCAGCGAGCCGGCTTGGAGGATGGTGCCGCCGGTGTGGGTATTTCCACCGCTGAGGATGAGGGTGCCGGTCGGGTTGGGGCCTTCGGTGATCGTCAGGGCGTGTGGGCCGCTGAGCGGGCCGCTGAGGGTGGATGTGAATGGAGGCAGCGCGTCGGGATTTGCCGAGGTGAGGGTGAGGTTACGGGCAAGGCTGAGCGGGCCACTGAAGTTGGTGGTGCGGCCGAGGGTGAAGTCGCCGTTCAGGACGACGGTATTGGCAAAGGTGCGAGGGGCTCCGATGGCGCGGATTTCTCCGCCGCTGATGGTCAGGGTGCCTGTTCCCAGTGCGGTGTCCTGGCCGAGCTGCAGGGTTCCGGAGTTGAGATGGAGGCCGCCGGTGAAGGTGTTGTTTCCGCCGGCTCCGCCGAGGGTGACGGTGTTGGGGCCGGTGACGACCAGTGAACCGGGGGTTGAGCCGGTGTTGATGATCGGGATATTGATCACGAGATTGGCACCCGCTGCGGCGAGCACGAGTTCGTTGCTGTTGTGGGTGCCGATGGCGAGCTGACCTTGGTTGGCGCCGCCCGTTTCGCCGAAAGTCAGGGTGCCGGTCCCGGCATTCATCAGGCCATTGAGCGTGATGGTGGTGGTGTTGTTGTTACCCCAATCCTGGGTGCCTGCTGCACCGGTGTAGCGGGCGGTGTGGGCTCGTCGTTCGACTCCGAGGACTCCCTGGACGGCAGCGACGTCGTAGTTGAAGGTGTTGTTGTTTGCGCTGGGCCACCCGAAGGCGGCGGCTGGGGTGGCGTCGAGGTAGGGCACCAGATTGTTCGAAGCATTTTTAGAGAGATAGGTGTGGCCTGCGGCGGTGTTGTTCGCGGCGGCTCCCGTGCTTCGCTGGATGGCCCAGGGTCCCGCGATGCCGTTGGTATTGGTAAAGGGCGAGCTTGTCACGGTGCCGATGCCTGCGGTGGCGTCCAGCACCAGGGAGGCGCCGGGATCGCGGGAGAAACTTCCATTAAGCGTCAATGTCCGGCCGCTCGCGACCTTCCAGGATTGCTCTCCGGCGCGCGGTTTCAGGCCCGCGGCGAGGGTGAGATTCTGGGTGGCCGCGCTCATGTTGATGCCATCCGAGCCGAGGCTCAGCGTGTTCCCTGCACTGAGGGTGACCGCACCGCCGGTCGTGCCGATGATGATGCCATTCAGGGTCATGTCCGCTCCGAGGGCCACGGAGTTCGACCCCGGCAGCGCGGTCCAGCTTGCGATGTCGAAGGGACTGGGCACAAAGCCACCGGTCCAACTGGCGGGAGTTTGCAGACTGAGGGTGTTGCTTGCCTTCCCGATGGTGGTGGGCAGGTGGGGCAGGGCTGTGATGGCCGTGGAGGCATTGCCCTCGCCGAAGGAATTCAACCCAACGATCACGTAGTAGTAAATGGTGCCGTCCTCGACCGCTGTGTCGTTAAACGTCGTGGTGGTGACATTGGTGGCGATGATTTCGAACGGGCCGAGGGCATTGGTGGAACGCTTGACATGATAGCTGGTGGCGGTGGGAGCCGGCGACCATCCGAGCGTGACCATGCCCGGAGATCCGAAAGTGGTCAGGCCAACGGGAGCCACTGGAGGTGCGGAAGCGGGAGGAAAGAAGCTGAGCGTCACGCCCGCGCCGGATTGCTGGAGGATGAATGAGCCGTAAGCGGAGATCGGGCGGCCGGCGGAATCGGCGCTCACGCTGCCGAGCTGGAACTGGCCGGACATCTGGCTGGCGGTGAGGACTGGCCAGCTGCGGGCCTGGCTCCAGAAAGTGCTGGTGAAGTCCACGGTGCTGCCGGGGCCGTTGAAGACGAGGTCGACCTCCACGGCGGCGGCGACGTTCACCGCTTGGGCACTCACACGGCTGTTTGCGGTGGTGTTGTTGGCTGTCAGGGTCCATGCGAGTTCCGCGCCCGCGGTATAGGCCAGCGGGCCGGTGAAGGTCTGGATGCCGGTTGAGTTGGTGGCGTTTCCGGGGGCGTGCCTGCCGCTGATGGTGCTGATGGCCTGACTGGTCCCGGTGCCCGCGAGGATGGTTCCCGGGGCAGTGACGAGGGTGCTCGAGGCGGTCTGCAAGGTGCCGTTCAGGCGCAGGGTCCCGCCGTTGACCGTGGTCGCGCCGTCATGACCACAAACGCCTGCGAGGGTGAGCGTGCCATTTCCTTGTTTCACAACATTGACTAGATTCGCGGCGAGTTCGGAAATGGTGTTGAGCGTGGCGATATCGCCATTTCCTTGGAACGTGATGGTGCGGGTGCCGCTCACGTCGGAATAGATGGAGCCGCTGATATTGAGCAGGCCGCTGTCCGATTGGACGATGTGGTTGGCACCGCCGGCTCGCATTGAGAGGCCGCCGATGGTGTTGGTGCCGGCGGCATTGCGGATGGCCGGGGTGCTGCCGTCACGGGAGGTGAACTCGACACGTGGGAGACTGATCGCGCCGGAAGTGCCATCCAGCTCGAGCGTTGAGCTGCCCGTGCCGGTGTTGTTCATCCAGACGCGGTGGACGTTTGCGAGCACCTGGTTGTTGGCCACGCGGAGGATGCCGTCGTTGGCGGTGGAGCTCCCGCTGTCCACGAAGAGAACGCCCCGGAAGTTGCTGCCTGAGCTGTTGAGGACGAGCGTGCCCGGGCCGCTTTTGGTGAAGGAGCCCACCCGCACGTTGGGGCCGGTGTCGGGGGTGTAGAGCGGTGATGTCAGGGTGAGGGTGCCGCTGTTGACTTGGAATCTCCCGCCATTGATGCCGAGGGTGATGCCGCGGTTCGGCGCGCTGATGGCCAGATTTCCGGAGGTCTGGAGCGTGCCACGGTCGAAGAATAATTGGTCGGGGACGAGGGTGGCGGGGATGGCTCCGAGGCGTGCTTCGGAGTCGATGGAGACGGCACTCGTCCGTCCGTCACCGATGGCGATCTTGCCGGAGAAGGCGGAATTCGAGCCGCTGAGGGTGGTCGTGTTGTCGACGAAAAGCAGGGATTGCGAACCGCTGAGATTGGCGGCGAGGGTGATGTTGCCACCGGCTGCCCGGACGACGGTGTTGTCCGATTGCACGGCGAGATTTCCCGCCATGGTGAAAGTGCCGGATCCGGCGTGGAGCAGCTCGGCGCTGCCGCGGAGGGCCAGATTGTTGACGGTGATGGTGTTGCTGGAGGTGCCTTTCCAGGTGAAGCTGCCACCGGTCAGGGCGAGCGACTGGCCGGCGAAGATCCGGGAGATACCATCCGTCGGAGTGCGGAGGCGGGAGTTATAGGTTTCATAGGATTTTCCCGATGACGGCACGAGTGTATCGCTCCAGCGGCCGGCGGCGGCGAAGGAGGTCTGCCCAAGCGGGTCGTCGGCAGTGAGGAAGACAGCGGAGGCACTGTGATTGGGTCCGAGGCTGTAGTTGCCGAGGATCTGGTCGCGGTTCATCGCGACATTGCTGATGCGGACTTCCGCGTATTCGCAGTGGGCGAGGTCATCGTTCGCGAAGGCGGAGCGGCCGAGCCAGTTGTTCACATCGGGGAAGGTGGCCAACGAGTAAGCGACATTGAGCAGAGCCACCTCGTCGCCATTTCGGAACCAGGTCCAACGGCCGCTACTGGCACCGGTGCTGGTGAAGGTGATGGCGTAGTGGTGGAGGACGCCGGGGACGGTCGGCAGCGCGCTGTCGAGTTCGACGGTGGTGCCGGCGACCACCGACCCGAAGCGCTGGTTGCTGAAGTTCGTTCCAACCGCGGATGTCAGGGTGAGGTAGTTGGTGTTGCCGTTGTTAAAATCGAAGATCCGTGCCCAGGTCCGCATCGAGCGTGGGGTGGCCCAAATTTCCATGGTTAGATTGGTGTAGGCGGAGACGGTGCCGGGGGGTAGGCGCAGGTAGGCCGCGCCGCTACCTGAGGTACCGCCGGGGATGAGCAGGCCCGAGCCGGTGAATGTGGCACCATTTCCCAACACGCTGACCTGGGCGCTGCCTCCGATGGAATCGGTGACGGTGGTGCCTGCCGGGGCGGTGCCGGGCGGCTGGTTGAATGACCAGCGGCGCACCACATTTCCAAGATTCGGAGGGGCGGCAACTCGGGCAAAATTGTCGGCCGTGCCCTGTGCTGAACTGCTGATCCGGAGCGCGTTGTCGCCGCCATCGACCGCGACGCCGAGGCAGCTTCCCTCGCCTCGGAGGCTGACGCCGTTCAACCAGACATTCGGATTGGAAAACCACCCTTGCGCGCCGCCGCCGCAGTAGTTGTGCAACATCGCGGTCTTGGGATTTTCCCGCCCGCCACGGTGGTCGCAGCCGTAGTTGTGCCCGCCGATTTCATGCGCCACGAGCGTGCCCCAGAAGGCGGAGGGGTCGAATGAAGAGAAGCGTCCCGGTTGCTGGGCGACGGCGGACACGTTATCGGCACTGGATTCGCAGATGAAGGTCACGAGGTCGGCGCCGCGCGCGTCGCCGGCGTCCACCACATCGACGAGGCGGGAATCCCGGTTGATCATCCAATTGACGAATCCGCCATTGGTGGTCCGATTAAAGCTATATTGGGCGGCCTGGTGATAACCGACGATGCGCAGGCGCGCCGGGGTGCCGCTGCGCTCGTTGACCGCGTTGGAGGCGGCGACCGCATTGGCGATGATGACGCGGGTGCGGGCCCCGCCACCGTTGGCGGAGGCGTAGGTCTGATCGTAGCCGACCAAGAGGTCAGCCTCGACGATCGCAAAAGCGCTTTGGAGGGAAAGCGCCGCGAAGACAGCGGCCAGGGCGGCACGGATGGGTTTGGTTAGAAACATGGTGAGGAGGGTTTTGAAAAAGTTATTGATGATCCGGATTTCCGCATTTGAAGGCGACGTAGATGGCTGGATCGATGCTTTTAACGATCAATTCGCCGGGCTCGCGGGGGTCGGCCTGCAAGTAGATGCCATCCTCGGGCGAGAGCACGGTGAAGGCCTCGGTGCCGAATTCGAAAGCCAGGGTGACCATGGATTCCGGACGTCCGGCCAAGCGACCGTGGAAGCTGCCGGACTGGCCGGATGGTGAGAGGTCTGAGCTGATGATTTCCACCACCAGTTCGCGGCCGTCGAGGTCCGGGAGCGTGAACTGCCGGAGAGGCTCGCCGCTCGCGCGGGCCTGCTGGACCAGCAGTGCCGCGGTTTCCTTGCGATAGACGAGTTGCCGCCGCTTGATGCGGTCGTTCTCCTCGACCATTTTGATAAATTCATCCGGATTGGATGCGAGTCGCTCAATGACCGCCGGGTCCATGCAATCTCCCTCGGTCCACTCGTGAAGGGCGGAGGAATTTCCCACCTTCAAAGGGCGTGGGAGGGGTGTGGCCGGGTCGGATGTGTCACCGGCTGTTAGGGAAGTAGGAACCTGCGTGACCTGGCGCGCCGGGTTGGACGTTGGCAATGGATCATCCCGACGCTCATCGGCAGTCTGAGACATCCAGACGGTAGCGACAACCAAAGCTGATAGCACCAACAAGGGGATCGATTGGGTGACGAGGGACTTGGCGGTCCGTTTTTTGGGAGATTTGATCATGGGTTCAGGATAAAGAACAACAGAGAAGGCTTTTTCGCAAATGGACAGACGGCTACGGTAAGATGGGTGCGATTCAGGGATGGGTGACGCTGACTTGGAGGAAGCCCTTGGCGGACAGGCCGTTGGATCCGCTGAGCGAGAAGCTGCGGTATTCGTAGGTGATGCCGCCCTG
>JBBEEL010000102.1:0-15302 GCA_040880785.1 Akkermansiaceae bacterium | reverse complement strand
CTTGTTCGGCCCGCGCGTCTGGTGGCTGAGTGCGGTCTCCATTTTCAAAGGCTGCGGCGTGGGTCACCTCGCCGGAGATGGCCTGCAAATGCCCGGCGTCTTCTTGTTTCATCAAGGCAAGATCGTTGCCGCACAGCGTGCCCGCTCGGCTTCCGATCTGCCAGACCTGCCGGAGCTGTTCAAAATGTTGCCCTCACCCGCTGCCCGTGACACGCTAAGCCCATGAGTCCTCTGCAAGGTAAAACCCTGCTCGTCACCGGAGCGTCCAGCGGCATCGGCCAAGCACTCTGCGAGCTCCTTACCACACGCGGCGCCAATGTCCTCGGCGTCACCCGCCGCCCTTCCGCCCTTTCGGAAGATGTCTCGCCCATCTCCGCCGACCTCACCCAACGCGAGGACATCTCAAAAATTTTCCACGACCTTGGGAAAATCGACGGCCTCGTCAACTGCGCCGGCGTCGCCTACCTCTCGCGCATCATCGACGGCAACCCGGCCGACTGGGAGGAAATGTGGCGCGTCAACGTGATGGCCCTCGCCCTCTGCTGCCAACTCTCGCTCAAGCACTTCCCGGCCAGCGGCGGCCGCATTGTCAACGTCTCGTCCATGAGCGGCCACCGCGTCCCACCCAGCGGCGGATTCTACGCACCCACCAAATTCGCCGTCCGCGCCATCACCGACGCCCTCCGGGCCGAACTGAAATCCGTCCACTCACCCATCCAAGTCGCCTGCGTCTCACCGGGATTTGTCGATACGCCACTGCTCGACCAGTATTTCCGCGGCCGCGAGGAATCGCTCCTCCAGACCCGCGCGGCGATGAAAATGCTCGAACCCCGCGATGTGGCGTGGGCGATTCTAACGATCCTCGAAGCCCCCCCTCACGTCGAAATCGGAGATATCCTCATGCGCAGCGGCGAACAGCGGATGTGACAATTTTCCCCCGCATCATCGCGCTCATCGCCGCCTGCCTGCTCGTTTCATGCATCGACGGACACGAGGAAGTCTGGCTGGAAACCAACGGCAGCGGCCGCGCGGAAATTTCCTACTCCCTGCCGAAAGCCGCCGCCCGCTTCCAAGGTGGGGAGGCCGGGGTGAGCCGAATGATCGCGAAATTCCTCGCGGAAAACCCGGCCATCCTTGCGTCGAGCCACCGAGTCAGCACCGAGGGCGAGCAACTGAAAATTTTCATCCAAGTGCGCTTCGACGCCGCGCGGGAGTTCAAGGACACCAAGACCCTGCCCTCGTCCGCCGCCGCGATGGCTGGCGAGGTGAAAATCCACACGCGCAGCCGGACCGTGGACTTCGAGCGCCGGATCTCGCCCGGCTCCGCGCTGCCGGGGGCTGCTTTCCTGCCCGCATCGAGCTTCCAAGGCCGGAGCCTGCGCTACACCCTCCATCTGCCCGTCGCCGCGCGCGAGTCCAACGCGACCCGCAGCGAAAACAGCGGCCGCACCTTAATCTGGGATTTCCCGCTGGCCGCCGCCATCCGCACGCCGATCACCACCCGCTTTGTCGTGAAAATGCCGCTCTCTCCCTGGCTGATCGCCGCCGTGGCTCCCACGTTACTGCTCGCCGGCGGGCTTGCATTTCTCGGCACCCGACGCCTGCGGCAAACGCGGCACCCTGTGAAATCCCCATGAGGCTTCCCGCCCCAGCCACGGGCCAAACCCCGCCACTCGCTTGCCGCCTCACTCCCCTTTTCCCGCCAATAACAAAAACGGCGCGGGTCGGCGGGTGGCGAGAGCACCGTATTTCACCACCCGCCAGCCCGCGCTGGCTCGGACTGACAGCCAGGTTTCCACCGCCACCGCCTCCGCCGCGCCAGCCGGATGGCCGGGATAGCAGATCACCGACAAAAAACCGCCAGGTTTCAAAGCGCGCGCCGATTTCTCCAGCGCCACCAAGGTAACCGCGACTTCCGTGGTCAGTTCGTGATCCGCGCCGGGAAGGTAGCCGAGATTGAACATCACTACCGCCACCGAGCCATCCGCCACGTGACGGTCCAGCCACTCGTGGGACTCGTGGAAAAATCCCACTCGCCCGGAATACCCCGCGTGCGCCACCCGTGCCCGCGCGGAAATAATCGCGGCCTCCTGCACGTCGAAGGCGAGCACACTACCGGTTTCGCCGACGCATTCCGCCAGAAAAATCGTGTCGTGCCCGTTCCCCGCCGTGGCATCGATCACCCGATCTCCCTCACGGACGAAACCTCGCAAAATTTCCTGCGCCAACGCAGTCGGCCGCGGCGGGAACAAGGGATTGGGGTCGGGGTCGGCGGAGCTCATCGCGTCAAATTTGTTGGAGAAACACCCTCACGTCCACTTCCGGCTCCGGCTCCGTGCCATCGGCGAGCCAGTTGGCGAGCCGCCGCGCCATCCCCGGCGCGTAAAGCGCGCCCTTGGAACCCAGTGCGTTAAACATCCAGCCCCCCGCCGCCAGCGGACCGATCAGCGGCTGGCTGCGGCGCAAGATCGGCCGCACTCCCGCCTCGTGACCGAGGATTTGAAAATCCTCCCCGCCCAGACGGCCTACAATTTCCTCCACCCGCTCGCGGCCGGCCTGCGTCGGGATTTCGTCGAGCTGGTCCCACTCGTAGGTCGATCCCGCCTTGAAGCGCCCGCCGCCCAAGGGCACCAGCCAGCCAGCCGCACCGATGCGGATGCGCGTCTCATCCCAGCCGGCCGCCTGCACAGTTAAGATCTCGCCTTTCGCGCAGCGCGCCGGGCCTAACTGGCCGGTGAGCAATCCCTCCGCGCCGTCGCAGCGAATTTGATCCGCACCGCCCGAGCCAACTTCCTCCGTCCGGCAAGCGCCGAGTTTCTCAAAAAACTCCCGCGATCCATCCATGAACGCCCGCGTGTCCAGCCGACCGCCGCCGTGCAATTCCACCGCGCCGTGCCAGCCACGCGGCGCTGCCACCTCGCCCGCCACCCACGGTGCGACGAGCGGATCACCCAGCTTCGAGACGATTTTCCGCCACTCCTTCTCCGAGCCCGCCAGCCGCAGCACCGGAAACGAATGCCAGATTTTCCGCCCGATCTGCGACTCCACCGTGGCATAGAATTCCAGCGCCTCGGGGAGAAACCCAGCGATGCGCCAGCTCGGCTCGAAGTTTTTGCCAGTGATCGGGTTCACCATACCCGCCGCCACCCGCGAGCTGCCGCCGGTCCCGCGGTCCAGCATCACGAAGGGTAGTCCGCGTTTCCACAGCGCCCACGCCAAGCAGGTGCCCGCGATGCCCTGGCCAACGATACGCCACTTCTTCACTTGGGCATCAGCGCTTCATTCGGATCCGCCCACACCGCGTCGTAGCCTTTGGCGTAGGTGAACAAATGCTTGTGCAGGTAGGGCACGAAGTTCGCGCGCTCCTCCTTCGGCAGCTTTGCGCCAATCGTGTCGTTGAGCGCCCGCATCATTTTCTGCATCAGGTGCAGGGTCAGCTGCCGTCCCTTGCGGGCCTTTTGCACCTGCTTGTGGTTCAGTTGTTCGGTCGAAACTTCCACCAATTCATGATTGGCCAAATTCCAGCGGCCCATCAAGCCGTCGAGCGGCTGCGGTCCGTGATCGCGTGTCAGTTCATCCATGCCCTCGGTCTAGCCCATCAGGCCGCAGCAGCTAAGCACAAAATGCGAGCTAATTGCAAACCGCACGCAAACCGCACGCAAACCGCCACAAGCCGTCATCCAAAAAACGGCGAGAGCGATGCAAACATGCCCACACCACGGCGAGTGACAGAAACCGCCACTTACAATCATTGTCCCGGCCGGGACAATGATTGTAAGTGAACTAACCAGTTTTTGGCATCGATCGGGTGGCGGATCTTCCAAAGCCTGTAGCTTGCTGAAGTTGGTAATCTGCGAGTCAAGGAGTGGGATTCGCCATTTTACGCTTCACGATAAAACTGAGGATAAATCCATTGCACAAGCGAAAGGGTTTTTCCGCCTGGTTCGGGTCCGGCCAGTGGCACTTACGGGTAGGTCGGTGGCAAATGAAACCTCAGGCGGTCCGCCGCGGGGCGAAGAGGCCGTATTTCGGGCTGAACAAATAGGCGGCGACAAACAAGAGTCCGAGCACGATGACGATGGCCGGGCCGGGCGAGATCCCGAAGGTTCCCGACATCAACACCGCCGCCACCGAGCCGACACCGCCGATCAGCCCGCCGCCCCAGAACAGCGCGGAGGTGCGGTCGGTTAGGAGGGAGACCGTCGCCGCCGGGGTGACTAGCAGGCCGACGGAAAGCACGCAGCCGACGGCTTGCAGCGAGGACACGAGCGCGAGCACCAGCAGCCCGAAAATCAGGTATTGGATGCACCGCACCGGCACGCCTTGGGCGGCGGCGACGTTGGGCTCGAATAGGGTGAGCAGGATCGGCCGCATCAGCAGATTGGTGACGAGCAGGGTGAAGGTGCCGATGCCGAAGGCGATCCAGATGTCGGTGTTGCCCACGGCGATGATGTCACCGAAGAGCCAGTGCTCGAGTTCCTGGCGGGTATCGAGTTTCGGCAGCAGGGCGATGCCGCCGGCGAAGGCGGAGGTGTAGAGGACGGCCAGCGCGGTGCCTTGCGCGACGCGGTTGCCGCGGGCGACTGCCACCGATCCGAGGCCGACGAGAAGCGCGGCGAAGAGTGCGCCGAGAAACGCGTTCCACTGGCTGAGCGCGCCGGTGAGGAAGATCCCCAGCGCGATGCCCGGCAGCATGGTGTGCGAGAGCGCGGAGACGGAAAGCGCATTGCGCCGCAGCACGACAAAGCCGCTGAAAAAGCCGTTGGCGAAGCCGATGAAGCCCGCGGTGGCCAGCGCCCGCTGATAGAACGGGTTGGTGAGCAGTTCAAAGTCCATGGGCGAGCGGTTCGTGGAACGTGCGGTCGATGAGTTCTGGCGTGAGAATTTCCGCCACCGGTCCAAACGCGAGCGGGCGGGTGGCCAGGACCAGCGCCTCGTCGAAGAGCCGCGGCACGGTGTTGAGGTCGTGGTGCGAGGCGATCACCAAGCGTCCCTGTTGGGCGAGCTTGGCCAGCAGAGCGCCGAGGAGCTGGGAGGCGTTGCGGTCCAGCCCGGTGAATGGCTCGTCGAGCAAAAGGACGTGCGCCTCCTGCGCCAGCGCGCGGGCGAGAAAGGCGCGCTGCTGCTGACCACCGGAGAGCTCGCGGATTTGCCGCTGCTGGAGGTCGGTGAGCCCCAGCGACTCCAGCGCCAGATCGACCGCCGCGCTGTCGGCCGGGGAAAATTTCCGCCACCAGCCGGTTTGCGGGTAGCGGCCCATTTCCACCAGCCCGCGCACGGTGATGGGAAATGACCAGTCCACCTCCTCGCGCTGCGGCAGGTAGGCGAACTCGCGCGACCATTTTTTCACCGCGGTGCCGCGCCAGAGGATTTTCCCGCTGGCGCGCGGGACCAGCCCGGCGATTGCCTTGAGCAGCGTGCTTTTACCCGCGCCGTTCGGGCCGATGAGAGCCACCCGGTTGCCGCAGGAAGTCGCCAGCGAAACCTGGTCGAGCGCCAGCACCTGCCGGTAGTGCACAGTGACATTCTCGATCACCAGCTCGTGGTGATGCGTGTGGTGCTCGCAGCAGTCGTGGTGGATTTCACTCATGGCGCGGCGCGCATGGGGAGTTCGAGGATTTCGTCGATGTCGCCGCGGGCGTCGAAGACGTGGGTGAATGTCGGCTGGCCGGGAAGCTCCAGCGTGAGTTTTGCGAAGCGGTGCTCTTGCCCGGCTGCGGGATCTTGCCAGCGGACGAGCATCCCGACTCGGGGGTTTTTAGGGTCCAGCTCGAGCAGGCCGGAAATCACCGTGCCACCCACGCCCGGGCGGATCACGCGGCCGGTGTCGATCTCCACCTCGCGGGCCGCGGCGGAGAGCAGCAGGCGGAACGGAGTTGAGTCGGCGGCAGTGGTGACCGGATTTTCTGTCACCCGCAGCGGTCCGGCCGCGGTGGGATTTTCTCTCGCCCCAGTGATCCGTGCCAAGCCCGCGCCGGTCGCGGCAAGCGCGATGGCGAGAACAATGAATCGGATGAGAGGCGAGCCGCGCACGCGGCGAACTTGCAGCGGCGTCTTTTGATATGCAAGAAACTTGCAGCTGGTCTGCAGTCGCGTTTTTGAGCAACCCCGGGCCGGGGTGAGAATTTCATTTTCGGTTTGAGGGTGGCCGATTTGCACTGGAATTCCCGCGCCGCCTGACCATGGTCCGCGCATGGGGATGACGCGCTTTCAAAAACTGGCCACTGCGGCCTTGGCTGCGGTGCTAATACTGATGTTTGTGGGGGCGATCGTGCGGGTGAGCGGCGCGGGGATGGGCTGCCCGGATTGGCCGAAATGCTGGGGCCGGCTGATCCCGCCGACGAGTATCGAGCAGGTGGATTTCGACGATCTTCCGATCGAGAAATTCCAGCGGAAGGCGGCGCGGATGGGGCGCGATCCGGTGTCGATCACGGAGGAAAGCCTGCGCCAGGAGTTCAACCCGCGGCACGTGTGGACGGAGTTTGTCAATCGCCTGACAAGTCTGCCGGTGGGCTTTTTCACGCTGGCGACGTTCATCGCGGCATTCTGGCAGCGGCCCAAGCGGCCCTTGGTGTTTTGGATGGCCTTCACCTCGCTGGTGCTCGTGCTGGTGAATGCTTGGATGGGCGCGCGGGTGGTTTACAGCGGGCTGGCTCCCGGCGTTTTGACCACGCACTTGGCGCTGGCGATGACGCTGCTCGGCACGCTGGCCTACTGCGCGTGGCGCGGGACCGACACGCCGTGGCGCATCGAGATGGCAGCCGGACCGAAGGCGAAATTGCGTCTCGGCGTGACGGCGTTGCTGGTGGTGATCCTGGTGGAGGGAGTCATCGGCGCGCAGGTCCGGGAGCTGACCGACGAGCTGGCGAAGGCGCACGTGGATGCGCCGCGCGCCACGTGGGTGGGCGAGCTGGAGGAGTCATGGAAATACCTGGTGCACCGGAGTTTCTCGTGGGTCGTGTTGGCGCTCGCGCTGTGGACTTGGTTTTACTCGAAGGCTCACCGTCTCGGCGGTCTCGGCCCGGTGGAGCGGGTGGTGTTAGGCATCGTGCTCGCGCAGATGGTGCTCGGGATCGTGATGGCGCAGGTCCACATTTATTCGTGGGTCCAGGTGCTGCACGTCGGCCTCGCGGCGATCCTGCTGACGTTCAACTGGCTGTGGTGCATCGCGCTCAGCGACGGTAAAGCGCGCGCGAGTTGATCCATTTGGCGACCACGGGAGCCAGCCACGGCGGCTCGGTTTCGCCCTCGGAAATCGCCCTGCGGATGGCGCTGGCGGAGGCCGGGTGCGCGCCTTGGACGAGGTGGAGCCGGTAGCCCGCGCGCGCCGCAGGCACAGCACCGCGGGCGAGGACGATGAACTCAACCAAGTCCGCCAGCTGTTCCGGGTTTTTCCATCGGGGCAAGGCCTCCCACTGGTCGCCGCCCATGATCCAGAACAGCCGCGCGCCGGGGAAACGCGCCGTCATTTCCTCAGCCGTGTGGCAGGAAAACGAGGGGCCGACCTGACGGATTTCGAAATCATCGACCACCGCCCACGGCAGCTCCGCGGTGGCGAGGCGCAGCATTTCGCAGCGGTCCTCGCCTCGGGTCACCGCCCGGTCCTCCTTGTGCGGGGAAATCCGGCAGGGGACGAAGCGGACTTCGTCAAGCCCCAGCGCTTCCCTGGCCAACCCGGCGAGATAAAGGTGCCCGTGGTGGACCGGATCGAAGGTCCCGCCAAAAATTCCGATTTTGCGGGCCGGTGGTGAGGCTTTCATCGCGGCCAGCCTATGAAGCACCCGCTTGAGCCGGCGAGTCTTTCTTGCGGGGTGCGGTCGTCATCTTGGCGCGGCGGGCGGATTGGCAGCGCCAAGATCAGCTCAACCTATGGGAAGATGTTAACCACTGATTGCACTGATAACACTGATTTTGAAGAGCTTGAAAAGAAACGTCTACACACCCACCGGATGAATAAAAATTCAGTATGGCCTCACTCGGCGAGTTCTGGCACGGCCTGAGGTCTCATTTGGAAGCGCAGTCCTTGGCCTTTGAAGTCGGCGTCCAGATTCATGCTCTCCATCCGCTGGCGGACGGATTCGGGCGCGGCGGCCTTGTCTTGGGCGGTGTCCCACGGGCCGGACCAGGTGATCTTGCCCTCGGTGTCGCGGACGGTGACTTCTTTGCCGCCATCCTTGGAAATCACTTCCAAACTGCCTTGGGGATCCTTGAGCTGGACCCGGGCCTCGCCGTGGATTCCACCCGCTGCCGCTCCGTCGGGAAGCAGGGGATCAGCCTCCAAGGCTCCCCGCATGCGGAGTTGTAAATTTCGCATCGCATCCTCGATCAGCCCGTTCCCCTCGCCGAGCTGGAGATCCATGCGGCCCACATTGCCAGCCAGTGCCTCGCGGATGCGCTCGGCCAGCTCCCTTGGCAGCCCGTCGAGATCCATTTGCTGGTCAAATGGCGGCTGGCCCCACGCCGCCAAGTCCGCCGGCCGGGTTCCCAAAGCGACTTCCAACTGGCCCGGCTTGCCTTTTTGGATGAGATCCAGGCGGATTTTTTCGTCCGGCTGGCGGGCGGATATTTTGTTGGATAGGTCCTGCGGCGAGTCGATCGCTTCACCTGCCACGCCGGTAATAATGTCGTTGATGGCGAGGCCAGCGGTGGCGGCCGGGCCCTGAGGCACCAACGAGCGCACGATCACTCCCCGACCGGGCGCGAGATCGAGGTGGTCGGCGAGCATTTCCGGGATCTCACCGGTGACGACGCCGAGGAAGGCGGCTCCAGCCTTGGCCTCGGCCTCGGCGGGCTTTTCCTTGGCCGCTTCATCGAGCTTGAACTCAGGCAGGGGCTTGTCCGCCTCGTCCGCCACGGGAATCGGCGGCGCATTGTCCGGCGGGCCTTCGATGGCGACTGATTTCATCACCATGGCCGACGAGAGCAGGAGGCCGGCGGTGGTGGCCGTAATGAATGGAGAAGGGGTTATTTTCATTGCTTACGGTAGCGGAGTGACCGCTGGGTTTTGTTTGTTCGGAGTCAATCGGTTTTGGCGGGCAGCATCATGTATTCCACCCGCGGTTGTTCGACAACGATGGTCCTGCCGCTGGCGTCCTTGAGCGTGATGCGGTCCATGTAAACCACTCGCACGCGGGTCTGCGGCTGGCCCTTGGATTCCCAGACCACGCCCTCGTCGCGGATCTCGCTGATCCCGCGGTTGAAACTGGCAGGCGCGAAATCCGGGAACGGCGTGGCGGTGGGCAGTGCCCGCGACGGGGAGGCGGCGGGCCCTTGCTCGGCAACCGTGTCGGTGGGTTTCACCCCGGGCAACAGCAAGGCACTGAGCGCGCCAATGAGCGCGACCGCAGCGGCCGCACTCCACAAAGGTCGGCCGGGGCGGGCGTGGACCACCGCCGCCTTGGGGAAAAGCACGATTTTCTCATCCACTGCGAATGGGACCTCGTGCACGATGGCTTCCAAGGTCGCCACGAAATCCGAGGTCAGGCGGGCGGGCCGGGTGCCTCGCAAAGACTCTTCCAGACGGATCTCGTCGAGACTGAGTCGCTCCATGATGCCCTCCGCACAGGCTTCAAGCCGTTGCAGTAATTCCTCGTCGAGTGCGGCGGGGTGAAGGCAACTGAGGTCCGCTTCGAGGGTGGCTAGATCGTCAGGCATGGCGTGGTTGGGAATAGGGTTAGATCGAAAGGTCACCGCGGCGGCGGGCGCTGCCCAAGCTTCGCTTGAGTGCCTCAAGTCCATAGCGATACCGGGAGGCCGCCGTGTTTTGCGAAATGCCAAGAGTTTCGCCAATCTCGGCAAAGGTGCGCTCGCCCCAGATTTTCATGACGATGACTTCGGCGAATTTTTCGGGCAGTTCCTTGAGGCCCTCCTCCAGCTGCGAGCGGGTTTCATCGTCCGAGGATTCGCTCTCAAACCACGGGTGGAATGTCTCATACTGGTCGGTCGCCGCGTCCGCGCTGACGTTGTCCTCGCGCCGCTTCCGGCGGTCGTCGCGGCGGCTCAGGTCGATCGCCAACCGCCGGATCGCGGTGTAAAGATAGGGCATCCAAGCAGCCTGCCCGCCGACGAATTCACCGGAGCGGACCTTGTCCACCAGTTTCACCAAGGCGTCTTGGAAAACATCCTTCGCATCCTCTTGGGAGCGAGTCTGCTGCCGCGCGAAGAGCAGGAGCTTGGGGCCGTGCGCCTCCAGCCACTCGCGCCAGGCGGAGGCGGCCGGCGAGGTGTCGGTGGCTTGGGGCGAGGAGGTCATGGGGTGATCTTTGTCCATAAGGCGGAGCGGGTTGTGGAATTTGTCTGCAAAACACGGCAGCTCCGGGCGACTTTGGAACTTGGACAAGGATCGGGTCAGAAGCAAGTCCCGGGAACGCCAACCGTCCTAGTTGGCCCGGGAGCGCCAACGTCTCGTTGGCCCCGGGAACGCCAACGTCTCGTTGGCTTGTGAATGAGGTGCCAACGAGGTGTCATCCACGACTTTTTCGTTGGCTCTCTCATTCGCCGTGCCGACGAGGACGTCAGCGCGCCCGGGGGAGACACCGGCGCTCACTGGGCGAGCTTGCAGACGCGCTTGAAATGCAAGGGCTCGACTGGCGTGATGGAAAGCCGGGTGCCGCGCTGACAAACCGCCATTTCAGAAAGTAACGGGTCTTCCTTGAGCGCGGTGAGAGTGAGCATTTCCGGGAACTTCGTCACGAACTCGAAATCCCTCAGCCACCAACGCGGATTTTCCGGCTTCGACTTCGGGTCGAAATATTCGCTCTCCGGCTCGAACTGGGTCGGATCCGGGTAGGCCTCACCGACGACCCGGGCGATCCCGGTCACCCCGGGCGGCTTGGCGTTGGAATGATAGAAAAGCGCGAGATCACCCGCCTGCATTTCCTTCCACATGAAATTGCGCGCCTGATAGTTGCGCACGCCGCTCCACGGCTCGCGCGCCACCTTGGCGAGGTCGTCGATGCTGAACACATCGGGTTCGGACTTGATCAGCCAGTGGTGCATCGGCTCAGGCAATGGCTTGGATGAGCGAGGCGGGCGGAGCGGGCAGGGGAAGGTGCTCGGGCCCGAGCTCCAGCCCGCGGGCCGCGCGGAGGTCCGCCTCGATGGCTTCCAACACGTCGAGCTCGGGCTTGAAATCCGCCGCATGGTAGGAACTACGCACCAGCGGGCCGCTGGCAACATGACGGAAGCCTTTCTCCAGCGCGATCGCCTTGAGTTCGTCAAAAACCGCCGGCTCGATGTATTCCACCACCGGCAGATGTTTCTGCGTCGGCCGCAAATACTGGCCGAGCGTGAGGACGGTGACGTCGTGGGCCAGCAGGTCGTCGAAGGCTTGGAGAACTTCCTCACGCCGCTCGCCGAGGCCGAGCATGATGCCGCTTTTGGTGGCGATCTTGCCGTGGACCATCGCCTTGGCTTTTTTCAACACCGTGAGACTGCGCTGGTATTGGGCACGGGAACGGACCAGCGGCGTCAGGCGCTCGACGGTTTCCAGGTTGTGGTTGAAAATGTGCGGGCGGGCTTCCATGACCATGGCCAGCGCCCAGTCGCGGTCGTTGAAATCGGGGACCAGCACCTCGATGATGATTTCCGGGTTCGCCTCGCGGACGGCCTCAATGGTGTGCTTGAAATGCTCCGCCCCGCCGTCGCGCAGATCGTCGCGGGCCACCGCGGTGATCACCACGTGGCGCAGGTTCATCCGGCGGGTCGCCTCGGCCACGCGCTGCGGTTCGTCGGCCTCGAGCGCGTCGGGCTTGGCGGTTTTCACTGCACAAAACCCGCAGGCGCGGGTGCATTTGTCACCGGCGATCATGAAGGTGGCCGTGCCTTGGCCCCAGCATTCCCAACGGTTCGGGCACTGCGCCTCCTCGCAGACGGTCACCAGCTTCAGGTCGGTGATCAGCGACTTGGTGGACCAGAACGCCGGGTTATTCGGCAGCCGGACCTTGATCCAGGAAGGCTTCTTTTCCCGGTGCAAGGCCGGATCCATCTTCATTTTCGGACCGCAACTACTCATAGCGGCGGCAAACTAGTCCGCGAACCGGCAGCGGGGAAGCGCAATCACCGATTGCCACAAAAACAAAAGGGTCAGTCCCAAAACTTGATCATCTACAGTCGGCTTCCGGCCTACTCCCCGGTCAGGTGGCGGACCAGGAAGTTTGCGCGACGGCGCTTGCCATAGCGGCTTTCGGCAGCCCCGTGGCCCGCGTTGATGATCGGGAGGAAATCAAATTCCTTATCCGCCTTCTGCAAGGCGTGCACGACTTGGGCCGTGCTCGCGGGGTCCACATTGCTGTCAAGCTCGCCAACGACGAGCATGAGCTTTCCTTGGAGCTTCGCCGCGTGGGTGACGTTGGAGTTGTCTGCGTAACTTTCGTCGATCGGCCACCCCATCCAAGCCTCGTTCCACCAGATCTTGTCCATGCGGTTGTCATGGCAGCCGCAGTCAGCCACGCCCACTTTATAGAAGTCACCGTGGTGCAGGAGCCCCGAGAGGGTGCTTTGTCCACCGGCGCTGCCGCCAATCAGTCCCACCCGTTCCAAGTCCATCCACGGGCGGTCGGCGGCGGCGGACTTGATCCAAGGGATGCGATCAGGGAAACCTGAGTCCTTGAGGTTTTTCCAAGCGACATCATGAAATACCTTGCCGCGCCAATTGGTGCCCATGCCGTCGATCTTGACGACGACGAATCCCAACTCGGCCAGATCATTCAAGCGCGACCATGGCGAAAATTCCTTGGGGACGAAATGATCGTGAGGACCAGCGTAAATGTCCTCGACGATGGGATACCGCTTCTCGGGATCAAAGGAGCGCGGGCGGACGATGATGCCGTGGATATCGGTCTGGCCATCACGTCCCTTGGAAACAAATCGCTCCGGGCGGGTCCAGCCGGTTTCACGCAGGGCGGAGTCGTCCGCGCGTGCGAGTTCCGTAACGAGGCTTCCATCAGAGGCGCGGCGCAGTTCGGTCACCGGCGGGTGATCCGGGCGGGACCAGGTGGCGATGAGGTGGGTCCGGTCCGGTGAGAATTCTATGCGATGGCTGCCGTCGCCCTGCGTCAGGCGGGTAAACCCGCTGCCATCAAAGTTGACCCGGACAAAGTGCGAGTGATAGGGATTCTGGCCTTCCATTCCCACCACTCTGAGCACCAAGGTTCTGGCGTCCTCGTTGACATCGACCACCGAGCGGACATTCCATTCGCCCGTGGTGACCGGGTTCTTGATTTCCCCGGAAGACTGATCAATCAGATAGAGGTGATTGTAGCCGGATTTTTCCGAAGCCCATAGAAACTCGCCGCTGTTCCCGATGCGGCGGTGATAATACTTTTGCGAGTAGTCAATGAAGGTCTCGCTGACATCCTCGTAAATGGAGCGGGCCGCTCCGGTATCGGCACGCACGCCGATGAGTCGCATCACCTGGTGTCCACGCTGGTTGTAGACAAAGGTGAATTCCGATGAGTCGGAGGTCCAGGCAAGATCGTCGAGGTCCCAGGGGTTGTCATAAAGCGCATCATCCAGCGGGATCTCCCGCGCTTCGCTGATGTGGAAAAGGCGGGGCTTTGGCTGGCGGATCGGATCGCCCGGCTTGTTGTAGTTGAGGGTCCGGAGTTTCGGGTGGAGTTGATCCTCCGGGGATGACTCGACGATGTGGATTTTGCGCTCCTCAAATCCGGGCGTCTGCATGGCCACGAGTTTTTGTGAGTCCGGCGACCACCGCAGCGGGCCGCCGTAGCGGTTGTCACGGTTGCCGTCGCGGGTGAGCTTGATCTCCTCGCCACCGCCGACGGGAAGGAGGATCACGTTCGAATTACGGACCAGCGCCGTCCACTGGCCATCCGGCGAAATTTCTCCTTCCGGGCGGCTCGGCGGTGGATCGATCCGGCCAGTGACGCGCGCGAGGCTGGAGGATTCCGGGGCTTCGATTGCCGCGAGCGGATTTCCCCGGGCGTCGGTGATCAGCCACAAGTGGCCGGCGTAGGTGTTCTGGGTGGTGGAGCCGCCGGATGCCAGTTTTCCATAAGAGCGGCGTTCGCCATCGCCATTGAGCCAGAACATCTCGATTTCGCCCGCGGTCGCGTTTTCGATTGCCAACTTGGCTGCGCCGCCATTGCGGCGGGTTCCGCGGGGTGCGGCTTCCGGGGCGACCATGGTCGCGCTTAAGGGCTCCAGTTCGTCCGCAGTGACCACGTCGTCCTCGAAACGCCAGGATTTGCCGAAGGCGTGGAAACGGAAACCACTGGAGTCAGCGGACAAAATCAGATTGTCCAAGGGCAGGCGGCTGGCTTCGACATTCCGGCCGGAGGCTTCGCTGAGGGCCTTGGCCACCTGCGCATGATCGAAGGCGGCGGAGGTGGCGGAGGTGGCAGTTCCCGCATCGGGTTTCACTGTGAAAAACCCATGCTCGCCCGGGTCTGTCGCGGCGCGCCAAACCGGGCGTGCGACGCCGGGTGACCAGAAAATGCGGACCTCGCCACCACGCACCAGGGCACCTGCGCCGCAGCCGAATTCCTCGGCCCGCTCCAAAGCATCAGCCGCGCTCTGCGCATGGCCGATGCCACCCAGCAAAAATACGATGAAAAGCACATGCTTCATGAGCACCCAGCCTCTGCAAGATTTCCGGCCGGTTCAATTGCGAAAATTCGGCGTGCACGGATCCGCCATTGACCGTCAATTCGCGCAGGCCTGCGCGAGTGCGCGAGTGCTGCGGGTGCTCGGCTCTCCATGAGCTCCCCGTCATCGGCCCCGCCAAACAGCGTGAGGAAGTCTTCGTCCCCGGCCGCGGCGAGCCGATCCTCATCCCGCACGATCGCGGCGCGCTCAAACTCCTCCAGCGCATCCGCGACGAGGCGCACCGCTTCGCCAACGACTATAATTCACTGCTCTACCGCCGCCGCATGAAGGAAAGCCAGCTCGACGACTGCCCCGGCTTCTCGCCCAACAAAAAACGCGTGTTGTTAGAAAAGTTCGGTCGGTAGTGTCGCCTGCCAGAAAAATGCCGCAGTCAAGGAGATCGCCATGCTTCCCGGGTTTTCTAAAACATCCGTCGTGCAGATCCTCGAGTTTCTCTGCCGCGACGACGGTGACACGGTCGGTGTGAGACAACGGTGCGCAAAATCGGGACAGCATCGCCTCTAATCCCATCTCCTCCGCAGTGACGGAGTCCTTGGACTGCGGCTGCCTGCTAGCAGGCTGCACGCAGTCCAAGGTGCTACGCTCCCCTGCCGCCGTCCTGGTCCTTGTTTCCCAGCCCTTCTGATGGGAAACCATTTCCACCTGTTGATGGAGACACCGGAGCCGAATCTGGT
>JBBEEL010000101.1:0-15716 GCA_040880785.1 Akkermansiaceae bacterium | reverse complement strand
AGACACGTTTCTCGATGGGGTGATCAATGTGACCGCGCCGGATGCGCCGACCAACCGCGTGTGGATGCGCACCTTCCGCGAGGCGGTCGGGATGCCGCTGGGGCTACCGGCCGCGCGCTGGATGTTGGAAATCGGTGCGCGCCTGATGGGCACCGAGACCGAACTGGTGCTGAAAAGCCGCTGGGCCGAGCCGCTGCGGCTGCGCGACGCCGGATTCCGCTGGCGCTGGGGCCGCGCGGTGGACGCCGTGGCCGACCTCCACGGCCGCCGCGGGCTAGACGGGTTTTTCCGCCCCGCCACCGGCCGCAGCGCCGGGGCCAGAATCTGGCTGCCCGCCACGACCCGCTGAGCGGCCCGGCGGCTAGGCAAGGCGGATAGAAACTAAAAACCGGATAGAGCTGGATAGAACCAGATAGAACCAGATAGAACTAGATAGAACTAGATAGAACCGGATGGAACCGGGCAGGATCCGCTTCTCTTTTCTGAGAGTATTTTCACAAGTCACTTGGGGTGAGCGGTCATACAAAGTAAAGTTGCTAACGATGGCTTTTTCCGTTTGCCGCATCCCAAAAAGATCGGTATGAGATGCACGCGTTGGATGCAGCGCCGTTGAAAGCAATTTCTTGTCTATCAAGTTATCCGTATGTTTTATCGATCCCTTTACCTAACAGCCTCCGCTTGTATTGCGGTGCTTTTCTCCAGTTGTGCCGGCTCCGGCCCGCAGCTTCTCGCCAAGACGGCCATCCTGCCCGTTTCCACCGGATCGGTGAAAAGGGATGCCTTCCCGCTCCCGGCCGCCTCCGCCGCTGCGGTCGCCGCCTCCGCCGGCAAGCCGCGCGACAAGCACTCGATGCCCGTGTATGCCTTCAGCGACCGGACCCGCGTGGTCCGCACCACCGCCTACACCTGCACCGAGGACGACCACCTCATCTACGGCAACAAGAATGCCGCCGGCACGGTGCTCCGCTACTCCAAGCGCGTCCGCAGCGCCGCGGCGGACTGGTCGTTCTATCCGGTCGGGACGACTTTCCGGATCAAGGGCCTACCCCATCTTTACGTGATCGATGACTACGGCTCCGCGCTGCAGGGAACTGGCACCGTGGATCTCTACAAGCCAAGCAAGGCGATCATGAACCAATGGGGCCGCCGCACCGTCGAGCTGACCGTCGTCCAGTGGGGATCCTTCTCACGCAGCGCCGAGCTTCTCAGCCAGCGGACCAGGCACAACCATTGCGCGAAGATGCTCGCCAACATCATCCGCCAGCAGCCCAGCCTCGCAAATTTCGCGAAGCGCTGACCGTGGCCCGGGCATCCTGCCCGGAGCCTGATAAAGAAAATAGGAAGCACGGAAGAAGCACGGAAATTGGATCCCTGCCGGGTGCTTCGCGCAGCGCAGGGGCTCAGCCTTTTCCAGCAAGGGCAAACGGGTGCTCCCCACCTACCGGCCCTCCACAATCTTTGTCCTGGCCGGGACAAAGATTGTGGATCGAAGCGGGCTTGGTGTGACAAATTAAGGGCCCGCCTCACTGGATCGGGGCCAGCAAGCGCGCGGCGCGGCAGGCGGCGCGGAAGAGGAAGGATTTTCCCGTGTAGTCCTCGACTTGGGAGGCCCGCGAGTGGGAAAAATCCTCGGTCAACATGGCCCGCACATCTGCCACGAATTTCTCGTCGGGCGAGAACGCGGTGATCTCGAAGTTGAGCCGGAACGAACGGTTGTCGAGATTCGCCGTGCCGACCGCGGCGAGCCGGTCGTCGATCAACATGACCTTTTGATGCAGAAAACCGCGGTGGTAACGATAGATTTTCACGCCGAAGGGGATCGATTGCTCGTAGTAGGAAAACGCGGACAACCAGACGAGCAAATGATCGGGGCGCTCGGGAATGAGGATTCTCACATCCACGCCGCGGATGGCGGCGGCCTGCAAGGCGGTGAGGACACCCTCGTCGGGGACGAAATACGGTGAGGTGATCCAAAGTTTTTCCCGCGCCGAGTTGGCGGCCTCGACGACGATGAGCTGCCAGGAGTCCAGTGGGTCGGCCGGGCCGGTCGGGATCACCGCGGCGATCTGGTCCGCCGCTTTCGGCTGGGTTTGCCAGTGCAGGTCGGGCACCTGACTGGAGGCCCAGAACCAGTCCTCGATGAAAACGAGCTGCACCGCCTGCACCACCGGCCCACGCATTTTCAAATGGGTGTCGCGCCAGCGGCCGAAGCGTTGGTCACGGCCGAGGTATTCGTCGCCCACGTTGAGTCCACCGAGAAACGCACAGCGCCCGTCGCTGACCAGGATTTTCCGATGATTGCGGAAATTCAGCTGGAAGCGCGACCACCAGAAGCGGTTGATCCCGAACGAGCGACACTCGACGCCCGCCTCGGTCAGCGCCCTCAGGTAGCGCTTCGGCAGCTTGTGCGAGCCGATTTCATCGAACAGGAAATACACCTTCACCCCGGCCCGCGCCTTGTCGATGAGCGCCTGCTGGAAGCGGGTGCCGAGCGTGTCGTTTTTCACAATGAAGAAATTCACGCACAGGTAGTCTTCGGCCCGGGCGATCGCGTCGAAAATCCGTTCGAAGGCGGACTCGCCGTCGATGAGGACTTCAAGCGTGTTGCCGCGGGTGAATGGCAGGCCGCCGAGGAACTGGGCGGCGCGTTCGAAGGCGTCGTCCCCCGGGATCTCCACCTCACAATGGCGCAGGCGCTCGTGCATGGAGGCGGCGAGCGTTTGCAAGCGGCTGTCCTTTTCCCGCCGTCCGCCGATGTTGCGGGAAAAGCGCGTCCGGCCCAGCAGCCAATACAACGGGATGGCAATGTAGGGCACGGTGACGAGCGAAACCACCCAGGCGACGGTGCCCTGCGAGGTGCGCACGTGCATCAGGGCATGGAACACATGCAGGATCCCCACCAGCTCAAAGGCCAAGAACGCCGCCAGTCCGACCCAGGTGTTGAACTCGAACGTCGGGTGAAGCATGCGGTCAAGCTATCAAAAGCGGAGGTGGGGAACAAGCCATCACTCTCTTTCCCCCCGCTCGGCCCGCTCCTCCCGGATCACGGCCAGGGCGTCGTAGAGGGCGAACAAGATCACGAACAAGGTGGCCAGCCCACAGGCGCCCCACCAGATGAGCGCCCGCCATGGGCTGGCCCACAGCCAGCCGTCCATTCCCCACAGCCCAAGCGCCAACATCCCCAGCGGTGCCAGGACCATGCGACCCAGCCATTTGCGACGCTCGGCGCGGTCGTACAGGATCGCCCGGGCGAGGTCCGTGCTGCTGCCCCACGAGTCTGGTTTACGATCGGGCATTGGGTTATTAAGTTAGAAATTTCAAGGTATCCCGAGTGGCCCGAGCGCATCCAGATACCACTCCCAGATCCGCCACGCGCCGAACATCCACGCCACCGCCCCCATCGCGAGAAAGGGACCGAACGGCAGTTGCTTACCAAAGCCGATCCGCCCGATGGCCGCCGCGATGATCGCGAAAACACTCGATGCGAACAGCGAGAAAAATACTCCCGACCAGCCGAAAAACGCGCCAATCGTCCCCATCAGGTGCACGTCGCCCATCCCCATCGCCTCCCGCGGGATCACCACGCTGGAAGCCATGCCTGACAGCGATTTCATGTTCGCCAACGGGTGGACCGTCCCATCTGGCAGCGTGATTTCCAGCTCGCGGATCACCAGCGGACCGCCGGCTACCGGCTTGCCGTCGAAGAGGATTTCCGTGGTTTCGACGAGCAAGCGGTCGCTCTTGCGGGAGAAAATGTCCCACCAGGGAATCTCCTCGTCATCGATGACGAACTGCATCGGGCCGGCGTCGTCTTCCGGCTCCTTGAGCGACCAGGCTACCGGCTTTTCAAACTTGAGTGCCTTGCGCCCGAAGGCCAGTTTCCCCAGCTCGACCACGGCCCACAGGCCGAAAAACCCAGCCGCCCAGCCGATCGCCCCCTGCTTCAGGCCATCCACCCAGCTTCCCGCTTCGCCGGCCAGCACCGGCAGCTGTGGCCACACCATGCAGGCAGCGAGCCCCGCCACCGAGCCGGCCCAGGTCATCGAGGTGGGGATGATAAGATGTTCCGCGTCGATGAAGGTGATGGCGACCAGCAGCGCTATCAGCAGCCAGAGAAAAAGCACGACGAGCGGTGCCTGAGGCGCGAAAACCCACCAAACCGCGGTGAATAAGAGCGCCGTTAGCCCCTCGACACCGAAGTAGCGGAACGCGATGGGCGCGCCACATTCCGCGCATTTCCCGCGCAGCCACAGCCAACTGATCAGCGGCAGATTGAGCCACAGCGGGATCGGCTTCTGGCATTTCGGGCAGAACGAGCGCTTCGGTTCGTTGACCGACAGGTTCAGCGGCACCCGGTAAATCACCACGTTCAGGAACGAGCCGATGCAAGCACCGATCAAAAAAGCGGCTACCAGCCAGATCCAGTGCTCAGTGGGCGGGTAAATCGTTGATGAGTTTAACAAAGTGCCGTCATTCAAGCGCTCCCCGCCCGACTGCCAAGGAGAAAGCTTTTCCTCGTCCGGATCGCCGACAAGAAAAGCCGCCACCCGTCGCGAGAACGGATGGCAGCTTGGGGTTCAGGGGGGAGAAGCGGCTGGCGTCTACTGTGTTT
The DNA here is from genome assembly GCA_040880785.1 of Akkermansiaceae bacterium. Classification (GTDB taxonomy): domain Bacteria; phylum Verrucomicrobiota; class Verrucomicrobiia; order Verrucomicrobiales; family Akkermansiaceae; genus Luteolibacter. The sequence goes on along the minus strand of JBBEEL010000101.1, from coordinate 11,104 downwards.
AGTCGTCATCGAAAGTTCCAGGCGTCGTGCCGGGCGTCGTGCCGGGCGTCGTGCCGGGCGTCGTGCCGGGTGTCGTGCGGGGCGTTGTGCGGGTGTCCGGAGTGATCGTTGGGTCGGTGGTTCTGGGAGTTATTCCCGGGGTGGTGGTGGTATCGGGCGTGACGTCGTCCGTGACATCATCGCGGCGGCAGGATGAGAGTGCGATCGCAAGAGCTGCCGTGGCGGCGAATGGAATCAGCAATTTGTGTGCAGGTATGTTTTTCATGGTCTGGTAGTGGTCTGGTAGTGAGGGGTCGGATGCCACAGCTTCGCAGTGGCCATGCCAGAGCGGTGGCAAGGTCAGCGAGCCGGGTTTTTCTTGAGAATAACGGGGGCAAACCGGTTTGCGGGCGTTTTTCGAAGCGCAAGCCCGGCCTGCCGTGACTTGAAAATGCAATGGGTAAAGTGCAAGCTGCATGCCCGGAGCCTTCCATAGTCCTCCACGGTTCATTGGAAAATTCAACGGATTGACCAGCGTCACCCTAGCCTCTACTAATTTCCCAACAATGACCATCGACCCCTACGCCAACCGGTTTGTCTGCGACCTCGTGGCCTATGAGCCCGGTAAGCCCATCGAGGAAACCGCCCGCGAGCTCGGGCTGGACCCCGCGCAAATCGTCAAGCTGGCCTCCAACGAAAACCCGCTAGGCCCCTCGCCGCTGGCCAAGGACGCGATACGCGAGGCCATCGAGGACGCCCACATTTATCCGGACGGCGGCGGTTACCGGCTGCGCACGGCGGTGGCGGAGAAATTCGGCTTGGAATCCTCCAATGTGGTGCTCGGCAACGGGTCCAACGAGATTATCGAGCTGCTCTGCCACACCTTTCTCAACCCGGAGGCGGAACTCATCGCCGCCGAGCACGCGTTCGTGGTTTACAAGCTGATGGCCACCCTGTTCGGCGCGAAATATGTGAAAGTCCCGGACCCCGGATTCATCCACGATCTCGACGCGATGGCCGCCGCGATCACCGACCGGACCCGGCTGGTTTTCGTCGCAAATCCCAACAACCCGACCGGCACGATGGTCGGGCAGGAGGCGATCGATCGCTTCATGAAGAAGGTCCCGGAGCATGTGGTCGTGGTGTTCGACGAGGCGTATTTCGAGTTCCCTGACGCCCCGCCGGACACCTTGAAGTATATCCGCGAGGGCCGCAAAGTCTGCGTTTTGAGGACTTTTTCAAAGATCCACGGGCTGGCCGCCTTGCGGGTCGGCTACGGGCTGGCACCGGCGGGCTTGGCAAACTTGCTCCAGAAAGCGAGGCAGCCGTTCAACGTGAACGCCATCGCCCAAGTCGCCGCGCTGGCCGCGCTGGCGGATGTCGGGCACATCGCGCACACCCGGTCGGTCAACCGCAGCGGCATGGCATTTTATGAATCCGCCTTCGAGGCGCGGGGCTTGGAATACGTCCCGAGCCACGCGAATTTCCTGCTCGTCAAGGTGGGCGAAGGCGACCGTGTCTTCCGCGACATGCTCAAGCAGGGCGTGATCGTCCGCGCGATGAGCAGTTACAAACTGCCCGACTGGGTGCGGATCTCCATCGGCACCGAAGCGCAGAACCGGCGTTGCATCGAAGTGTTGGATTCCGTGCGCGCCGTTGCCGGCCCCGGCGGGAAAAATCTACTCGCTGCTGGCGGCGCGACGAATTAGCCGCGCCACGTGGCCCGGGCGCACACAAAGTTACTCCCCGTTCCACAACCGACGCCGCACGGTAAGCCTCTTTCCTTTTGAAATGATCCGCAGCGCCCCACCCACCGCGCATCCGACGTTTTCACAAGCGCTCGTGGTTTGGATGAAGATCGGGCTGCTAAGTTTCGGCGGGCCGGCGGGACAGATCGCGCTGATGCACCGGGAGCTGGTGGACCGGCGGAAGTGGGTGAGTGACAAGCGCTTCCTGCACGCACTGAATTACTGCATGTTGCTGCCCGGCCCGGAGGCCCAGCAGCTCGCGGTTTACACCGGCTGGCTGCTGCATGGCGTGCGCGGCGGCATCGTGGCGGGGGCCTTGTTCGTGCTGCCGGGCGCTTTGCTCATGTTAGGCATTAGCGCCGCCTATGTGATCTTTGGCCAAGTGCCCTGGTTCGAGGCGATCTTTTACGGGCTCAAAGCGGCGGTCATGGCCATCGTCGCCGCCGCGGTCTGGCGGATCGGCGGGAAGGTGCTGAAAAACCCGGTGATGTGGGGAATCGCCGCGGTTTCCTTCATCGCGATTTTCCAGTTTGGCGTGCCGTTTCCGGTCATTGTGATCTCCGCACTGGTTCTCGGGCTGACGCTGGGCCGACGCTTTCCCCAATATTTCCAAACCGGCGCGGGCCATGGTAGCGGCGTGGCGGAGGGCGGCGGGGACTATGTGATTTCCGATAGAGCTGCCAATCGCATCGCGATGCCAACGCTCCGCCGCTCCTTGCTGAAAACGGTGTTTTGGTTGTTCCTGTGGATTTTGCCACTGGTGTTTTGTCTCGGCTGGCTCGGCCGCGGCCACGTCTTGACCGAGGAGGGCCTGTTCTTCAGCAAGGCGGCGATGGTCACCTTCGGCGGTGCCTACGCGGTGCTACCCTACGTCGCCCAGCAAGCGGTGGAGGTCCACGGCTGGCTCAGCCCGGCCCAGATGATGGACGGGCTGGGGCTCGCAGAAACCACGCCCGGCCCACTGATTCTGGTTCTCCAGTTCGTCGGGTTCCTCGGCGGCTGGCACGCGCCGGGCGGTTTGTCGCCGCTGGCGATGGCCGCACTGGCCGCAGGCATCACGACCTGGGTGACGTTTATTCCCGGTTATTTCTTCATCTTCGTCGGCGCGCCCTTCATCGAGCGAGGCCGGGGAAATTTTCGCTTCGACACCGCGCTCTCCGCGGTGACCGCGGCGGTGGCGGGGGTGATCTTGAATCTCGCCGTCTGGTTTTCCTGGCACGTCATCCGCCCGCAACCGGGGAGCTTTGACTGGGTCCCGCTCGCACTCGCGGTGGGCTTCCTCTTCCTCCTGCGCAAGGCGAAATGGGGCGTGCTCGCCATCGTCGGTCTCGGCGCGGCAATCGGGCTGGGCTTGCACTTTTCTGGCCTCCAATGAGGCGCCGGCCGCTACAGCAAAGAGCGGCACCTCAAGGAACTCCAAAAGCACGACCGGCTCACCCTCGCTTACTGCCTGCACGTCACCCTTGAGAAATAGGGACGCACTGAAATTCCCCATCCGCGCAGCGTGCCGGGCCTTGCATGCCAGGCGCTTCCGGGCATGCTCTCCCGCGATGAATCTTTTTGCCCGTGTCCTGTTACTTCTGGCAGTGATCCTGCCCTCAGCTGGCGCGGCAATTTCGCCGGAGGCGGTGGCGGTGCTCTATAACTCCGCAGTCCCGGAATCCCGGCAGCTCGCGGAGCAATATCGCGCCGCCCGCGGGATCCCGCCGGAAAATTTGATCGCGCTGGAGATGCCAACGGCGGCGGACATTTCGCGTGATGATTACGAACAAACGATCCTCAAACCGCTGCGCGCCGAGTTCGAGCGCCGCGTCTGGTGGCAGCGCCGGACCGACGCGGCCGGCATCACGCTGCCGGTGATCAACCAGATCAAGGTGCTGGTGACGCTGCGCGGGGTGCCGCTGCGGATAAAATCCACCCACGCCGCGGGCGCGCCAGTGGACCCGAAAGATCCGATCAGCGGGCGCGACGAGGCATCGGTGGATTCGGAGTTGGTGATGTTCGGTGCCGAGGGGCTGCCGGTCAATGGGGTGCTGCCCAACAAGTTTCATTTGTCGGAGAAATCGATATCCGACGCGGGGCTGCCCTTCATGGTGCTGGTGGCACGGATCGACGCGCCCCGCTTCGCGACCTGCCAGCGGATGATCCGGGACGCGGTGGAGACGGAAGAAACCGGGCTCTGGGGCCGCGCGTATGTGGACATCGCCAACAAGTTTCCGCAAGGCGACCAGTGGCTGGAGGACGTGGTCAAGGCGAACGGCTCGGCGGGGATCACCACGGTGGTGGACCGGTTCGACGAAACGCTGCCGGCCCACTATCCGATGACCGACGCGTCGCTTTACTACGGCTGGTATGACTGGAATGTGGGCGGGCCATTCCTGAACCACCGTTTCCAGTTCCGCCGCGGGGCGGTGGCCATGCACCTGCATTCCTTCAGCGCCGAGCAACTTTCCAATCCCTCAAAAAACTGGAGTGGCGCGCTGCTGGAGCGCGGCGCGGCGGTGACGGTGGGCAACGTTTACGAGCCCTATCTGCACCTCACCCACGACTATGGAATTCTGCACCAGCGGCTGCTCGCGGGTTTCACCTGGGTCGAGGCTTGTTGGATGTCGATTCCGGTGAGCTCGTGGCAGGCGGTGGTGCTGGGAGATCCACTCTACCGGCCGTTCCACCACCTCGACGGCGGCGGGGTCAAGCAGGATGGTGACATCGAGTTCCGCGCGTTGCGGGCGGCGGCGGTGGAGTGGAAGAACGATCCCCGCGAGCGGCAGAAGCAGTTGGAAAATGCCTCCGAGCGGATGAAAAGCGGGATTCTAGCGGAGGCGGCGGGGCTGGACCTGCTTCATCGCGGCAACGCGGCGGGGGCCGCGCCCTGGTTCCGCGCGGCGAAGGTGAATTTCGCCAAAACCGATGATCAACTGCGGCAGGACTTCCACCTCATCGGCATGGACCGCGCGGCGGGTTTGAAAGAACTCGCCATCGCCGGACTGCGGGAGGCACAGCGGCACTACGGCCCGATCTCTGAGGCGGAGGCCCTGGCCGCCTGGTTGAAAATTCTTGATCCACCGCCACCGCCGCCACCTGCACCGGCCGCGCCCGCTCCCTGAAGTGACCGCCTCAACTGAATATGACCTACGGATTTTTGTTGGAATCGATCTGGCACCCGCCACTGGCCTTCGCGGACTCCCCTGCGGTGCTGCCGCCGGAGTTGGAACTGCAGGCCTTGTGGTTCGGCGGCGCTTTCGGCCGGGATTTCCGCACGACCAGCGGGGCGACGGTGAAAATCGTCCAGTTCGGCGAGTGGAACCGCGGGGCCGGACCGGATTTCATCCAAGCCGCGGTGGAAATCGACGGCGAACTGCGCAGCGGGCCGCTCGAACTCGACCCCACGGCGGCCGACTGGGAAAATCACGGCCACGCCACCAATCCCGCATTCCGCGAGGTCATACTGCACGTGGTTTTCTCCTCCGACGCGCGGCGGATATTCACCCGCACTTCCGATCACCGGGAGGTGCCACAGGTGGTGATTTCCGAAATGCAGCTCTCCGACGCGCTGAGCCGGCCGCAGCGCGAGGTGGCCATCGCCCATCCCGGACGCTGCGTGGCACCTTTGAAAAATCTACCCGTCGGCGCGATCGACAGACTGCTGGACGAGGCGGCCGTTTTCCGCGCGGCGGGGAAGGCATCGCGATGGCTGCGCACCGCGGACGCCCACGGCCGCGATGCCGCGCTGTTCCAAGCCACCGCGGAGACACTCGGCTACCGTGGGAACGCCTTGCCCATGCGCCTGCTCGCCCAGCGCACGCCGCTCGCGCTGCTCAAGTCCGAGAGCGAGGCTGCGGAGGCCCTCTTGTTCGGCACCGCCGGTTTCCTATCCGCCGACTTGCACGAACAGGCCCCGCCCGACACGCGCGACTACCTGCGTGGCTTGTGGGACACCTGGTGGAAAAACCGCGCGCGTTTCGAGACCACCGGCGAGCGCTCGATCCCATGGAAAACCCACGGCCAGCGTCCGGCCAACCACCCACACCGGCGGGCGGGCGCACTGGCGGCGCTGGTGAAGGTTTGGCCGCAATACCGCCGCCTCGCGCTGGCGCGGCCGTTTGCGGTCAAGCCGCTGATCGATTTCCTCCAGACGCTGGATCACCCTTTCTGGTCGCACCGCCACACCCTGACCTCGGCCGCATCCACGCAAAGAATCGCCTTGTGCGGTCGGGCGCAGGCGCTCGAGCTGGTGGCCAACCACCTGGCCCCGCTCGCGATGCACGAGAACGGCATGACATTCCGGAGCTACTATAAACTCCGTAACTCGGCGGCCAACGACAAGGTGAAGCGCTGCGCACTGCGGCTCTTCGGCTCATCCAAGGCGTCCCAAGCCTGGATCCGCCGCGTCTGCCACCACCAGGCGCTTTTGCAGGTCTATCAGGATTTTTGCCTCGAGGATCTTTCCGATTGCAAGGACTGCCCGTTCCCCGAGCAACTCGCGCAGTGGCGCTAACAATTTCCAGCAAATGAACATCTATCTAAACGGCAATGCCCATGAAATCGCCGCTGCCATGCCGGTGAGCGAGTTGTTGGAAAGCATCGGATACGGCGGCAAGCCGGTGGTGGTGGAACTCAACGGGCAGGCGATCTTCCCGCGGGATTTCCCGGCCACCCCAGTCGCGGACGGCGCGCGCGTCGAGGTGGTCACGCTCGCAGCCGGGGGGTAGTGACCCATGATGAAGCAAGTGCGGGCATTCTGCGCGGCACCAAAATTCAATTTTAATTCTCGCTCCTGTCCACGCGTGGTTGAAAATTCCCATTCCATAGGTTCCATTGGATCTGGCCTGTTTCACCCCCGCCGCAGCGTCAGGTGAATGATCTCCGCGGGTGCGTTCACCCGCAGCGGGAACCAGTTGCCAGTCCCGTTGCCGACAACCAGCGCCTGCCCGTTCTTGCGGTAAATGCCCGACCAATAACGGAAAATCGCCGGGCCTGCGCCGACCTCCTCGGTGACCATCAACTGCCCGCCGTGCGTGTGCCCGGCCAGCGTCAGCGGGATGCCCAGCTCCGCCGCGCGGTCGAAGGCGTGCGGGTGGTGCGACAACAAGATCGGGAAGGCTCCTGGCCGCCGCAGCCCCGCCACGGCCTCCACATCCTGCGCGATCCTCTCTTCCCTGCGGTTCCACACCACGCCAAGCAACTGCACCGCCGCGCCGCGGACCCTCACCGTGACCGCTTGATTGCGCAGCAGTTTCAAGCCGCTCGCTTGCACATCGCTGACGAATTTCTTGCCATCGTCGATGAGATCGTGATTGCCCTCGATGAGATACACCCCCCCCGCGGGCTTCAGCCGCTGGAGCATCGCGACCGCTTGCGGGAGGTCGAGGATCGTGTTGTCGATTAGATCTCCGGTGAACAAGACCAAGTCCACTTCCAGCGCGTTGGTCACCGCGACGATCTCGTCCAGCACCTCGCCCTTGGTGAATTTTCCCACATGCGTGTCCGTTAGGTGGGCGATCCGTAAGCCGTTGAGCTCCTCCGGCAGGTCCGGCAGCGTCACTGCCAGTTCCCGCAGCCGGAAATGCTTCATCTGCGGCATACCCGCCACCGTTGCGAGCACCGTGCCCACCACCGGCAAGCTCAGGGCCGCGGCTCCGAGCCATTTCCGCCGCGTCCATCCACCCGTTTTCTCCGCTGCATCCTCCTGCCGGGAAATCCGCCGGACGATCCACCGGACAATCCGTCCCAGCGACCATGCGAGCATCGACGGCAGCGCGACGAAGGGCAGGGAAATCAGGCCCCAGAGCAGCACCGCCGCGTAAAGCGTGGCCGGCACCTGCATTGTCACCCACTCCTTCCGCCCCACCAGCACCCAGATAAATCCCACCAACAGCACGCCCACCGCCGCCCCCAGTCCGATCCGCCAAATCCTCTTGGCCCCCATTTTCCGCAAACGCCACTCCGCCCAGCCCCACCAAGCCAGCGAGAGCAGTGGAATCGACAGGACGATTAGGAGGAAAATGATCATTACTTTTTAAAGCCCGCGAACGCTAAGCGCTGCGATCTGCTTGTAAAGCAATGGCGGGAAATCATCAGTGGCCAAAGGCCAAAGCCCCGTCCCGGCACGAGTTTCCTCTTTCTTTTTTTCTTCCTCTTCGCCTTTAACCCCTTCGGCTTTCAGACTTTTAGACATTCTTCCCATTCGCGCTCATTCGCATCCATTCGCGGTTAAACTCTTCTTCTGAAGATGCGCAAAGTCCGGAATCCGGCGGCCGCGCCAAGATAGGGTTTCACCTCCGGGGCACCGGCGAAAGAAACGCCAACAAATTCCTCCCCCGGCAAGATTCTTTCTCTTTAAGATTTTTGAACAGGAGGTAACAGAGGGAACGGAGGAGCTATCGCGCTTGGCCTTCACCCTACTTTGAAAAGCGAAACGCAGAGGCGCGGAGGTCGCGGAGAGAGGCGCGGAGGAAGAGGTCGAAATTTGGGGCGCAAGCCCGGCAGGACAGCTCCTCCGTTCCTGCCTGGCCTCCACCCCTCAGCCACACCAACCCGAAACTCCCAGTTCTCCCTCTGCGTCCCTTTGCGACCTTTGTGCTTTCGCGGTAAACTCTTCCTCAAAGCCTCAGGTTTCATCATCCCTCCGCGCCTCTCTCCGCGACCTCCGCGCCTCCGCGTTTCGCTTCTCACCAACCCGCACCTCCCAGTTCTCCCATTGCGTCCCTTTGCGACCTTTGTGCTTTCGCGGTAAACTCTTCCTCAAAGCCTCAGGTTTCATCATCCCTCCGCGCCTCTCTCCGCGACCTCCGCGCCTCCGCGTTTCGCTTCTCACCAACCCGCACCTCCCAGTTCTCCCATTGCGTCCCTTTGCGACCTTTGTGCTTTCGCGGTAAACTCTTCCTCAAAGCCTCAGGTTTCATCATCCCTCCGCGCCTCTCTCCGCGACCTCCGCGCCTCCGCGTTTCGCTCCCTGAGTCCTTTTGTGATTTTTTGCCCTTTGTGGCAAATCCCCTCTTCTTCCCCGACCTCCGACCACAGCCAGTTTTTCAGCTTTTCAGCTTTTCAGCTTTTCAGCTTTTCAGCTTTTCAGCTTTTCAGTTTTTCAGTTTTACCCCCCCTTGTCCCTATTCCATGGGACAGTCATTTTGTCACACTTCCCTCGCAAAAACCTGATTAAAACCGACCATTTAGCGGCTAAAAAACCCAGAAAAAGGACCTTGGAAAGCCCCGCTGGTCGCCCTGCGCCCCCCAATTTCTATTGATAAAGTCCGATATTCGACCCTTCCACAATATCCTTAACGTTTTGATATTAAGCGTTATGCATCATATATTCAACCGCCGCCGGAAACCACTCGCCCAGCCAGCCCCCGCCCCCCAGCCGGCATCCTCTAAAAAACTTCACCTCCCTGCAAAATTTCCTTGCCGTCCCCCCCCTCAATCCTGTTTTCTTATTGCTGGAATTCATGAGATTTCTCCATTTCCACTGTGATGCAATCGTCACCCGGCCAAGGGGCTGAAAGATCGATAATCCCAAAACCAACCGACAAAAACCCAACGCCGTCACGGCAGCCTCTCCAAGGAGAAAACAGAAACACAATCCCCAAAACAGAAGACCCAAACCAAAAACTAGTCATGAAAAAACACATCCCCTATTCCCTCCTCGCCGCCGCAGCCGCCTGCGCAATGGCCTACGGCGATACGGCTTACACTACTCCGGTGGGGTATAGCACACAAAGCCTGATTCAGGGCTTCAATGCTTCCGGCCTGACGCTTCAAACCCCTTCGCTTGCGGCGGGTGCCCTTGATTCCGTCTCTGGCACTGCCCTCACGGATGACCAATTGACATTCACTCCGACTGCCGGTCGAATCTATGTGCTGGAGATCGTGGCAGCGGCCAATGCCGCCGCCGTGGGAACAATTCAGGAAATCCCGGCCGCGTCCATCTCTGGAACCACCATCACCGCGTCAGACGACATTAGTGGCTTGGTTGCAGCTGGAGACAGATACATCCTCCGGGTGGCTCCTACGCTTGAAGATATTTTCACCACAGTCCCTCTTGCCACCGGAGGAGTTCTGGCGGCGGCGCTGAGCTCCGGATCTGCGGATATAGTCTGGGTTCCTAAAGGGAACGGCACCTACGATCAATACTTCCTCCATTCCAGCACCCTAGCATTTCGCCGCGCTGGAACCACTACTCCAACACCTAACGTACCGCTTATTTATGCAGACGGGTTACTCGTTCAGAAAAGAACGACGGCCGCTGCATCATTGACTGTTTCTGGAGAAGTAAAAAAAGTTGGCACTAATTCCGTGGCTGTTCAAGGTTTCAATTTGCTGGGTGTTGTGGCTCCAGTTGGTCTCAATCTCTTCAACTCCGGCCTTGATGCAACCCTTGCTCCTGCTCTCAGTGTAGGCTCTGCTGATGTTGTATGGGTTCAAAATCCCAACCTCACCTACACCCAATATTTCCGGCGCAGCGGGACACTCGTTGAATCGGGATGGCGCGTATCCGGAGCTTCAGTAAATTTGACTGTTGCGCAAGCAGAGGCAGTGACGCTTTCACCTGGATTTTTGGTCCAACGTAGGGCTTCAAGCTCAATCAACATTGGGCTTAAAGTTCCAACCAGTCACTCAAGCTTCTGATTTTCATCCCAATATTATCACATAAAACTAAACGGAAAAATGAAATTAAAACTTATATTTGCTGCTACTTTCTTAGTATTAGCATCTCATGCGTCAGCTGCAACGTATTACATTAATAACGCCGTCGCAGGGGACACCAGTGACACGTTATTTTTGAATGAAAATGGTGGTTTGCTAGATGGTGGAATTATTTCCATAGGTTATTTTGCAACTACGGGTCCTAGCTCGAGCCTTACCGATATCGCAACCACTATCTCGAACTTCACACTCATTCATTCCGTGCTTGCTGGGTCTTTCAGTGCTGATTTGGAGGCGGCACTTGCGGGCTATGCACAGTCTCCTGACGCACTGCGTTTTCAAGGTGCAACTATTACTGCTCCAAACACTTTGATTGGGAAAGCTGTTTATTTGTTTGCTGGTAATGCTGCAACACTCGCCGGTTCGACCGCGTGGGCTCTAGCCGAAGTCGGAATCATTGCTGACGATGTTCCATTCGAACAAGAATACAACGCATCTCCAGGTGGAGCGGTGATCCTTGGCGACATTGGAACGTTCACCACATTTACTGGCGGTTCGGGTGCCGCAGTGGGAACTTTCGCTGCTCTCCAGCTCTCAGCCATCCCTGAACCCTCCGCCGCGCTTCTCGGTGCGCTGGGTGTGCTCGGCCTGCTCCGCCGCCGCCGTATCTGATCCACGAGCTGGCGAAGCATCCACAACCCTTCAACCCTTAACCTCAGAGGCGGGCCCCC
>JBBEEL010000100.1:0-15962 GCA_040880785.1 Akkermansiaceae bacterium | reverse complement strand
GGCAGGTGACGCTCGGCCGCCCTCCCCAGATTCACCGGATATACGCACCCGCCGGGAATAAATCCTTGCAACTTAGGGGGTCACCGACGAATCTCCAGCCATAGAACTCACTGGATACGACCCCCTGAGGCCCTACGAATAAATACTGTTATCCAAAAAAATGAAGACGCTCCTAACAGCCCTCCTCACTATCCATCTTGTAACGTCAGTTCATGCCGAAGAGGACAAGATGAAGTTCGAGACCCTTCTCGATTACAAGAACGTAACCGTAACAAAGGTCGAACCCGACGGAATAAGAATCGTCCATGAGTCTGGCGTTGCGAAGATTCAAATTGAGAAGTTGCCTGAAGAGATCCGCACTCAACTTGGCTTGTCCGATGACGCTGCTAAGGAGCATCGCGAGATGCTCCAAGAGAAGCGAGAGGTTGCTTTGGACTTTGCGAAGAAGCAACAAGCTCTCGCTTCTAAGCGACTCATCTTTACAGGCAATGTCTTCCAAGTGACGGATGGCGGTCTATTGCTGCGCAATGTCGCATACACAGACGGAACCAAGGAAGAGAAGAAAGTTCCCTACAAGGTTAAGATAGGTGGGCCGACTGGATTGAATCCCAACGCACGAACAACTTACGAGACAAGATACAATTCGGAATGGGTTTTGAAGGTTAGAGCTTTCGCGGATTGGCCTATTTTTGTTGGATGTGATACGTCAGGCTATGTCGATGGTAGTACATTCTCCAGTGTGGTGTATCAGCACGGCACGTTTTCATACACCAATGTCCAAGGAGCAACGAAGACTATTCCATCTTACACTACTAATCCTAAGGCAGTTTTAGAGCGTGCTGGCCTCACCGAATAAACACATAAGATGGATAACAAGCCGGACATGGCGACGCCGATGAAGCCGTCTGATCAATTTTAGCTTCACCCCGGCGCGCCATTCCTATACGTTAGGCGAGAATCTGAATCCGGTCATCGCCTTTGCAACAAACCAGAACTAGAACTGAATGAAATACACTTTTGGATTCCTTGCCGTCGCATTTCCCCTAGCTTGCGCAGCCGCCCACGCGGCGGACAAGCCCAACATCGTTCACATCGTCGCCGACGATCTCGGCTGGAAGGACGTCGGCTTCAACGGTGCGACAGATATCATGACGCCGAACATTGATGCTCTCGCCTCGAGCGGTGCGAAGTTCACGCAATTCTACGTCCAACCAATGTGCACGCCCACGCGTGCCGCGTTGATGACTGGCCGTTATCCGTTCCGCTATGGCCTACAAACAATTGTCATCCCTGGGCCTGCTGGATATGGTCTCGACACCACCGAGTGGCTCATGCCACAATGCCTGAAGGATGCCGGTTACACTACGGCCATCATCGGGAAGTGGCATCTCGGCCACGCCGACACGAAGTATTGGCCCAAGCAGCGCGGCTTCGATTACCAATACGGCGCAATGATCGGGGAGCTGGATTATTACACGCACAACGACGCAGGTGTGCGCGACTGGTTCCGCAATAACCAGCCGGTGAAGGAAGAAGGCTACACCACCCAGCTCATCGGCAACGATGCGGTGAAATACATCGACCAGCAGAGCGCGGACAAACCTTTCTATCTCTACCTCACCTTCAACGCCCCTCACACGCCTTATCAAGCGCCCAAGGAATACGTTGACCGTTATCCGAACATTGCCGACCCAACCCGCCGCACCTACGCCGGAATGATCACCTGCCTCGATGACGAAATTGGCCGCCTGGTTGGCGCGCTCGACAGGAAGGGGCTGCGCGAGAACACGCTCATCCTTTTTCACAGTGACAACGGCGGCACGAAGAACGCGATGTTCGCCGGCCAGATGGCGGACTTGTCCAAGACCAAGATACCCTGCGACAACGGCCCTTATCGTGACGGCAAAGGAACGCTGTTTGAAGGTGGCACCCTCGTGGCTGCCTGCGCCAACTGGCCCGGCAGAATCAAGCCTCAGACCGTGGACGGAATCATGCACGCCGTGGACCTCTATCCCACGCTCGCCGCGCTGGCTGGTGCCTCCACCGACAAGTGCAAGCCGCTCGATGGCGTGAACGTCTGGACCACCATCGCCGAGGGCAAACCCTCGCCGCGCACGGAAGTCATCTACAACGTCGAACCGTTCCGCGGTGCCGTGCGCCAGGGTGATTGGAAACTGATCTGGCGCACGCTTATCCCCACGAGTGTGGATCTCTACAACCTCGCCGAAGACCCCTATGAAAAGAATAACGTCGCCGATGCGCATCCCGACAAGGTGACCGCCATGCAGGCCCGCCTCAATGCCTTGGGCAAGGAATCCGCCAAGCCGCTCGCGCTCATATACATTGGCAGCGTGGGTTTGGCGCACGGCAAGCCTAACATGGCTTCCGAAGACGGCAAAATCCCCCCCCCGACAGACCCGCACGGACTTTCGATTACCGACGAAGGTGTTGGCGATCCCGAAATTCCTTGAACGTAACTGGCACCAAAGAAGCCGAATCGGGTCCGGGCCAAGCTGGCGTGGACGGACAAGGCTCATCACCGCTTCAAGAAGCGGATCAAGGAAATCACCAGTCGCAACCGCGGACACAACGTTCAAACCGTCATCGATGAGTTGACCTTTGAGGCGTGGCCTCGCGGGTGCCGTCGGGCAGCACCACGCCCGCCATTAGATAGCGCCGGATTAGGCCGAGCACCCGAGGGCACCGGACCTTTTCCTGGAGCGCGCTCATCAGGCGGTCGTGGTTGACCGTATCGAAGAACGATTTCAGGTCGCATTCCACGGCGTGGCGGCGGCCTTCTTTCCAGCTTTCCTCCATCACGGCCACCGCCATGTGGGCGGAGCGGCCGGGACGGTAGCCATAGCTGTGTTCACTGAAACCGACTTCGAAAGGCGGTCCCAGCTTTTGTGCGACGGCCTGCTGGATCACACGATCCAACACCGTCGGTATCCCGAGAGGACGCTTGGTCCCGTCGGATTTCGGAATCATCACCCGGCGCACAGGCGCGGGGCGATAGGTCCCATTTCTGATCGCAGTGGCAATCCTCGGCCAGTGCCCCCGCACGAACGCGGGGAAGTCCTCGACGGTCATGCCGTCGATCCCCGGAGCACCTTTGTTCGCTTTCACGCGTTTCCACGCTTCGGCGAAGTTTTCCGGTTCAAGGATTTCCTCGATCATGGTTCGTTCTTGAGGGTCTCCATGCTTCCCTCCGTCACGGCTTCCAAGCTCGCCTCGCCGTCCGGCGTCGTCGGTTGGCTTGTCCGTGGCGGGGTCGATCCCCTCCTCATTGGTTCGGTCCTTCATCGGTTGAGGCCTCCGGTATCGTTGTTTAAACGGGCATCATGCCCCCGGCTCGTTTTCCCGACTACTATGACCTCTGCTGACTTCTCAGGGGCCGAAGCCCGTGAGATCTCCCCAGGTAATTGCACGTTGCTCCACCGCACTGCCGCCGAATTTACCTCCACAGGCATACCAATCGTCTTCGGAGTGTTGTGCCCCCTCGACGCGCCGTGTCGGCCTTCTATTCGGTTCTTGTCCATCAGCTCGCGGTTTTCTCCTAGCCTTCCTTCCCCGGACAGGTCACCCTGCTCCGAGTTGGCTTCAGATGGTAGTTTCTTCATTTTCATGATCTGGTATTCCTACAAGGGACTTGAACCCCATTTACAACGTGCCCATGCTGGGCACACACAAGCCCAGCCGCTCAGTTTCGATGTTTCCCTGTAACTAGAACCTCAACCCCGTGATCGACGTGCGCCGCCGCTGGTAGTGGTGCACGCGCTCTACGTTGTGCAAGAATCATGAATTTTTTCGAAGCTGTGATCAAAGCGATCAAATACTCTGTTCTCGATGAAATAGTAACATTCTAAAAGACAGGCTTTTTGACGAAAGCATCTTTGCCGCCCGGTTCACGGACTCAACTCGTTCATTCCGAACCGTTGCTCCCCCACCGGGAGATCGGGAAGGGAGAAGATCACCGGACGCAGCACTTCTTGAACTTGCGGCCGCTTCCACACGGCCAGGGGTGGCTGTGTCCGACCGAGGGCGTAGCCGCATGCGGAGCAAGGGGCGGATCCCGCGATCACACCAACTCCGCGGCGATGGGATCGACCAGGGCGCGGCCGTGGTGGATGAGGACGAGCTGCCCGCCCTCGATGCGGGCGAGGTTTTCCGCTGCGAAGTGGGCTGCGCGGGCGCGGGATTCTGGGCTGAGAAGAGATAAGGAAATTCCTTCGCGGGTACGCAGCCCGAGGGCGATGCGCTCGAGGCGGCGGGCTTCGTCGTCGAGCGACTCGGACTCGCTCAGGCCGTGGCCGATGGCTTGGACTTGGGCAACGTAGCGGGCGGTATCGGCAACGTTTTTCCAGCGGGTATGGTCCAGCGTGGAAACGGCGGAAGGGCCGAGCCCGAGGTAATCCTCGCCGCGCCAGTAGCCTTGGTTGTGGGAGGAATGGTGGCCGGGACGGGCGTAGTTGGAGGTTTCGTAGTGATCGAAACCAGCGCTTGTTAGCAGGGTGTCGCCGAGATGGAAAAACTCCGCGTCGTGGTCCTCGTTCTCGCGCATCTCGCCACGGCGGAGCGATTCAAAAAACGCGGTGTCCTCTTCGTAGGTGAGGTTGTAGGCGGAGATGTGGTCGGGTGCCAGGCTGATGGCATGTTGCAGCGTGTTTTCCCAGCCGCTCTTCGACTGGCCGGGGATGGAGAACATCAGGTCGATGTTGACCGAGGGGATACCGGCCTCGCGGAGGATGGTGACGGATTCGCTGGCCTGCCGGACGCTGTGCTCGCGGCCGAGAATTTCCAACACATGCGGGGTGAACGACTGGATGCCGAGCGAGACGCGCGTCACCCCGAGATCGCGGAAAAGCCGTGCCTTGGCGGCGTCGAAGGTGGCGGGGTTCGCTTCCATCGTGACTTCGTCGAGCAGGGAAAAATCGATCTGGTCGTGAAGCGCGGAAAACAAGCGGGTGAGGTGTGCCGGTGAGAGCATGCTGGGCGTGCCGCCTCCCAGATAGATCGTCCGCGGCGTGCGGGTCAGGCGGTGGGCAGCTTCCTGTGTTAGGGCGTCGATGAAGCTTCCGATAGGCGTGCTGCCGGGCGTGTGTTTATAGAACGAGCAATAAGGACAAACCCGGTGGCAGAAAGGGATGTGGAGATAGAGCAACACAAGTTAGATTGGGTGCCCGCGGATCCTGGAGATATAACTGGCGACGGCGGTGCGGGTGGTTTCCGCCAGCTTGGCCTCGGGCCGGGCGAAGGGTGGGACGAACCAAGGATAGGAGCCAAGCAAGTCGGTGACCACCGCGACTTCACCGTCGCAGGTGTGGTTTCCACAGCCGATCCCGATGGTGGGGACGGGCAGCTCGGCTGTGAGCAGCCGCGCGGTTTCTGGAATGATGGATTCAAACACGATGGCGAAAACCCCGGCATCGATGATGGCTTCGGCGCCCTCGCGGATCGCCTCGATTTGCGCGGGGGTCTTGCCTTTCTTATGGTATCCGCCCTCCTCGAGGACCCGCTGCGGCAGCATGCCGAGGTGGCCCATGACCGGAATGCCGGCGCGGGTGATGGCGCGGATTTTTTCCGCTTGGCGCAGGCCGCCTTCGAGCTTCACAGCCTCCGCGCCTGCGGCGACGAGCCGGCGGGAGGTGGCCAGCGCCTCGTCCGGCGTGTCGTAGGTGTGGATCGGCAGGTCGCCCACGACCAGCGCGGCCGGCTTGGCGCGGGCCACCGCCGCGACGTGATGGAGCATGTGGTCCAGCGTGACGTGGGTGGTGTCCGGAAAGCCGAGCACCACCATGCCTAATGAATCCCCGACGAGCAGCAGGTCCACCCCGGATTCATCCAGCAAGCGGGCCAGTGGGTAGTCATAGGCCGTCAAGGCGGCGATGGCGGCACCGCCTTTGCGGGACCGGATGGCTTCTGCTTTCTGGTGGGCTGTCACGGGGTGAAAAGCGGGAAATCTTTGGAAAGCAAAAAGCCCCCGCAATGGCGGGGGCTTCTTAAAATGGCGACCCGTAAGGGAGTCGAACCCTTCTTGCCAGGATGAAAACCTGGAGTCCTAACCGATAGACGAACGGGTCGTGCGTTGCGGTCGCGGGCGGAAAAGAACCGTAGCCGGCGGGGCTTGGCAAGATTTTTCTAGGTAAAAATCGCAGGAGATTCAAATCATGCGGAAAATGAGCCGATTTCCTGAGAATGGCCGGATTGGTGAGAATGGCGGCTTGTCAAGCGGGTGAACATTTCTAGTCTTGCGCCCTTCCGTGCGGCTGAGATCCCGGGCGGGGATTGTAAATTTCATGAATACGACCTTGCTCGCACAAGCTGCCAATGAAGCCCGTGGCCTCGCCATGGATGCCGTCCATGCCTGTAACTCTGGCCACCTCGGCCTGCCGCTCGGCTGTGCCGAGATCGGTGCGGTGTTATTCGGCGAGTCCATGCGTTACTACCCGCAAGCGCCGAAGTGGCTGAACCGCGACCGCTTCGTGCTCTCCGCCGGCCACGGTTCGATGTTTCTCTACAGCTGGCTGCACCTCGCCGGTTATGGCGTGAGCCGCGAGGATGTGAAAAATTTCCGCTGCCTGGGCTCGAACACGGCGGGGCATCCGGAATTCAATGAAACTCCCGGCGTGGAGGCGACGACCGGCCCGCTCGGACAGGGGTTGGGTAATGCCGTTGGCTACGCGTTGTCGGGGAAGCGCGCCGCGGCCCGCTTCAACACTGCGGAACACACGATTTTCGACCACCACGTGATCGCCGTCCACGGTGACGGCTGCCTTCAGGAAGGGGTCGCCAAGGAGGCGATCGCCTTCGCCGGTCACAACGGCTTGGACAACCTGATTTTCATCTACGATTCCAACGACGTGACGCTCGACGCGATGGCGGACCTCACGCAGAGCGAGGACGCGGAGAAGTATTTCCTCTCGCAGGGTTGGGACGCCATCACCATCGACGGCCACGACCTCGCTGCTGTCGCGGCGGCGATGGAAAAGGCCAAGCTCGACAAGAACGGCCGCCCGAAGGTGATCATTGCCAAGACATTGATTGGCAAAGGCATCCCCGAGGTGGCCGGCACCGCCAAGGGGCATGGTGAAGGCGGCGCGAAATTCATCGATGCGGCCAAGGCGGCGTTGGGAATCCCGGAAAATGAGCATTTCTACGTTTCTGAAGGGACGGAGCGCTTTTTCGCGGAGAGGACCGCTGCCTCGAAGGCAGTGTTCGAGGCGTGGCAGAAAACCTACGGCGCATGGGCCGCCGCCAACCCGGAACTCGCCGCCGAGCTGACCGAAGGCGTGGCACTCTCCGTGCCGAGCGATCTCAGTGAGCAAATCCCAGAGTCCGCTTCGGATTACAAGGACGCGACCCGCTCGGCCGGTTCCAACGTGATCAACGCGGTGGCCAAGGTGGTGCCTCAGTTGCTGACCGGCAGCGCGGACCTTTTCGGCTCGACGAAAAACTACATCAAAGACGGCGGTGACCTTTCCGCCGCCAACCCGCTGGGCCGCAACATTTGGTTCGGCATCCGCGAGCACGCGATGGGCGCGATCTGCAACGGCATTGCCTACGACGGGATTTTCCGCGCGAGCGGGGCGACCTTCCTGGTGTTCGCCGACTACATGCGCGGCGCGATCCGGCTTGCGGCGCTGTCGCACCTGCCGGTGACCTACATTTTCACCCATGACTCCGTGGGTGTCGGCGAGGACGGCCCGACCCACCAGCCGGTGGAAACCGTCAGCGGCCTGCGCGTCATCCCGAACCTCGATGTCATCCGCCCCGGCGACGCGGAGGAAACCGCGGGTGCCTTCGTGGCGGCGATGACCCGCACCGACGGGCCGACCGCCTTGATCCTTACCCGCCAAGCGATCCCGCTGATGAATGATCTCTCCGCCAAGGACCGCCGCGACGGCGTGCTGCGCGGCGGCTACATCGCCCGCAAGGAAAGCGGCGCGTTGACCACCATTTTGTTGGCCACCGGTTCCGAGCTCCAGCATGCGATGGCTGCGGCTGCGGAGCTGGGCGAGGGCGTGCGCGTGGTTTCGCTGCCTTGCTTCGAGCGGTTCGAGCGCCAGGCGGCCGACTACCGCGAAAGCGTGTTGCCGAAGTCCTGCACCCACCGGATCTCGATCGAGGCCGGAGTCACGGGCCTCTGGTGGAAATACGTTGGCACGGAAGGCAAGGCGCTCGGCATCGACCGCTTCGGCATCAGCGCGCCGGGTAATGTGGTGATGAAGGAACTTGGCATGACCAAGGACCACGTCGTCGCCGCCGCACGCTAAGAGGCTGTCTTAAAAATCGAGAAAAGAGGTATTCAACCGCAGATGAACGCGGATGAACACAGATTAGGAGCACAGATGAATGCTGGAGATGAGGACAGTCTTCAGGATTTCGTCACTCTTCCATCTGTTGGGGTAAAACCGATCAGTTCGCCAATCGCCTCATGACCTCGGCGGAGAGTGCCTTGCCATCGGCACGGCCTCCCGCCAGTTCCTGCGCGCGCTTCATCACCTTGCCCATGTCGGCCTTGCCGCTGGCACCGGTATCGGCGACGGCTTGTTCGACGACTGCCAGCAGTTCCTCGGCCGTCAGACCGGCGGGCAGGTAGTGGGAAAGAATTTCGATTTCCGCCTTTTCGGTGACGACGAGTTCCGGCCGCCCGGCTTTTTCGAACTGTTCGCACGAGTCGACTCGCTGTTTGATTTGTTTCCGCACCACGGCCAGCACCTCGGACTCCTCCAGCTCCGTGCCGAGGCTGCCTTTTTCGATGGCGGCGTTCGTCAATGCGCTCTTCAAGGCGCGCAGGGCATTGAGAGCCAGAGAGTTTTTGGCCCTCATGGCGTTCTTGATGCCTTCGGGGATGCGGCTGGCGGTCGTGCTCATGGCGCTGTCCTATCATAGCCGCGGCCGGATCTAAAGCAAAACCCCGTGGCGTCCTCACTCGGGGAGCGCCGGGACGCCCGGTTCCTCGGGAATGAGCGGCGCAACAGGCACCACCGGCACGGCCGGAATGACCTGCTCCACCGGCGCTTCCGGCACAGGTGGGAACGCTGGCACGGTAGGAATCACCTGCAGCGGCACCGGCGAGACGGTGGGTAAATCCTCGGCATCACGCGGGTAGCGGTCCCACCAGAACGGCGCGAAGGGGGAGCGCGATTTTGGCAAAATCAAGCCGCTGACACGCTTCAAGCCCGGGGCCTTCCACCAATCGCGCGGGCCACCGCTGGCCACCTCCACGGACTCGCGCAGCCCGGGCGCGGAAATCACCGCCGCCACCGCCGTGATATCGCTGCGGCGGGGCCTGCTCTTGCCGGTGATCTTGGCCAATGAGGCCGGGGAAACATAGGCCGAGGCGAATGTCCGGCGCTCCGAGGCATCCACCTCCAGATACGTCAACCGGTCGCTCAGCAGCGTGGTGCGGCCGGTGGTGCCATCGGTGACCGCCACGAAATACTCGATGTCCATCCGGTCCACAAAGCCAGTCGGGTGGACGGTTTCAAGCTGGATCGCGACCTCGACCTCAAGCCACTCGTGTGGATAGGAGGCAGGCTTGTCGCGGGGGCCGATGGCGGCGAATCGCGGCGTCTGCTGCATTTGGAAGCTGATGCCGGCGCTGCGAATCCGGTGCTCGACCTGGGCGCTTGCACGCTCGGGAACCAAGAAACTCAGGCCAAGGGCGCACAAAGTGGGAAGACCTAAAAACGCATTCATCACGGTGGGGGGATTCGTTGCAAAGAAACCCAAGAAATGCCCTTGGTCAAGTTGCTCTTGAGGCGGCTTAGACCGCCCTGGACTGCGTGCAGCCTGCTGCCGCTTTGAGGCAACGCAGCCTGCTGCTGCCTGCCCGTGGCCGAGACCAGACACCGTTGTGGACCTCCATTCAAAGTCGCCCGCTGAGTGACTTCACCGGCAGATCCATCCGCCTGACAGCAGGCTGTCTCGGCCAAAGCGGCAGCAGGCTGCACGCAGTCCAAGGACTTCGTCTTGCCAGAGGAGCGTCTCGATCTATAGGCGGTTTTTCCGCGGATCCGCGGGGGCACCGCGTTTTTTTCCGGGGACGGGATTGCCGAGCAACATTTGAATTTCAAGGTTGTTCAAGGCTCCCCAAGTTCCCGGTTCCAGATCACCCAGCCACAAGGCACCGATGCGGACGCGCAACAGCTTGGTGACCTGATAGCCAAGCGTGTCGAACATCACGCGGATCTGGCGTTTCGCGCCGTGGTCGAGCACCACCTTGATGCGCCGTGACGAGAGCCGCTCGATGGATTTCGCCTTCAGGCGGCCTTCCGTGGTGTAAACACCTTCGAGAAACTGGTCGAGGTGGGCGTTTTCAAACGCTTGGTTCGAGGTGACGAGATACTCCTTCTCGATCGACTTCGACGGGTGCATGAGCTGCTGGGAAAGATCGCCGTCGTTGGTCAGGATCAGCAGACCTTCCGAGTCGCGGTCGAGCCGGCCGACGTGGTGGAGTGCGTGCAGCGAGGCAGGCAAAAGCGCGTAGATCGTCTCGCGGCCCAGTTCGTCCTCGCGGGTGCAAACGTAGCCGCGCGGCTTGTGGAAGGCGATGACCATCGCCTCGCGCGGGGCCACGCGCTTGCCGTCCACCTTCACATGGTCGCCCGGAGAAATGCGGGTGCCCATGTTGATGCAGGGGCTGCCGTTGACCTCCACGCGTCCCTCCTTGATGAGTTGGTCGCAGGCGCGGCGGGAGCCCACGGCGCAGGATGCAAGGTATTTGTTGAGGCGGACGCCGTCGTTGGTGGCCATGTGAGAAGAGTGAATACAAAAGGCGCGAAACCCGCCGGGTCCGCGCGTTTTAAGATGGGAAGAAAGCCAGAGGATTAGCCCTCGTGCTTGGTCTTCGGAAGTCCGACAGGGGACCGGCCGGCTTTCCATTCGCCGCGCTCCCTGAGGAGTTTGACGCGCTCGAAGCGCTTGAGAACGGAACGTTTGCCGCCGACGGTGGCGCTGGACTTGAGGCTATTGTGCTTGGACATCTCGGAATGAGGTAAAAGATCGTGGGAGGCGGAAGCTAGGGACGCCCGTCCTCCGTGGCAATCCGAAAAAGGAGGAATTTTTATCCACTAATTTTTCCCCATTCCAGACGCTTTCCGCCGTATCGCAATAGCCGCCACCGCGGGCTCAATGGTGGTCTTTCACCCGCTCGACGTCGGCACCGAGGGTAAGGAGTTTCTCGTCGATGTGCTCGTAGCCTCGGTCGATGTGATAGAGGCGGCTGATCTCAGTGGAGCCCTTGGCGGTCAGCGCGGCAAGGACGAGCGCGGCGGAGGCGCGCAGGTCCGAGGCCATCACCGGCGCGGCGGAAAGCCGGGCCACCCCGCTGACAATGGCGGTGCCATGGTCCATCTTGATGTCCGCGCCCATGCGCTTGAGCTCGGCGCAATGCATGAAGCGCTGCGGGAAAATCGTGTCGCGGATCACGCTGATGCCCGGGGTGGTGGCGAGCAGCGCGGTCATTTGCGCCTGCATGTCAGTGGGGTAGCCGGCGTAGGGCGCAGTTTCCAAATTCACGCCTTGGAGGATCTCCCCGCGGTGGACGGTGCAACTGTCGCCAGCCTTGTTGAAGACGACGCGGTGGCCAGACAACTCGATGGCGGCGGTGATCGCCCGCAGGTGCTCGCGGCAAACGCGCTTCAGCGTGACGCCATCGCCAGCCAGCGCGGCGGCGGCCATGAAGGTGCCAGCCTCGATCCGGTCCGGAATGACGGTGTGCTCCACGCCATGGAGCTCCTTCACCCCCTCGATGACGATCCGGCGGCTTCCCGCGCCGGTGATTTTCGCGCCCATGGCATTGAGGAAATTCGCCAGATCGATCACTTCAGGCTCGGCGGCGGCGGATTCGATCACGGTGATGCCCTCGGCCAGGGTGGCGGCCATCATGACGTTTCCGGTGCCGAGCACGGTCGGGCCGTTGCTGCCGCGGAGGTCGATTTCCGCGCCGCGCAGGCCGTCCTTGGCGGTGAGGGTGATGTTTCCGCCGGAAAATTCCACGGTCGCGCCGAGCGCCTGAAGCCCGCGCAGGTGAAGATCCACCGGCCTGTCGCCGATGACGCAACCGCCTGGCAGGGAGACGACGCAGCGGCCATTTCGCGCCAGCAGCGGACCCATGACGCAGATCGAAGCACGCATCCGGCGGACCAGTTCGTAGGGCGCGGAGTCCGAAACGTCGGCGCAGGTGATGCGGACGGTGCCGGAGGAGCGCTCCACATCCGCGCCGAGCGCGCTGAGGATCTGAATCATGTAGTTGGTGTCCGAGACATCGGGCACGCGGCGGATGATGCAGTCGTCTGCGGTGAGCAAGGTGGCGGCCAATATCGGCAACGAGGCGTTTTTGGAGCCGGAAATATTGACCGAGCCGCGCAAAGTGGCACCGCCGTGAACGAGGAGTTTATCCATGGAAATGAGATTGGAGATTGGAGATTGGAGATTGAAATTGGCTCACGGGCGGCGGGCGAATGGGAAGCGGACGACTCCGGACAGGTCGGCTTTTACCTCGATGGCGGTGAAGCCGGAAGTCTGGAGAATTTCACCGACCAGGGAAGCCTGATCCTGACCGATTTCCATGAACAGCCAGCCACCGGGTTTCAGGTGTCGGAAAGCTTCCGGGATGAAGCGGCGGATGAGATCGAGTCCGTCGGGGCCGCTGAAAAGGGCCAGCGCCGGATCGTGCAGGACCTCGCGGGCGAGGCTGGCGCGGTCGGCTTCCGGGACGTAGGGGAGATTGGCGACGATCCCGTCAAAGGGTCCGGCGACGGCGGCAAAAAGGTCGCTTTCCAGAAAAGCGGCGTTGGGGATCTCAAGCGCGGCGGCGTTTTCGCGAGCCAGGGCGAGCGCGTCCGGCGAGACATCCGCGAGGGTGAGCGCCCAGCCGGGGCGTTCGGCAGCCAGGGTGAGGCCAAGCACGCCGGAGCCGCAGCCCATGTCGAGAAATTCGCCAGCCGCGGGGAGCTCCCATTTCAGGATCCACTCGGCAAGCTCCTCGGTCTCCGGGCGCGGGATGAGCGCGCGGGCGTCAGTCTTGAATTCGTGCTTGTGGAAATAAACGCGGCCCAGGAGGTGTTGCAGCGGGATACCTTCACCGCGCTTTTTGAGCGCTTCGCGCAGCGGCACCAGGTCGGACTCCGCCACCGGATGATCAAATTTCAGATAGAGATCCATCCGCGTGCAGCCGAGCCGGGCGGCGACGAGCAGTTGCATGTTGCGCCGCGCGTCCTCGACCCCGCGCTTTTCCAAATAGCGGGTGCCCCCGTCGATTGTTTCCAGAACCGTGCTCATCCGTAAGAAGCGCGGAGCTTGTCCGGCCGGGAGGAAATTACAAAATAAATTCGCTCCGGGCGGACGCAGGGGCTGTTTTCAAGATTAGATTGAGAAAAGACCGGGCGAGACGCTCCAGCCACGTGGTGGTGGGAAGTGACGCAATCCGGTCTCCTCCGTGCCGCTCACCTCGCGCCCGCCGTGGCCAGGCCGTTCGGGTCGATCGGCTTGCGGGTGTCAGCCCTGCGGGTAGCCTGCCACGTCTTCCCGTCGATCGTTCCGGTCATCGTCTCGCCCTCGGCGGTGGCGCTATAAGTTTCTTGATCTCGGTTAGGTATAGTTACCACAAACGCAATCTCCTTCCCATGGATGTTACCTTCCTTAAACTCGTGTTTTATCCCTTCAATAGTGGCATTGCCGGAGAATTTTTGAAATTGCTGATCGATGGTAAGAGAGCCTTTGGTATCCGCCATTTCCCAATCCCACACGCCGGAGATGTTGGCGGGCACGACCCAATGATAGATGGTTCGCGACAACGAGTTCACATCAGTCTTTTGGGTCGCGTCCGGAGTCCAATCCCCCATCGTAAATGAATTGGAAACAATGCGGGCTCCCGGTTGGAGATCATTTAATATCACCGGCCGCAGTTTAATATTCACGCTTTGCAGCAAATACATGGTGAGAACGGTGGCGTCGCTGAAATCAGTCTTGAACAAGTCCGCGACCCTGAAAGTCACGCAATCCTCGACGCCGGCCTCCTTGGCATTTGCCCGGCTTTCCTCGACGCGCTTGGGGTCGAGATCCACCCCGACGCCGCGGATGTCCTTGCGCTTGGCGGCGGTGATCACCATCCGGCCGTCGCCACTGCCGAGGTCCCAGACGACGTCACCGTCCTGGAGATCGACCATGTCGAGCATGGCATCGACCACCTTTTGCGGGGTGGGCACGAATGGCACGTCCAACTGGTGCCTGGCTTCCTGCGAACAGGCGGGCATGAGGGCGAGAATACTAACCGAAAATACGGTTGCTAGGTGAGTTTTCATAACGGGGGGTCTTGGGGTGATTCACGGAAGCGGTTGATTACCAGAAAAGGAATGCCGGCGAGAACGACTGCCACACCGACGAGCGAGCCCGCCCCGGCATAGGCAACCGCGGAATATAGCATGTAGAGGCAAACGCCGCAAAATATAAAAGGAACGAGCGGGTAAAGCGGCACCCGGAATGGCCGGTCGCGCTCCGGGTCCCACCAGCGCAGCACCACCACGCTCATGCCTGCGAGGAAGAAGAAAAACCAGAAGACAGGCGCAGTGTAGGCGACCATCGCCTCAAGCCCGCCTTCCTCAAAGACCCGTGGAGCTAACACAATCAGCGCAAGCGTGATGCCGCCCTGCAAGATCAAGGCCGCCACTGGGATGTCCTGCCGACCATTCCATTTCCCCAGAAATCCAAACACCCGCGGGTAGTCGCGGCCGAGCGCGTAGTTTGACCGACCGCCAGTGATGATGGTGGCATTCACGGTGCTCAACACGGCGATGACGACCAGCACGCCTATGAAAAGCGCCCCCGGCTCGCCCCACACGAGGCGCACCAAGTCCGCTGCCACCGCTTGGGAGCCGGCCATCCCCTCGCGGCCCAGACCGGCAAGCAAGGCTGAATTCACCAGCAGGTAGATCGTGGTAACCATGCCAATACCCAACAGAAATACTTTGCTGATATTGCGCCGCGGGTTCCTGATTTCAGCGGATAGATAGGCCGCCTCGTTCCAGCCGCCGTAGGTGAATAAAACAAATACCAACGCCAGCCCGACCTTGCCGAAAACCGCCGGAGCGTCTCCCGGCGCGGTCTCCACCGCCACCGTTACTTCCAGCGGCGCGCCAGTGAGGCCCAGCCAGAACCCGGCCACGGTCACTGCGAGCAGCCCCAGGGTGATCACCCCGACGAGGAGGTTCTGCGTCCATTTGGCGGCCTGCAGGCCGCCGAGGTTCAGCAACGTGAGGGCCGCCACGATGAGACCCGCGTAGATCGCCGCGGAGTGTTCACCGATCCGATGGACCTCAGTCAAATAATTTCCCGCGATGAAAGCTGCGGCGGCGATGGCTCCAGTCTGGATCACGGTCATCCGTCCCCAGACAAACAGAAAGCCGATTTCCGGGCCGTAGGCGCGGCGCAGGAAATGATAGTCGCCGCCCTTGTCCGGATAGGCCGAGGCGAGCTCGGCGTAGCAAAGTGCGCCCATCAGGCTCACCGCGCCGCCTGCCACCCACAGCGCCAGCAGGCTCACCGGACCGGGGGAATTTGCCGCCACCAGCGAAGGCAGGCCGAAAATCCCGCTGCCGATGACCAGCCCGAGGACCATCGCAACCGCGTCGAGCACAGACAAGCGCCGCGCCTGTGGACCAGTTTTTTTTGGAGGGCTCATTGGGCCACCACTCTCACAGCAATCCGCTAAAGCGCAACTTACTCCCTTAGTTCATCTGTGATTCAATGTTTCTTAAACCGACAGAATTGGGCGTCTCGCCCAAGCGCTTGCACAGGAAAAACTGTGGGCAGGATACTGCAGGATGCCTGCCAAGAGCCCGCCTCCGATTCCTTCCAAACGGCCAAGCCCCCACAATCTTTGTCCTGGCCGGGACAAAGATTGTGGGCGGTGCGACTGTCAGCGGACCTGGCTGAGCGCGGTTGGGCGGACTCGGGCG
>JBBEEL010000099.1:16170-16291 GCA_040880785.1 Akkermansiaceae bacterium | reverse complement strand
ACAAAGTCCCGACCTACTATTCTTGAGACTGCGTGGTAGATTTCCGGTTTCGTCGTCGAATTCTTCCACGGCGCAATCCATCTCTTTCGATTATTCATGTTCGTGGTCGGAGGTTACACGC
>JBBEEL010000099.1:0-16070 GCA_040880785.1 Akkermansiaceae bacterium | reverse complement strand
CAAAAATAAGAAGGCAAGGCATTGTTCTGTTAAAAAGTCTGGCTTTTTATTATCAATCCATCTCTTTCGATTATTCATGTTCGTGGTCGGAGGTTACACGCCAAAAATAAGAAGGCAAGGCATTGTTCTGTTAAAAAGTCTGGCTTTTTATTATCATTCTGTTAAAAAGTCTGGCTTTTTATTATCAGTGTCCAGGCAGATCGGCCACGGACTGCCTCCCTGTTGGAACCGGTTTCCAGCCTCCGCTGCGGCCACGCGGGAAGAAGTGGTTCCCGCGCTGACTGCCGCGCCGGCCACGCCCGCTCCCAGACAAAAAAAGTTTCTGCGCTTCATCATTTCCAGAAGCCTCTCCAATGAGGAGTGCAAAGCAAGTCACTTCGACAGTCACTTCGACAGTCACTTCGACCGGGCGGAGCAACGCGGAGCGTCAGGGATCGCGAATGACCATTTCAAGATCCCCAGAGCGCCTTCCCCGGACAATCAAACTTTCCCCTCGAGAAACGGGATCAGTTCTTCGACCCCGAAATCGGCGAGCACTTCTCCCTGCCAATCGAGCGTCGGCGCTTTGCTTTGTCCCGAAAGCTTGACCATCTCCGCCATCGCTTGCGGGTTTGCTGCGACGCTGACCTTATTGACCACGATGCCTGTCTTTTTGAGATATTCCTCAACCTCCACACACCAAGGGCAGCCGGGCTTCACATACAGCACTCTTTCGTTTTCCATGGCCCGAGAGTCGCCCGAAACGCGGCGGCGGCAACACAAATTAACCACTCCGCTCAAGCCGCCGCCTCTCACGGGCGATGGTTTTTTGTGAAATTACAGGTGGCTTTCGGTGCCGGGTGGCGCATTTTACTCATTCATGAGCAAGCCCCCCGACATCGTTCTCGGTTCCTTCATCGCCGACGCCCTCGCGCTCGGGCCGCACTGGGTCTACGACCGCGGCCAGATCGTCGCACAACTCGGCCGCGTCACCCGCTATCACCCGCCGCTCGCAAAGTATCACCCCGGCAAGCGGGCTGGCGACTTGACCCACTACGGCGATCAGGCGTTGCTCCTGCTGCGTTCCATCGCCGACGGCGGCGGCTTCGAGCTCGCGCGCTTTGCCGCCGTCTGGCGTGGGTATTGGGAAGATCCAGCAACGATTTCCTACCGCGATGGAGCCACCAAGGCCACCCTTGCCAATCTGCAAGCCGGTGTCGCTCCCGCCGCCGCGGCCTCCGCTTCCAGCGACATGGGTGGGGCCACACGGATCGCCCCCTTGTTTCTTCTGCACTGGGAAAATGACGCCGCCTTGCTAGACGCCGCCCGCGCGGTGACCGCCTTCACCCATGGTGCCGCGGCGGTCATCCAGTCGGCCGGATTTTTCGCCCGCGTCGCCCTTGCGGCACAGCGCGGCGTGGAAATTCCCGCGGCGCTCGAGGAAGCCGCCGCAGCCGGCGGATGGGACGCTCTGCCTGACGTCTGGCTGGCTGCCGCACGGGAATCCAGCGGATCCGCCGCGACTGATGCCGCCGCGCTGGAAAAACACGGGCTCTCATGCGACGTGACCGATGCGTTCCCCGGGATTTGCCACCTCCTGCTGCGCTATCCGCAAGACCCCGCCACCGCATTGATCGAAAACGCGAGCGCCGGTGGCGACAGCGCCGCGCGGGGGATGATCCTCGGCCTAGTTTACGGTGCCCGATTTCCCGTCTCCACTTGGCCGCCAGAATGGCGCGATGCCCTGCAAGCCGGGCCGGAAATTGATCGCCTGATCCAAGTGTTAGCGCCACACTCTTGAGCGGTCGTGGCCGGACCGGGCTCCATGCATCGCTGCTGCTTCGGCGCCATTTCCTAACGGCGCAGCCGGCGGGTGATCATGCCGAGCGCCTCCTCAGCCTCCGGCACGCGCAGCAGCTTGGTCATCCCGAAATAAAGAATGGCGGCCGCGCCGATGGTCGCTCCCAGCAGGACGATCTTCAATGCCAGCGTGGTGCCCGCCAAATCGGCGAACAGGAAATGATTGGCCATCAAACAAAGCCCCGCCATCACTGCGCCGGCGAGGCTGAGTTTCACCAGCAAGCCCGCCAACGCGTTGCTTCCCAAGTCGCCCGCAAACCTCCGCATTGCGAAGTAAAGGATGAGAAAATTCGCCGAGGCGGTGATACTGGTGGTGAGCGCCAGCGACTCGTGGCCCCACCTCAGGACAAAGACGAACAGGTAGTTGGATCCTAGGTTTATCCCCAGCGCGAAAAGACTCACGATCATCGGAAACCAGCGTTTGTCGATGGCATAAAACGCCGGCTGCAAGACCTTGAGTCCAGCATAAAATAACAGTCCGTAGCCATAAGCGCGAAGCGCTGCGGCCGTCTGCATCCGGTCGAACTCGTCAAAGCGCCCCCGCTCGTAGAGCACGCTGACAATCGGCTCGGCCAACAGGGCCAGCCCGAGCGTGGAGGGCAAGACGAGGAAGGCCACCAGCCGCAGGCCCTTGCCCAGCGTCGGCAGGAAATCCGCCCCAATCCCGCCGATCGCCGCCCTTGATAGAGCGGGCAGGGTCACCGTTGCCACCGCCACGCCGAAGACGCCGATGGGCAACTGCATCAAGCGGAAGGCATAACTCAACCAGCTCACCGCGCCCTCGCCAACGCCGTAAGCAAACATGGCATTCACCACCACATTGATCTGCACCACCGAGGCGGCAATCACGGCCGGCCCCATCAACCTGAGCGTCTGGCGGACACCGGAATCCCTCCATCTGAAATTCGCCGCAAACCGGTATCCCACGGATTTCAGCGCGGGGAACTGGCAGGTGAGCTGCGCCAAGCCACCGATCACCACGCCCATGGAAAATCCGACCAGGCTCTGCGGTCCCCATGACGGGTCCATCCAGTAGCCGAGCGAGGCCCCGCCGATCATCGAGCCGAGATTGAAAAAGCATGAGGAAAGCGCCGGCATGCCGAACACATTTTTCGCGTTGAGCATGCCCATCACCAGCGCCGCCAGCGAGACTAGCAGAATGAACGGATACATTACCCGCACCAGGGTCACCATCAGCGCGATTTCCTCCGGGTTGTAATCCCGCGGCGCGGCACCGGCACGCGAGAGTGAGGTGAGCAGTTCCACGATCCACGGCGCGAGCCCGATCCCCAGCAAGGTCACGCCACTCATGAAAACCGCGGCGAGCGTCATCATTTTGTTAGCCAGCATCCAGGCCGACGCGTCGCCCTCCGACTTCAGTTTCTTGGAAAAGGTCGTGACGAAGGCCTGTGAGAGCGCTCCTTCCGCGAACAGGTCGCGCAGCAAGTTAGGCACCTTGAAGGCGAGGAAAAAACAATCCATCCACTTGCTGCCACCGAAGAGCCCGGCGAACATCATTTCCCGCGCCAAGCCGAGCACGCGGCTGGCCATCACGGCGGCACTGACTTTCCAAGTGGCTTTGGTGGACATGGTTTGGCGAAACAGGGAGTGGAGACGCGTGAGTTCTAGCGCGGGAAAAACCCGATGGCGATGGCTGTCTGATGAAATTTCAGTGAAACCGCGCAGCCGGGCGCCCAATCCTGTCGGTTTAAGAATTTTTTAACCGCAGATGAACAGGCATGTACTCAGATAAAGAGGGATTTTGTTAATTGGAATCTGCGTTCATCTGTGTTCATCCGCTTCATCTCAAATTTCCAATATCCTTTTCAAGCCACCGGTGCCTTCCAGACCAGGCGCACCGCATCGAGCCGGACCCGGGCGCTGGAAATCACCGCGGCGAGTGCCTTTTCGCGCTCCTCCAGCAGGAAAATGTCGGCGGGCTTGATGTGATCGTTGATCTCCGCCAAGTCGCGCAGGCGGGTGATTTCCGTGGCCATTTGGTGGTGCATCGCCGCGAGGGCGGCAGCGATGACCGGGCGGCTGCCATCCGCTCCGAGCCGCCGCGCGCGGTCCAACATGTCGGGTAGCAGTTTCCGTTTTACCGCCTCGTTTTTCAGCAAACCAGCGGCGTCGCCCCGCCGGAGTTTCACATTCGGGATCGTCGCGTCGTGGGAGTGGTCCCCGCCCTTGTGATCCACCACCACGCGCAGAGGCGTTTGCGGCAGGAAGCGCTCGACGTGCAGTTCCGCCGGGGCCACGCACTCGACGACCAGCCAGGCTTGCAGAAAAATCATCTTCTCGCCCGGCGCATCCCAGATGGCAAATGAGGCGTTGCCCGCCTCCGATCCTAACATGAGGTCCAGCGCGCCACGGACCATCGGATGGTCCCAGGTGAGAAACGCCTCTTGCTCGCGTTCCAGCGCCCGCTGGCGGTCCAGTGTCACCGTCATCCCATCATGGGGAAGCGCGGGGAAGGCGTCGGATTTTAAATTTCCCGGCAGCAGGAAATAGCGGCGCTTCCCGAGTTCCTCGATGTGCAAGCCGGAGAACTCGAACAAGCGCAGCAGAAAATCCTCAAAGCCCGGACTCTCGTCCCACTCGCGGATTTTCTCCACCAGCCACGCGGAGCGCTCCGGCCGGTGGGAGCTCCGTTCCAGCAGCCGGTCCTGGCCGCGGGCAAGCCGCTCGGCGATCCGCTTGCAGCTGGCACGGGTCTTATCTATCAGATTGTCGATCAAGCCCGGCTCATCCATCGCCTCTTCCAGATCGAGGGCGAGTTCGCGCTGCACCTCGGCCGCGCCGGGCGGGCTGGCGCGGAAGGCGTCGAGCCCCTCCTCAAGCCAGCGCACGCGGATCTCCTCGGCGCTGCCCGGCCGATAGGGCACGTGGATCTCGATGCTGCCCTTCTGCCCGATCCGGTCGAGCCGCCCGATCCGTTGTTCCAGCAAATCCACGTCTTCCGGCAGATCAAACAACACGAGGTGCCGCGCGAACTGGAAATTCCGCCCCTCGCTGCCGATCTCCGAGCACACCAACACCCGCGCGCCTTCCTCCTCGGCGAAGAAGGCCGCGTTGCGGTCGCGCTGGAGCAGTGTTAGATCCTCATGAAACAAGGCACCGACCACGCCACTGGTGTCACGCAGTTGTTCCAAGACCTCCTCCGCGAGCTCGCGGGTCCGGGTGATGACGAGGACTTTTTCCTCCCCCAGCTCTGCTAACAGCCCTTCGAGCCATTTCAGCTTGTCGGTCACCGGCGCGAGCCGCGGATCGCGCCGCGGGAAGCCGCCGAGCTTGGCCCGTGTGTTGCGGAACATCACGCGGCCGACTCCAAAGCCGTCTAGCAGATCGTTAATCAGCCGCTCGCGCGCGCCGGGCTTGCCCGCGGCTAGGTCCGCCACGCGTTGTTCGAGGCGCTGGCGGCCGGCGACGATTTTCGTCACCCGCTCATCCACCGCCGCACCCGCCGCGAGCGACTCCACGACATCGGCGACTTCCTCGTAGTGGCGTGTTTCCTCGCTGTATTGTTGGAGGTCGGTGTAGCGGTCGGGGTCGAGCAGTTGGAGCCTGGCAAAATGCCCTTCCGGCCCGAGTTGCTGCGGCGTGGCGGTGAGCAGCAGCAGGCTCTCGGTCGTCTCGGCGAGGCCGCGGACCATCTGATAGGATGGGCCCGGGCTTTCCGGCGACCATTCCAAATGATGCGCCTCATCCACCACTAACACATCCCACCCGGCCTCGCGCGCCTGCGCGGCGCGGGCTTCGTTGCTCGCGAAAAAATCCACGGCGGCGAGGACCCACTGGCTGTCGAGAAAAGGATTTCCCTCCGGATCCCCATACTCGATGGCCTCGCAGCGCTCCTCGTCATAGATGCTAAAGGACAGCTGGAAGCGCCGCAGCAGCTCGACGAACCACTGGTGGACCAGCGGCTCGGGCACGAGGATGAGCACCCGCTGCGCGCGGCCGGTTAGGATGAGCCGGTGAAGGATCAGGCAGGCCTCGATGGTTTTCCCCAGCCCCACCTGGTCGGCTAACAAGACGCGTGGGCGCGGGCGGTTGGCCACCTCGTCGGCGATGAAAAGCTGGTGCGGGATCAAGTCCATCCGCGCGCCGGCGAGGCCGCGCACCGGCGCGCGGCGCATGTCCGCGCGCCGGCGCAGCGCCTCACCGCGCAGATCGAAATCGCCCGGCTCGTCGAGCTTGCCGACGAACAGGCGCTCCTCGGGCTTGCTGAAGCTGATAGAGGCGGATAAGTCCGCCTCCGCGACCTCACCGCCGTCGGTCTCGTAGGTATGCAAGCCGGCGTGCTCGCGCACGCGCTCGACGGTCATTTCCTCGCCCGAGTGGATTTTAATCCGGTCGCCGGGCAGGAATCTGACCCGCCGCAGTGGCGCGGAATCCGTGGCGTAGCAGCGTTTTTCATCGGCGGCGGGGAAATGGATGTCCACCCGCCCGTCGCCGCTACCGGTGATGATGCCGAGCCCCAGTTCTGGCTCGCCGTCGCTCACCCAGCGCTGGCCGCGCGTCCATGTGGTTTCCGTTTCAGCGTGCTCTGACATTTCAGCAAGAGAGCGAAACGCTTTCAGGCGCAAAGGAAAAGCCCGGAGAGCGCGGGATCGGTCATTTCCGGAAAAACTCCGGCGAGAACCGGGCAAAAAGGAGCGGTCCGACTGATCATCCATCAAGAAAACCCATTAACTTGATGGCATCTCAGTCGAACCGCCTTGTCTTGCGACAGAAATGGATGAGCAGAGCACGTGCCAGTTTTTTAATTTGTCGGGATTTTAAAGAAGTAGAAATTCAACGATGGATTGCAGGGACTGCACGGCCAAGAATCCGCGTGCATCCGCGGCGGGCTCGCGCTACCCATCGGGCGTGGACGACGAGGAAGGACCGATCATTGATTTGCACAGCGACGTTTATTTCATGGGCCAGGCGCTGCGTGAGGCGCGCAAGGCTTACGCGGCGGGCGAGGTGCCGGTCGGCGCGGTGGTGGTGCGCGCTGGGCGGATCATTTCCCGCGCTTGGAACCAGGTGGAGACCCTCAAGGACGCCACCGCCCACGCCGAGATGCTCGCGCTGACCGCAGCGGAGGAGGCGGTGGGCGATTGGCGGCTGGACCAGTGCACGCTTTATGTGACCAAGGAACCTTGCCCGATGTGCGCCGGCGCGATCGTCCACTGCCGGCCGGAGCGGTTGGTATTCGGCTGCCCGGACCCGAAGGCCGGCGCGGCAGGCAGCTGGATCAACCTGCTCGAGGCCAATCCGCCGCTCAACCACCGCTGCGATGTGACCGCAGGGGTGCTGGGGGATGAGTGCCTTTTCATCCTCCAGAGCTTTTTCCGCGAGGCGCGGGAAAGGAAGAGGGAAAGGACATTGGATATTTGAGATTATGAGATTGGGAGTTTGCAGTCCTAATCCCTAATCCCTAATCTCTAATCTCTAATTCCTTATGTCCATTCCATAGGTATCACAGCGCTTGTGCCAGCCGAGCTCCCAGCGTTTTTCACCGCGGGCGGGAGGGGAGTTGGCGATCCGGCGGGAGAGCGCGCGTTTGGATGAAGCGGCGAATTCCAAGGCGGCGGGGGCTCCGGCAGGGACGTCTTTCATGCCGCCCAGCACTTGCAGCAGCCCCCAGCCCTGACGGTTGTAGCGCTCGGCGGCTTGAGTGCCATCGCCTTTGAAATTCACGTAATCGACGAGCGCGTAGGTCCCCTGCGGCGTGGTGGCGACCTTGCGGTAGTTCGCCTCGATCCGCGCGCGCTCTCCGGCCGGCGCGGCGGCCAGGATTTTCGGCAAGGCGGCCTGCGAGCGGGCGACGATGTAATCCGTCTGCACGCCGACATTCGCCGCCAGCCAGGTCCGCAGCGAGGTCAGGCGCGGTCCGTTGAAGTCAGCGAGAAAATCCGCCCGCGAATTCCACGGGCTATGCCGCTCCAGCGCCACGGCCGGCGGTTTCGCCCCCCGCCCGCGGGCGAAGGCGACAAACTCCGGCCAACTCTCGCTGAAACGCCCCCGGAAACCCGCCGGATACCAAATGAAATGCCCGATCCCCAGTGACGGGAATTCCTCGCCCACATTCCAAGCGGTGAGCCCGGCGACGGTGGCACCGCTTTCGTTTTGCCAGATTTTGCGGCCGATCGCCGCCTTCTGCGCGGCCGTGAGCTGGCTGGAAACTTGGACCCTTTGCGTGACGGGTGGCGGCCCGCCCGGAGCACAGGCGGCGAGGAGGACGGCAAAGGAACAGACGAGACAGGCGGCTTGCATGGCGGCAAGGTTTCCCTAGGTTTTCCGCAGCCGCAAGCCTCCTTCCCTTCATGAACCGCATTCCTTGGAACCAAATTTTCACCTTCACCCCGCTCGACCTCGGGAAATTGCTCATCAGCGCGCTCATCATCGTGCTGGTCACCAAGGTCCAGTTGTTCAGCGACCGCTTGTCCGCGCTGATCATCGCGCTGCCGCTCACCTCGCTGCTGGCGATGATCTGGATGCATCAGGCCGGGCAGTCGCCGCAGCGGGTGGCGAATCATGCCGAGGGAACGTTTTGGTTCGTGTTGCCGACTTTGCCGCTGTTCCTGATCTTCCCGTGGATGCTGCGTAGCGGCTGGGGATTTTGGACGGCGCTGGCAGTCAATTGCGCGATAACCGTGGCGTTTTTCTGGATCACGGTGATGGTGCTCCGTCGTTTCGGGATCGATTTAATGCCAAAATGAGCTTTTCGGATTTTAAAAAAACAAGCAAAAAAGGCTTGTCAGTTGACCGGATCTCTGCTTTGTCCATCGGCCCGGCGTTGATTCCGGAAATTCTGTCCCATCCATCTGTTTTGAGCGAAAAAAAACCGTCCCTGGTCCCCAAAAACGTTATCCCGTTTGAGCAGGAGCAGCCGATTTCGCGATTTCCCGGTTCTCCTATGAAAAGCGATCTCCTTGATAAGGCCTCTGAAATTGTCACCGACCCCCTCGTGCTGGTCAACTTGGTTTCCCAACGTGTCAGACAACTGAACAGTGGTCGCTCGCCGTTGATCGCCACCCGCCCGAGCATGGGCGTGGCCGACATCGCACTCACCGAAATCATCGAGGGGAAAATTAAATTGATCCACCGGGACGCTCCCTGAAGGGAGACTCACGGGGCACCCGCCATCCCATGAGCAAGGAGATCGCCACCAACCGGAAAGCCGGCCGCGATTTCCATATCCTGGAAAAATACGAAGCGGGGCTTGAGCTCAAAGGCACCGAGGTGAAGTCAATCCGTGCCGGGAAAATCAATGTGGCCGACGCGTTCGCGCGGATCGAGAACAACCAGATTTTCCTCTACGGCTGCGACATCCAGCCATGGCAAACCGCTGGCGACTGGTTCAACCACATGGCGAAGCGGCCACGCCGGCTGCTACTCCACAAGCGCGAGATTCTCAAGCTCTCAGTGGCCACCGCGGTCAAGGGCTGCACCCTGCCACTGCTCCGGATTTACTGGAAAGACCGCCGCGTGAAGGTGGAAATCGGCGTCGGCAAGGGCAAAACCCACGCCGACCAACGCCACGACCTGAAGGAAAAAGTCGAGCTGCGCGAAGCCGCCCGCGAGATGTCACGCTTCAACCAGCGTTGATCACTCGGTCGCAGCCCCGGTCTCAACCTCGATTTTAGGCTCCGGCTCGTCTGCTTGCGGCCTGACGCGGGAGGGCGGGTCGGTCGGCGGCCGCGCAAACACCGGACTGGCTGCCGCTCCGGAGCGGGGCAAAGACGGGTTGGTCGCGCGGAATTCGCCGTCGGTGGGCAGCTCAAGCATGTTGGACATCCGGAACCCCGCGCTTTCCCGGGGCCGCTTGGCTCCTGGTTCCGGCGTGGCAGTTTCGGGTGCGGGACCTAGATTCGTCACGATTTTCGGAGCTGTCCGCGCTGGCTTGGCATTCCCCCCGATGGGAGGAAAAACCTTCCTCAGCGTCGTGCACGAAGGCAGCAACATGGTCACACAAAGCGACACGAGAGCGGTGTTTTTAAAGGTCACGGTCATTGGTTTCCAAAAATGCCCGCGAGCGACCACCGCCCGCGTATCCATGGCGCGAACAAAGCGCTTTGCACCCGCGGGCGCAAGGTGAACTTCTTTGGGCGGCCCGCGCCACGTGGCCCGGACATCCTGCCCAATACCGTCGGTTTAGACTCATGAAGAGGGAAATAAACCGCAGATGAACAGGCATGAACGCAGATGAACGACGATCAGGACATCGGCCAATTCGGATTCAGGATGAGGCCGTGGGGGACGAAGGGGAGGAAGTCGGTTTGATTCAGGATGGCGAGTATCTCCATGGGAGCGGCGGTCTTTTCGAAGGCTTCCTTGACCTTGCCGTGGAGACCGGATTTCCCTTGATGATCAATTTTGATCAGGCTCCCCTTGCCCAGCAACACCCGACCCCGTCCGCGGGCCGCAGGCCGGGAAACCATTCTCCTTCCGCTGCCCTTGGGCTCTTGATTCTTGGGAGCGCGCCCGCCAGTCTCTGCCCATGTCCGAGCCCGCACTCACACCCATGATGGCCCAATACCAAGCCATGCGGAGGTCCTTGCCCGACGACATCATCCTCTTCTACCGCCTCGGGGATTTCTACGAAATGTTCTTCGAGGACGCCAAAACCGCCGCCCCCCTGATGAATGTCGCCCTCACCAA
This sequence comes from Akkermansiaceae bacterium, assembly GCA_040880785.1. Lineage (GTDB taxonomy): Bacteria > Verrucomicrobiota > Verrucomicrobiia > Verrucomicrobiales > Akkermansiaceae > Luteolibacter. The sequence goes on along the minus strand of JBBEEL010000099.1, from coordinate 5,582 downwards.
GCGCGGCGGCACCCCCATGTGCGGCGTCCCCTTCCATGCCGCCCAAGGCTACATCGCCCGCCTCCTCAAGGCTGGAAAACGCGTCGCCATCGCCGAACAAACCTCCGAGGCCGTCGCCGGAAAACTTGTCTCGCGGGAAATCGCCCGCATCCTCACCCCCGGCTCCATCGACGACATCACGCTCCTCGACGACCAGCGCCCGAACTACCTCGCCGCCGTCTGCCGCCATGCGAAATCCGTCGGCCTCGCCTGTGTCGATCACACCACCGGCGAGTTCACCATCGCCGAATACGCCGACCTCGGGCAACTCGAGGACGAGCTCGCCCGCATTTCCCCCTCCGAGCTCCTCGTCCCTGACCACCAACTCGCCGAGTTCGGGAAATTCACCCACTGCATGGCCTTCGAGGGCTACACCTTCCTCCCCGACCACGCCACCGAGCTGCTCAAAAACCACTTCAACGTCCACTCGCTCGATGGTTTCGGCTGCGCCACCCTCCACGCCGCCAGCGGGGCCGCTGGCGCGGTCCTCCACTACCTCATCCATCAGCTCCGCCGCCCCTGCGGCCACCTCCACCCGCCGCGGGTCAGGGAAAATGCCGACCACGTCCTCATCGACGCCGCCTCCCAGCGCAACCTCGACCTCGTCGATTCCCGCTCCGGCAAAGCCCGCACTCTGTTAGGGGTCCTCGACCGCAGCGCCACCCCCATGGGTGCCCGCCTCCTGCGCGACTGGATCCTCCACCCGCTCCGCGACCTCGCCATGCTAACCGCCCGCCAGGACGTCATCGCCGCCCTCCTCGCCGAGCCGTTCCTCCTCTCAAAATGCCGCGATTCCCTCAAAGGCATTCGCGACATCGAGCGCACCACCTCCCGTCTCTCTCAGGGCTCCGGCAACGCCCGCGACCTCCAATCCCTCTCCATCTCCCTCAGCCATATCCCCACGCTCAAGCAGGACTACTCTTCACTGCTCACGGCTCACGGCTCACTGATCACTCATCTCCACGAGTTCCAAGAACTCACTTCCATGCTCGCCCTCGCCCTAACCGACGAGCCCCCCACCCACCTCCGCGACGGCGGCGTCATCCGTGACGGCTGGTCGCCCGAGCTCGACGAACTCCGCAACGCCTCCCGCGGCGGAAAAGACTGGATCGCCCGCCTCCAAGAGGACGAACGCAAACGCACCGGCATCGACTCGCTGAAAATCAAATTCAACAACGTCTTCGGTTACTTCATCGAGATCACCACTAGCCAGCTCGCCAAGGTCCCGGACGACTACACGCGCAAGCAAACCATGTCCAACGCCGAGCGCTACATCACCCCCGCGCTCAAGGAAATGGAAAACAAAGTCCTCGGTGCCGAAGAACGCTCCAAACAGCTGGAAAACGAGCTTTTCCTCGAACTCCGCGCCCGCGTCGTCACTCATCTCTCCGCCCTTCAGCAAACCGCCGCCGCCGTTGCGGAAATCGACGTCCTCTGCGCCCTCGCCGAAGTTGCCCAATACCACCGCCACTGCCGCCCCGTCCTCAACGACGGCAACGGCTTCTTCGTCACCAACGGTCGCCATCCGGTGTTAGAGCAAACGCTCACCGACGTCAATTTCGTCCCCAACGACACTGAGCTCGATCCCGACACCGCCCGCCTCCAAATCCTCACCGGCCCTAACATGGCCGGCAAATCCACCTACATCCGCCAGATCGCGCTCATCGCCGTGATGGCGCAGATCGGCGCCTACGTCCCCGCCGAGTCCGCCACGCTCGGCCTCGTCGACCGCATCTTCTGCCGCGTCGGAGCCTCCGACGACCTCTCGCGCGGCCAATCCACCTTCATGGTCGAAATGTCGGAAACCGCCCTCATCCTCAACCACGCCACCGACCGCTCGCTGGTCATCCTCGACGAGATCGGCCGCGGCACCGCCACCTTCGACGGCCTCTCCATCGCTTGGGCCGTCGCCGAGCATTTGCACGACAGCATCGGCTGCCGCACCCTTTTCGCCACCCACTACCACGAGCTCACCGACCTAGCCAACACCCGCCCCGCCGTCGCCAACTACAACGTCGCCGTTAGGGAGTGGAATGAGGAAATCATCTTCCTCCACAAGATCCTCCCCGGAGCCGCCGACAAGAGTTACGGCATCCAGGTCGCCCGCCTCGCAGGCCTGCCCAAGCCCGTCGTCGAGCGCGCCAAGTCCATCCTCAGCCACCTCGAGCTCCACTCCATCAAGCCCGAGGCAAAAACCCATGGCCCCAAAGCGAAAAACACCGTTCAAGATCAAAACGTCCTCCCTCGCCCCAACGCCCCCCAGATGGACCTCTTCGCGGATTTCTAGAAACGCGTTCATACCGGCGTTTCGAGTGAATCAGAGGTCAGAGATTGAGATTAGAGATTAGAGATTTGAGATTGGAGATTAGAGATTAGAGATTAGAGATGTATTTCTGATCTCTGATCTCTGATCACCCGGGACTTCTCCAACCCCGCGCCCCGCTGGGGACAAGTCGGCGCGCCCGGCGGCAATGCCCTACCCTCCACGTTCTTCGAGGCAGGCAAGGCTGGGATCGTTAGCCACCACGCGGAGAAACTCTGCTAAAATTTATTTCAAATTTTTTTAGCCTACCCCCGTATTTGTCCCACCCCATCTGGTAGACTATCGGCATGAATGAACCACGCCCCGCGATGCCCCGCTCCACCCTGCGATTACCGGATGGACCGCACCGGGCCGCCTGCGACCTGTCATCTCGCTTCACAATCCTGTCCTTCAACTCCACCCACCCTTGCCATGCCCAAACCACGCTCCAACAAAGAATCTGTCCGTAACACCTCGCGGGTCGTCGCTGTTTTGAACCATATCGTCGTCCCGACCTTCAAGGATGCAGCCGACTCCGCCGAGGATGCCCCCCTCTTTGAGCTGATTGCGCCGGAGGCGGAATCCGCCGCTGCCCCCTATCTACAGGGCTATCTCGGTGGGAACCATCTCGTCCATGTCTCCGCTTTTCCAGTCGATGAAGAAAGGACCAACTTGCGGTTCTCCCTGATGGGCGGCTATTTGATCATGAACTGCCCCCCAAATGTCCTATTTGTCGGCAGTTTGTTGGAGCCCACGCCTTTCCACGTCCGCTTCGACACGCAGCTCATCGCGGTCGGGCGTTTGAGCGTGGGCTGCGACCTCGTCGTCCGTGCCGACGACGAGCCGCTGGTGCGCCGCCGCCTCGGCGAGTTGCTGCAGCTTGCACAGGACCTCGACTGGTTCTTTCCGCTGCGCCTGCCACACCGTCTCGGCTGGCAGGATGTGACGGATCTTGAAATCCCATTTGACGAGCTGCCTCACCACAATCTGGGCGGGTTCCTCGACGACGGGCTGATCGCACCCCCAAGCGAGCGCACACCGCTGACCCTGCTGCGCCTCGCCCAGGGACTGGGCCGCTGGCAGGACGTGTTGCGCCTGCTGCGTGAACACCCCGACGTGTTCCCACCGCGTGAGTGGGCGGCGCTGAAATGCACCGCCTACCGCAGTCTCAGCCGTTGGCTACCCGCCATCCGCGCCGCCAAGACGGGCGGCATCCGCAAGGGCCGCTTTCCCGGGGAGAAGTGGGTCAGCCCCTCCTTCGTGCGCTCGCTGATCGAGGCGGGTGACGAGATCAAAGCCCTGCGGGTGTTGGGGAAACCGGTCACGGGCGAACCCGGCTTTTACGACTGGCTGCGCGGGCTGGCCCTGCACCGCACCGGCGATCTCGAGGGCTCCTCAGAGGCCCTTTCCCGGTATTTCACGCGTTTCCCCGGCGATGTGATCGGCATCGCCACCGCCGAATCCCTCTACCAGGCGGGCGGCTGAAGCACACGAGAGAGTCGAAGGTCTGAAAGTCTGAAAGTCTGAAAATCGAAAGTGCCTGCCGCGTCTCGCGGCAGGCCGTTGCTGGGGCGTCTCGCTCCCTCTTCCTCTTCAAGCTCTCCCCCTCAGCATTTCTTCCCCATTCCCCATTCTGGCCCCAAGGTGGACCAGCCGAACCGTTCACGTGTCACCCGGTTCACCCCATAAGGCATCGAAGTCATCGGGCGCGGGCAGGCTGGGGGTGATCGCGGTGGCTGAGATGCCGGCTGCGCCGTAAGCGCTGATCGTTTTGCCGTCTGCGCCCGTGTAGGTCGCGTTGAGGAGGATAAAGCCGGGACGGTCGAGCGAGCCGTTCGCGGTGGTCCCGGTGCCCGAGGCAAGAGTCTTGTCTCCGTCGAGAGAGAGGGTCCAGGCAACGGTCGAGGCATCGAATACGGCGTTGCCGTCCCAGGCTTTGATGGTGAAGGCCACCTCCTCGTTCTCCGCGTAGATCGCCCCGGGTCGATCGGTCGTGATCGTCACGACCGGGGCGGCGGTGAGCGGGAGGAGAGTGAGAGAGAGCAGAAAAAAGAGGGCGGTTCGGGAGGTCGTCATGAGGAGGGAAGTGTGGCGATTTCCCGCGCGGGGGCGCAGGGGAAAATCTCCCTGATGAAGGGATGGGTGCTTCTCAGATTGCCAAAGCGCGGGATTGAACCTTTCTCCCGACGGGGCAGAATGGCGGAGTTCCCATGAAATCTTTTGCCCTTCTTTTTATCCTTTCCGTCCTCACCGTCGCGGCAAGGGCGGAGCAGCCCGATCTCGTGATCTTCCTCTCCGACGACCACACCTGGCGTGACTCGTCGGTTTACGGATCGCCCGATATCAAACGCCGAATATGGAGCGGGTCGCGGCGGCGGGGATGACTTTTGACCGGGCCTACGTCGCCTCGCCGAGCTGTGCACCGAGTCGGGCGGCACTTCTCACGGGGCTTTGGCCGGCGCGAAATGGATCCGAGGCGAATCACTCGCGTCCGTGCACGGTGCGATTCTGGGGAATGCGACAGGCGGGCGCGAAGCCCCTCTGTTTTTCCGTCGCCCACCCGACCGACCCGGATTCGGGCATGGCCTTGCCGATGAGGATAATCCCGACCTCGCTGCCGTGTCGGGGAACTGGAAGTATCTCGTCAATCTCGACGGGAGCGATGCTCAGCTCTACGACCTCGTCGCCGATGCCGGTGAGACGAAAAATCTTGTCGCCGAACATCCTGAAATCGCCGCACAGCTGAAAGATGCCGTTTTTGCCTGGAATGCCTCGATGCCCGCCGATGCGAGTGATCCGGCCTTTCTCCCGGGTCCGGCTCCGGCGGTCGGGGAAGCGAAGGAAAAAGGGAAGGGGAAGAAGGGATCGTTAGAGTAAAGACTTCAGCCCTTTCAGGGACGGAAGATCGGGGGATTATCGGTCGAACGGCTGAAGCCGTCACTCCAGCGCATTGATTCCACGAAATACGACATCGCGTCGGGATTTGCTTAGTTCCCGCCTTTCCATGCCTGCCCCCGACATCATCGCTCCTGAAGCTCCCTGGCATGCCGGACTGCGTGCCGCCCGGGCGAATCTGATTCCGGGGCTGATCGTGCAGGCAGTCATGATCGCGACGGTGCTGGCCTACTTTTATGTCGATGGGGTCGCGAGATTTAGGGGTCAGATTTTGGGGTCAGGTGCTGCATATTAACATTTTTCTTGCCGAAATTCCGGCCAATGGGTGAAGTGGAGACATGCCAAG
>JBBEEL010000098.1:0-16482 GCA_040880785.1 Akkermansiaceae bacterium | reverse complement strand
CGCGCCCGCCCTTGAGGAAATCCGCATGTTATTAGGTCTGGGTGGCCGCCAGCGCGAAAACCATGAACTCCTAAAACCTCGGGCACCGCCAGATGCCTTGCGGGCCTCCAGCGGTGCCCACCTTTTTGTGAACGCCTCCCGCGCCCAAATCGAAAAAGCCCGCTCCGTGCGCGCAAAACCACCACCTATCCCCACAAATTATCTCGGTTAAATCACCCGCGATTAGCGCGACGCGCTACAGCATCGCTAGGGAAATAACGGTGCACCCCAGCCGCGCCGGCTTCATCGACCGGACCGCCTGACGATGGAAGACTCTGCGGAGGGCACCCGTCAGCAGCAAACCCAGTGGCTCGCGGTAGAGAGTCGCAAAAACGACGTAAGACCATGATCCCATCGCGCCAAACTTCAGGGGCAGGGTCAGTATGCCAAACACCGGCCAGGCGACGAGCTGGATCCTCCAGAACAAGGGAAGCCGGTCGAAAAGCTCACGGCAAGGGAGCGGCCAAGCCCGTCGGTGCGTTTTGAGAGTGCTTACCGCCATTGCCGCCGCAGCATGAGGGCGAACTTCTGCGGAGCAAGGGCAAACCGATGCCTCTGATTCGTTGGAATGGCCTAGCAACTGCCCCCCACACAGCGCAAGATAAGGGAGGTGCTCCCGTGGCGGTTTTGACTTGTGATCCCCACTCCGGCCGGGTCCAATCCTCCAACACCACGTGGGCAGATGAGGATTCGCAAACCGACTGACAGTAATCGGTCGGCACCTTCATGAAATCAATCTGCTTGAAAAATCCAAACAGAAATCCTATCCAGTGGGCACTGTCACATCGAAACATGAAAACCCATCTTTCCATTGTCGGGTTGATTCTCGCAAGTTTGATTCTGCCAGCGTCCGCCGTGATCGTGGCGGGAGCCAGCGGCGGCGGAAATACGTCGAACAATACCACGGCCGCTCAGTTCCAGAGCGAATACGGGATTGCCTTCCCCGCCTATGACAACGTGATCCGCTACTCGGATGCGTCCGGGCTTTATCTAGGCTACAATGCGGCCACCAAGGACGTTTGGGTGCTGACCGCCCGCCACGTCAGCAGCAATTCCACGCAGGGGGCGACCGTCACCATTGACGGGCTGGTTTACAATCGCCAACCGAACGGGGCGGACGGCTTCGGGCTGCTACCGGGTGGCGACCTGCGGCTCGTGCGTTACAAACGGGATGATCTCGCGGTGCCGACGCTCCCGGCTATCAATATTTCGACCAGCGTGCCACTGGCCGGGACATCGCTTTTCATGGTTGGATTCGGGCAAAACCGGATTCAGAACGCGAGCACCAGCGCTGCGGTCTCGGATGCGGTTTCCGTCACCGTGGGGACCGGCTACCAATGGTCGGGCACGACGACCAAGCGCTGGGGCGTCAACCACATCGAAGCGGAATTTCTCGATGCCTTTGAAACCGTGCCGGTCACCGGGACTACCGGGAGTTTTTCGCTCGGGCCATACAGCACCACCGGCTACATGACCGACTTCGACCAACCCGGCAGCGGGCAGTGGCTGAATAGCAACGAGGCGCAGGGGTCGCTCGGCGATTCCGGCGGCAGTGCCTTTTATTATGCCGACGGCCAGTGGCATCTCTCGGGGATCTTCTCGGCAGTGGTGGGATTCAGCGGGCAAGCGGCAAACACCTCGGCGTTCGGAAATCTCAGCCTGCTCACCGACCTGGCGACCTACAGCGGTGGCATTAGCACAGCCCTGGGCGGTGCCACCTTGATTCCGGAAACGGGTTCTTCCGCATTGCTGTTGCTTGCCGCCGTGGCAGTTTTTTCGAGACGGTGCCGGCCGCGCGTTTGAGTTGCACGCCGTGCCGCGATGCTTCATGTAGGGCGCCTATGACGGGTCGGGAAATACGGGAAACGCTGATTCACGCGGGAGTGATGCCGAGCAAGCAGCTAGGGCAAAATTTCCTCATCGACCCGAACATGGCGCGCTGGATCGTCTCGCAGTTGGAAATCACGGAGGAGGACGCGGTGGTGGAAGTGGGGCCAGGCACCGGGGCGCTGAGCGTGCACCTCGTGGGCAAAGTGCGGAAATTGGTTTTAATCGAGTTCGACGCGCGCCTCGCCGAAGCCCTGAAACACCGGTTCCGCGACGACCCGAGCGTGGAGGTCCACCACGCGGACGGCGTGAAATTCGACGGTCGCCAACTCTTCAAACACCGGCCGCTGAAATTTCTCGGCAATCTCCCTTACTCGTGCGGCGGGGCGATCATGAAAAACCTGCTCAGCCGCCCGCACCCTTTCGAGCGCGCGGTGATCATGTTGCAAAAGGAGGTGATCGACCGACTGGCGGCGAAACCGGGGACCAAGGACTATGGAATCCTCTCGCTGCGGACACAGGCAAACTGGGAGGTGAAGCCGCTGCGCACGGTGCCGCCGGAGGCGTTTTACCCGCAGCCGAAGATCGACTCAAGCGTGGCGGTGCTGACACCGAGGACCCGCGGGCTGCCGACGTTCGACTACCGCTTGTTCGATGAGTTGCTGCGGCGGGGCTTCGCGCAGCGGCGCAAGCAGTTGAAAAAACAACTGCCGGATGGACCGGATTGGGAGGGGGTGACCACCGCGCTGGGCGTCTCTGCGACAGTCCGGGGCGAGGAACTGACGCTGGCGCAGTGGGTGGATTTGGCGCGGGCCTTCGATGAAAATCCGCTCAAAGACCTGCCGCAGAAGGCGGGGGAAATCTTCGATGTGGTGGATGAAAACGACATGGTGACCGGCACCGCGACGCGCGGCGAGGTCCACGCGCAGCGGCTCGTCCACCGCGCGGTGCATGTGTTCGTTTTCAACAAGCGCGGCGATCTGCTCTTGCAGAAACGCTCGCTGCTCAAGGACTTGTGCCCCGGCGTCTGGGATTCGAGCGTGGCCGGGCATCTGGATTCTGGGGAAAGCTACGATGCCGCGGCGATGCGGGAACTGGGGGAGGAAATGGGGATTTACCCGGAGACCGCGCCGGAGGAGATCGCGAAAATCCCGCCCTGCGCGGAGACCGGCTGGGAGCATGTGCGGCTTTTCCGGATCCGTCATGACGGCAGCGTGCGTTTCCCATCCGCGGAGGTGGAGGCGGCGATGTGGTTTCCGCTGGCGGAGATCGAGGCCTGGGTGGCGGCGCGGCCGACGGATTTCGCTCCGGGGTTTCTTGAATGCTGGAAAAGTTTCACTCTCCTCGCACAGGCATGAACTCTTTTATCCATCGCTGCCTTTGCCTCGCCGCGGCTGCCGTGTCGCTGGCGTCTTGCAAGGAATCGCCGCCGGAGCAACTCAGCTACCAAATCATCTCGGTGCGGCCGCACGATCCGGGCGCTTACACACAGGGACTGCAACTGAGCGGCGGCCGCTTGTTCGAGAGCACCGGCCACTACGGCGAGTCCACCGTCCGCGAGGTGGAACCGGCGACCGGGAAAATCCTCCGTCGCCGCCCGCTCGCGAAGCCGTATTTCGGCGAGGGCCTGACGCTCCACGACGGCGAGATCTGGGTGCTCACCTGGAAGGAAAAAACCGCCTTCGTTTTCGAACTCGAAACCTTCAAGCTACTCCGCTCGTTTCCCTACGAGGGCGAGGGCTGGGGACTCACCAGCGACGGCAAACAGCTCATCATGAGCGACGGCAGCAGCACGCTGAAATTCATCAACCCGAAGGATTTCAGCGTGATGAAATCCGTCACCGTCAAGGACGGCGGCCGTCCGCTGGACAAGCTCAACGAGCTCGAATGGATCGACGGCGAGATTTTCGCGAACATCTATCTCACCGACCGAGTTGTCCGGATTTCGCCCGCCAGCGGCAAGGTCACCGGCTCGCTCGACCTCGGCGGGCTGCGCCACCAACTCCCCCGCCCGCACCGGGCGGAGGTGCTCAACGGGATCGCTTGGGACGAGAAATCCGGGCATCTGCTGGTCACCGGAAAATACTGGCCTCAGCTGTTCGAGCTGAAAATTTCCGCTAAATAGCGCGGGCTCTCCTTGCCTCGCTCTCATTCTCGCATACCTTCCGCCGCCAATGCGCCTTCCCGACCCCAGCCTCGAGCCCGCCATCCGCGATCCAAAAAAGCTCCGCAACACCGCGTTTGTGCTCGTCGCCATCATGGTTTTCGGCGGCTTTTTCGTGCTCAAGGCCTACGACCGCTGGGCCGTCAGCAAGGCGGACAACGACCGCCCGGCCGTCGTCGCCCGCATCAAAAAGGAACGCGACCTCAGGATGCTCCGCCAAGATGGGCAGTCCGCCGACCTCGCCGACCTGCGGGGAAATGTCATCGCCCTCAATGTGATCAGTCTGCGCGATCCGGAGGCCGCGGAGCTGAGTATGGCTGTCATGAAACGCTTGGCCGGATCGCGGGCCGACACCGCCGGTTTCCACCTCGTTTCCCTGCTCATCGATCCGGTTTCCGACGAAAATCTCATCCCCACCCTCAGGGAGGCCGCCGCCGCCCGTGGGATGGAGCTGCCGCAGTGGTGGCTTGGCAGCAACGAGCCCGCCACCCTGCACAAGTTTGTCAAAAACGAGCTCAAAGCGACCACCTATCCGAACGAGAAAACCGGCAAATGGGACTATGACACGTCCGTCGTGCTGATCGACCGCGACGGCCACCTCCGCCGGGCGGTGGTGCCGCAGAAACAGGGCGGGCCGCCGTTCATCGCCACTTTCGACTTCGAACAAGCCGCCGCCTGGGATGAAAAAGGAGTCAAGACCGGCACCGACCGCAACAACCTCGAAGAACTCGAACAACTGCTCAACCACACCATCGACAAGCTTCTTGCCGAAGCTCCTAACGAATCATGAAACGCTCCACCACCATCGCCCTGTTCTACACTGGCGTGGCCGCCATTTCGCTCGCCATCATCGGCGTCGCCATGTCGATCCGGCCCAGCCTGACAAGCACCTACAAGGGACCTAACGTGATCAACTCCGGCAAGGAAACCGCGCCGCAGTGGTTCCCGATCGAAAAGGATCTCTCCGCCGTCAACCAGGCAGGCGACGCGGTGAAACTTTCCGACCTGCGCGGCAAGGTTTGGATCGCGGCCCAGTTTTTCGCGATTTGCCCGCATTGTGCCGTGCGCAATGGCGAGGAGTTGCGGAAGTTATATGATGAATTCGGCTCGCACCCGGATTTCCATATCACCTGCATCTCGGTCGATCCGGAAGAGGACGACGCGGAGAAACTCGGCGACTATGCCAAGGCCCTCAACGCGGATACCGAAAACTGGTGGTTCCTCAACGCGGGAGATAAAGAAACCACTCACCGTTACCTGGAGGAGGAGATGAAGTTCTTCGGCATTCGCGAGCGCACCGATCCGGTGGATATCGAGGCGAACGGGAGATTTGCCCATGACATGGGATTTCTGCTAGTGGACCGCGAATTCAAGGTGATCGGCAAGTGGCCGCTCTCCGACGCCCGCTCGGAGCAGGCCAAGCAAATCGATCCCGACATGTATGATAAATTGAAGAAGGATCTTTATTCCCGCATTCGGGAGGAACTTGAGAAAAACGAATCACCCGGCATTTGATGAGCACCGAACGCACCCTTTGGCTTGCCCGCCCCGCGCAAGAATCACTCTCGAAAAAACTTGGCATCACCGCGTGGATCTTAACCACGGTGATTCTGTTGCTGGTGGTGGCGATGCAGAAAATCAGGCTGCCGCTGCCGGAGGGCTGGACCACGGATTTCCTGCCGCCGTTCCACGCCGCGGTGAATGGCGTCGCGGCCGTGGTGTTGCTGGTCTCGGTGATCTTTATTAAAATTGGGAAGGTGAGGCTGCACCGCGCCACCATGATGTTGGCCATGTTCCTCTCGGTCCTGTTTTTGTTATCCTACGTCGCCTACCACATCACTAACGACCCCACCCGCTACGGCGGCGAGGGCGCGGCGCGGACCGCTTATTTCCTGCTGCTCATCACGCACATCGTGGCGGCGGCGGTGAGCTTGCCATTTATCCTATTCACCTTCATTGCCGGTTGGACCAACCGCTTCGCCGCGCACCGTCGGCTGGCGCGCTGGGTGTTTCCGCTGTGGTTCTACGTCGCCCTGACCGGACCGATCTGTTACTGGATGCTCAAGCCGTATTACGCTTGAAGCGCAAGTTTGGGTTTGCCACGCGCGAATGCTTTGACAAGATCGACGCGTGCCCGAGACCCGAATAATCCAAGTTGACGATGATGAGATGAAGGAAGCCGTGAGCGAGGCCTGCGCCTTGCTGCGTGCCGGAGAAATCGTCGCACTGCCGACGGAGACTGTTTACGGTCTCGCGGCGGATGCGCTCAACCCGCAGGCGGTGGCCAGGGTTTTCGCGGCGAAGGAGCGGCCGTCATTCGACCCGCTCATCGTCCACATCGCGTCGCGCGGGGATTTGAAAAAGGTGGCAATCGTGCCGGATGCGCTGGCGGACGCGGTTGGGAAACTGACCGCCGCGTTCTGGCCCGGGCCGCTCACGCTGATTTTACCCAAGCACCCGGACGTGCCGGATTTGGTGACCAGCGGGCTGCCGACCGTGGCGGTGCGCCAGAGCGCGCACCCGGTTTTCCGGGCAGTGGGCAATGAACTGGGCCACCCGATCGCTGCGCCAAGCGCGAACCGCTTCGGCCGGATTTCACCCACCTCCGCCACCGCCGTGCTGAAGGAGCTGGGCGGGCGCATCCCGCTGATCGTGGACGCCGGGGCGTGCAGCGAGGGGCTGGAGAGCACGATCATTTCCATCGAGCCGCGCGAGGGGAAAAAGCCGGTGTTGCGCCTCCACCGCGCGGGGCCGATCACCAAGGAGCAGCTCCAGGATTACGGCCGGGTGGAAAAAGTCCGGGAAATTTCGCAGGACGCCCCGCAAGCACCGGGCCAGCTTGCGAGCCACTACGCGCCGCTGACGCCGCTCATCTTGCTTGAAAACCCGGCCGACTTCGTCCCCGAGGAAGGGAAAAAATACGGGCTGCTCAGCTACCGCGGCGAGGACGACAGCCCTTACGTGCAGCTCCACGATTGGGAAACCGTCGAGGCGCTCAGCCCCGGCAGCGGCAAGCTCGCCGAGGCGGCGATCCGGCTGTTTTTCGTCATGCGCCAACTCGACGAGGCGGGATTGGACGCGATCGTGGCCGAGCCAGTGAGCGAAACCGGGCTGGGCGTGGCCATCATGGACCGGCTCCGCCGCGCCTCAGTAAATTCCTGAATTCCAACCGCGATTTCGGGAGTGGCTGCTGCCCCCCGTTAGAAACCGCGAATGGACGCGAATCGTCATTTATGAATATGAAAATTTTATTGCTTTTTTCTATCAGTATTGTCGCACTCGTCAGTGCGCAATCCACGCTACTTTCGCCACTCATCGTGGAGTCCGGGCGTGATCCGGTGTCCAAAACGGTGCCGACCGCTGCCGCTAGCCGCGCAGAGCTGGCGAGAATCCCCGGGGGCGCTGAAGTCGTCGAGGCGACTCGCTACCTTCGCGGGCGGGCCAGCACGATGGCGGACACCTTCTCACTTTCACCCGGCGTGATCGCCCAACCTCGCTTCGGCTCGGACGAAGCACGGCTATCCATCCGCGGCTCGGGAATGCAGCGCACCTTTCACGGGCGCGGCATTCGCCTGCTTCAGGACGGAGTTCCGCTGAACCTGGCGGATGGCAGTTTCGACATGCAGGGACTTGATCCGCTTGCGGCGGACCACATCAATGTCTTGCGCGGCGCCAACGCCCTCGCGCTGGGAGCGTCAACCCTCGGCGGTGCCATCGACTACATTTCCGCCACCGGGCTCACGGCATCTGGCGGCGCGATGCGGATCGAGGGCGGCTCGTTCGACTATCTCCGCAGCCGGATCGCGCTGGCCACGCATGAAGGAGCGACCGATGCTTACTTCAGTTTTTCCGAACAATATCAAGGTGGTTTCCGTGACCATGCGGAGCAACACAACCAGCGGCTTTTCAGCAACTTCGGCTGGCAAATAGCCGACAGCGCGGAGACTCGGCTTTTTGTCACCGCCGTCCACTCGCAATCCGAGCTACCAGGAAGCTTGACGAAGAGTGAGCTCAACACCGACCCATCTCAGGCGGACCGATCGCCTTTCGGGGCCGTTGCTTATGATAACCGACGCGATTTTGAACTCTATCGGATCGCGAGCAAGACCACGGTGAGAAGCGGAAATGACACTATCGAGTTCATCGCCGCCTACACTTACAAAGATCTGGATCACCCTATCACTCCCTTTGTCGGGGTGATCGACCAGCTCACCCACGACATGCTGTTGGGAGGGATTTTTACGCGCAATGGTCAGCTTTTTGGTCGCGAAAATCGTGTCCGGACCGGGGTCTCTATCACCCGTGGTACTCTCGCTGCCGCGACGTTTCGTAACAATTCAGGCGAGCGCGGGGCCTTGATTTCAAGCGCGGATCAGACGGCGACCAACGTAGAGGGGTTCATAGAAAATCAATTGGTGCTAGGGCGCGGATTCACTGGCAGCATCGGGGCCACCGCTGCCAAGAATTGGCGCGAGAGCGAGCAGTTTCGCGGTCCTGCCGTTAGCTATGATCGCAGCTATCAGAACTTCTCGCCCAAGGCTGGGCTGCGGTGGGACGCGGAGAAGTTCCAGATCTTCGGCAACGTGAGCGGCAGTTACGAGCCACCATCCTTCTCTGAAACCAGCGGCTCCCTCACGCCTAACCAAGCACAAACCGCTACGACGGTGGAACTTGGCACGCGCGGCGGGCATGCGAACTACCGCTGGGACCTCGCGGTTTACGCCTCGGAGGTGAACAATGAATTCCTCGCCCTCAACGACCCCTCCGGAACTCCGCTCGGAACGACCAACGCGGAGCGGACGACCCACCAAGGAGTCGAACTGTTCGGCGAGGTCGATTTGTTGGGTCGCTCGCTGAAAGAGGCACCGGAGAGTCGCCTCTTCTTGCGGGGCGCGTGGACTTACGGCCGCTTCAAGTTCGACAACGACGCAACTTATGGCGACAACACCCTCGCCGGGCTTCCGCCGCACCTGATCAACGGTGAGCTGATCTGGGAGAACGAATCGGGCTACTACCTGGGGCCGACCATTCAGTGGGTGCCGGTAAAGGCGTATGTGGACCATGCAAACACCCTGAGTGCGGATCCTTACTTATTGTTAGGTTTTAAATTGGGACGCCGCACGGAGCACGGGTTCTCGTGGTTCATTGAGGCAAAGAACCTAACTGACGAGCGCTATGCGGCGACCACCGGAGTGGTCGCGAACGCGGGACGCGATCCTGAGAACAGCTCCCGCAGTTTCCTCCCCGGCGACGGCCGCGGAGTCTTTGCGGGTGTCGAGTGGAAGTGGTGAAAAAATCCAAATCCGCTGGATTACAATCCCGCTTCTGCCAGGCGCTCGTCCATTTCAGTCTTCTGCAGCTCGTTGGTGAACTCGTAGAGGTCGCCGGCGACGATGCCGGTTAGGTTGTGCGAGGTGAAGCCGATGCGGTGGTCGGTGACGCGGGACTGAGGGAAGTTATAGGTACGGATTTTTTCCGATCGGTCGCCGGATCCGATGAGGGCGCGGCGGTGGCTGGAGTAAGCTTCCTGCTGCTCGCGCAGCTTGGCCTCGTAGAGCTTGGAGCGGAGGATCTGCAGCGCCATTTCCTTGTTCTTGGTCTGCGAGCGCCCGTCTTCGCAACGGACGTAGGTGCCGGTGGGAAGGTGGAAAATTTGCACGGCGGACTCGGTGCGGTTGACGTGTTGGCCCCCCGCGCCACCCGCGCGGCAGACCTCGATGCGCAGGTCGTCGGGCTTGATTTCGATATCGACCTCCTCGGCCTCGGGCAACACGGCGACGGTGACCGTGGAGGTGTGGACGCGGCCCTGGGTCTCGGTGGCGGGCACGCGCTGGACGCGGTGGACGCCGGACTCGTATTTCAAATAACGGAACACTTCCTGGCCGGTGACTTTCAAAATCACTTCCTTGAAACCGCCGACTTCCGACGGACTGCTTTCGAGGTGTTCGCATTTCCAGCCGCGCAGGTCGGAATAGCGCTGATACATCCGCATCAGTTCGGCGGCGAAGAGCGAAGCCTCGTCGCCGCCGGCCCCGGCGCGGATTTCGATGAGCGCGTCGCGGTCCTCGTTGGGATCGGCGGGGAGCAGGGCGTATTGGAGATCGGCACCGAGTTTCTTCAGATCGGCTTCGAGCGCGGGGATTTCCTCGGCGGCCATTTCGGCGAACTCGGGGTCGTCGGACTTCGCGATCTCCTGGTTGTCGGCGAGGTGGCGTTTGGTGTCTTCCAGCTTGTCCCAGAGCGCGAGGGTTTGCTTGAGTTTCCCGTGCTCGCGGAGAATCTCGGTGGCCCGCTTCGGGTCGGAAAAGAGCTCGGGATCACCCACCGCGTCCTCCAGTTCGGAGAAGCGCTCGCGGCGTTTGGAGATGAGAGAGGAGTAATCCACAGGTAGCGGATTGATAAGCTACGGATCGCGGCAGGTGGAGAAAAAAATCGGCTGTCGCCGAGGTCGCTTGAATCGTTACATGCCCCGTCTGCGTGGTCCGTCAGATTGGATTGGACAGACGGCTAGCGGGCGCTCGCTTGCAGAGAAATCTGGCAGCCGATGGCGTCGGCGATGGCCCGGAGCAGCTCGGCCTCGGAGTCGGCGAGCCCGCCGTCGCTGGTGGCGGCGAGGGCGCAGAGGCGGAGGATTTCGCGTTTGATCAAGGGTGTCGCAGCATCGCATTTTTCCAGCGCCGCGCCGATCCGGTCGAGCTGGCATGCGGCGGGCGGGAGCATGGCGGGGGCTGTTGGGCCGTGGGCGCGGTATTCTTTCATGGCAGCGGCGTAGGCGGCCTCGGGATGGCTGCTGAGGCCCGCCATGGTGGAGACGAGTAGATGGATTTCAGACTGCAAATCGCGGAGCTGGGTGTGGCGGATTTTCGTCGGCTGGCGCTGGCCGTGCACGCTGTCGAGGTGGCGCTCGACGAGCTTTTGGAGCATGAACTCAAAAAGGTCGATCTGGCCGTCACTGGCGATGAGCCAGCGGGTGAGTCCTTTGAATTTCTGATACTCGTCAGCGGCGAGCCGCCGCAGCGGGGCGATGGCGATTTCCGTGAGCGCGATTTTCCGAGCCGATTCGAGTGGCGAGAGCTCGCCTTGCCAATAGGCTGCCTGCGCGGCGATTTCCGCTCCGGCGTGCTGGGTGAGGTGGGCCAACTCGGTGGCGCGGAGTGCGGGATCATCCGCCAGAAGGAGGCCGAAAACCAAGGTGCGGGCACCGTCCGGCGTGTGGGCGGCATCGCGCCATTCCTCGCGCAGCGAGTCGAAGCGCGCGATACCGGCGGCGAGCTGGGGCGCGCCGTCGCCGTAAAGGCTGGCAGGCAAGGGGGGTGGAACTGGCTGCTGCGCGAACCGTGCAGGGGCTGCGCCGCCGTGCATTTGGGCAACTCGCTCGCCGCCGCGGGCCGGGGAGGTGGCTGGCATGCCGGTTGGCGCGCCGTGCGGGAATTTCCCGTCCCAGTCGCGTTCAATGGCACGGATGCGGACGTCGAGCGGCGGGTGCGTGGCAAAGCCAAACGAGAACATGCCCGCGTTGGCGAAGAACATGTGGCTCGCTTCCGAGGCCTTGGGCGCTTCGATTTTCCCGTGGTGGGCACTGGCACCGATCTTTTTAAGTGCCCCGGCGATGCCCGACGGGTCGCGGGTGAACTGCACCGCCGCGGCATCTGCGAGAAATTCCCGCTGGCGGGAAATCGCCGCTTGGATCAAGCGGCCGAAAAACACGCCGATCGAGCCGATTGCCAGCAGTCCGATGCCGGCGACGAGCAGCGCCATTCCCGCGCCGCCTTTATCCCGGCCGCGGCCGCCACCGCCGCGGAAATACATCGAGCGCAGCAGGATCCGCCCGATCATGGAGAGCATGAGGATGCCGAAGAGCCAGCCGATGAGGCGCATGTTGAGCTTCATGTCGCCGTTGAGAATGTGGCTGAACTCGTGGGCGACGACCCCTTGTAACTCGCTGCGGTTGAGCTGGGCGAGGCAGCCGCGGGAAACGGCGACTACTGCATTGGAGGGGTCGGTGCCGGCGGCGAAGGCGTTGATGCCTTCCTCCTGGTCCATCACCCAGACCTCGGGCGCGACCATGCCGGAAGCGATGGCCATTTCCTCGACGATGTTGAGTAGCCGCCGTTCGTCGGGATCGCGCGTGTCCGAGTCCACCTGACGGGCCCCCAGATCGCGGGCGACGACCGCGCCGCCGCCGGAAAGCCGCATGATTTTAAACAAGCTTCCGAGGAAAATCGTGCCGCCCGCGGCCACTGCGGTGCCGCCGAGCAGTTCCCAGCTCCAAGGGAGTTGCGCCTGTGCCTGAGCTTCCTCGCCGCCGGTGAATCCGCCGAGGAAAACCATGAGCACGTAAACCGAGAGGATCACCCCGGTGACGGCGAGCATGAAGTAGAGAACCAGCCACTTGGTGCGCTTCCTCGCGTCTTCCTGGGCTTGGAAAAAGTCCATCGCTTTTACGGCTACGAGCGCGATTTTTCGGCCTTAGAAATTCACCTTCACCGCGTCGCGCTCGGCGGGGCTGGTGATTTCGAAAAGCGCGGCATCCCGGAAGTTAAACAGGCCGGCAACGATATTGGCGGGGAAGGTCTCGCGCTTGTTGTTATAGCGGGTGACCGAGTCGTTGTAGCCTTGGCGGGCGAAGGAGACCTTGTTTTCCGTGGTGGTGAGTTCCTCGCTGAGCTGCATCATGTTCTGGTTGGCCTTCAGGTCCGGATAAGCCTCGGAAAGGGCGAACAGCCGGCCGAGCGCGCCGCCGAGCCCTTGCTCCGCGGCCACCAGTTGTTTCATCGATCCGGCGTCGTCGGTGTTGACGCTGCCACGGGCATTTTCCGCGGAATTCCGCGCGGTGATGACCGCTTCCAGCGTTTCGCGTTCATGGGCCATGTAGCCCTTGGCGGTTTCCACCAGGTTGGGGATGAGGTCGTGGCGGCGCTTGAGCTGCACGTCGATCTGGGCGAAGGCGTTGCGGTAGAAATTCCGCAGCCGCACGAGGCCGTTGTATTGGCCCATGACCCAGAGCGCGAGAAGGGCGGCGACGCCGAGAAAAATGAGGATGACAATGGTTCCGGTTCCCATGGTGGTGGTGGTTGGTGAGGGGTAACTGCAGTTCTACGGCGACAGGCGTGGAGTATAACGGATACCGCCGGGATATTCCAACGATTTAAAAAGCCGGCCGGTAGGGTGCTGGTGCCACGCGGTTCTGCCCGGAGTTCCAAAGGAAGATGGATACCCCCTGCTTGCCGTCACTCAGGGCGCGACGGGTGCCTTGGCGGGGATTTGCTCGGTGAACAGGGCGATCAAATAGGCGGGCGAGAGAAGCTCCGGGGTGATGATCGGCTCTTTCCCGGGAACCAGCAGGACATTGACCGGAATCGCCGTGCGGCCGAGCTCCTGGAGCTTTGCCTCGATGGCGGCATTCGGGTTCGTCTTGTCGGCGCGCAACGCGACGATGCCTTTTTCATACATCAATTTGACGACCTCCTCGGTGTAGGCGCGGCTTTTGTTGAGTTGGCAGGTGAGGCACCACTTTGCGGTGAAATCGATGAAAACCGGATGGCCGGCGGCGAGCGCGCGGTCGGCCGCTTCCTCCGACCATGTCAGCCATTCCACGCTCGGTTTCTCTTGTCCGGCCTGCACCACGGGAGGTGCCCAAGGCCAGGCGGCGGCGATCCCGCTGACGACCAAAATGACGGCGGCAAGCTTGGCGGTGAGGCGCGTGAGACGGCTCCGGGTCGGCAGGTCCCAGCGGCCGTAAATCCAAGCGGCCGTGGCGATGGCGCTGATTCCAAGCATCACCCAGAGCCCTTTTTGACCCTCATCCCGGTCGAAAACCTGCGCGCTGTAAACCCACAGGAAAACCCCGGCCGTCGCGAAGAGCAGGAAGGACATCCCCTGCTTGAAGGATTCCATCCACGGCCCGGGCCGCGGCAGGCGGTCCACCAGCGCCGGGTTGAGCGAGAGCACCAGATACGGCAGGGCCAGGCCCAGCGCCATGCAGGTGAAGGCAAGAAAAAACGGCAGCATCGGCAGCGTCACCGCCGCCCCGATGGCGACCCCAAGGAAGGGGCCCGAGCAAGGAGTCGCGACGACGGTGGCAAGCACGCCGGAGAAAAACGTGCCGGAAATCCCCTGCTTCCGCTGGAGTCCACCGCCGATGCCGGTGGCCGCAGTTCCCAATTCAAAAACGCCGAAAAGATTCATCCCCAGCAGCAACATGATGAGCAGCGTCGCGAGAATGACGCGGGGGTCCTGCAGCTGATTTCCCCAGTTCGTGATGCCACCGAGATACAGCGCAAGGGCGAGGACCCAAAACGAAACGAGCACGCCCGCGGCGAACACCAAGCCGTGGGCGATGATCTTCTTCCGATCATGCCCGGCTTGTTGGACGAAGCCCATGATCTTGATCCCGATGACCGGAAACACGCAGGGCATGAGATTCAGGATCAATCCGCCGAGCAGCATCCCGCCGAAGATGAAAAAATAGTTGGCGGCCGGTTTGATCGCGGCGTCCACGGCTTGGACGCCGGGCTCGGTGATCGGGGTTTCAGGAATCGCGACAGGGCGGGTGCCGGTGAGGATTCCTGAAATGACGTCGCCTTGCGGGATCGGTGCATCGAGGAAATCGACCGTCCGGCGCTTCAAAGTGAGGGTCCAGGAATCGCCGTCGCGGCGGATCGTTCCATCGGCGCTGATGGGCTGGAGGAAGGCTTGATTCGGGACGAAATCGACGATTTCGCCGTCCCACGCGGGGTCGGGAGTCACTCGCAGGACAACGTCCGCGCTGCCTGGCACCGCACTGAATTTCCAGCCCGTGGCGGCGCTTGGCTGGGCAGCCCTGGCACGCTGGAAAAACGCCACTTGCTGCGGATCCACCTCATTTTCCGCCGCCGTCTGCAGGGTGAGCGAAAAGCGGGCCGATTCGTCGATGCAGCTTTGCTCGCAAATCTGCCACGTGGCATCCGCGGTGAGGCTGACCGCTTCCCCGGCCGCCAGCGTGGCCGGCGGAGTGAGCTCGACAAGGAAGGCCGGGCTGCCGCTGTAGATGAAACTTTTCCCAAAATAACCGTCCTTCACCTCGGGCACCGGCCACTGGATCGGCCCGGCAGTGAAGCCCGCCGGCAGAGTCCACTGGATCGCGGGGGCCAGCTCGACGCCGCCGGAATTGAGATAATAGCTGTGCCAGTTTTCCGGGTGCGTCAGGTGCAGGGCCACGGTGAATGGCTTTCCCGGAGCGATCACTTTTTCTTCCGAGACCAACTCGGAGACGGAGGAGGTCGCCCCCACAGATTTCCCAAACTGGGCCTGCAACGGGAAGATCAGGACCGGGAAGCTGAGGAGAAAGAGAAGAAAGGGGCGCATGGGGAACTGTCGATGGGTCAGTGTGAGTCCGCCGAAGCGGAATTAATCCAAAAAAAACGGGACGCCCAGTAAACTGGACGCCCCGGCAAGAAATCAAAGCAGATTTAATTAATAACGACGATCATAGTAACGGCGATCATCTTCCTGGTCGCGTGCATTGCCGTAGGTGCCGCCGACGACGGCTCCACCTGCCGCGCCGATGGCGGCTCCTTCAAGCGCGCGGCCGGATTGGTTACCGATGATACCGCCCAGAAGAGCGCCACCGAGCGCGCCAGTGGCGGCTCCGCGTTGGGTGTTAGGTCCGGCAGGAGCGGCACAGCTGGAAAAAGCGATGGCCACGATGGCACTGGCAAGGGCGAGTAGGGATGTTTTCATGGATAGTTGAGGTTGACGAATGATTGCGGCAGGGGAAACCCAATTCAAGAAGTTTCCGCCGCTCACCTCCTACTAGACCCGCAAGCTGCCGAAATTATTCATGAAAATGTGGCTGCCGCCTGGAGTGCGACACACGCCGGAAAACGCCGTCAAAAAGAAGGAAAGAGTATTTCAACCACAGATGAACAGGATGGACGCAGAGGGATGAGTGAAAAAATCCTGAAGACAGACCCATCTCGGGCTTTCATCTGTGTTCTTCATCTGTGTGCATTCCCTTTCATCTGCGGCGGAATACCTCTTTTCCTCGATTTTTAAGACAGCCTCTAAGAAAAATCTAAAAAAAGTCTTGCCACAAACTCGGATCGGTGGCAACTGTCCCGTGTCGCAAGACGAAGGCGGTCCGACTGAGATGCCTCCCGGGTTAATGGGTTTTTCCTAGGAGTGATGATCAGTCGGGCCGCTTCTTTTTTTACGCGGCGCCCGCGCCACGTGGCCCGGGCATTCTGCCCGGAGCCTCTACAAAGTGGCGCTGCTGACGAACCACACGGGGCAGGACCGGGAGCGTAACGCGACGATTGATCTGTTGCGCGCGGCGGAAGGAGTGGCGCTCAAGGCCTTGTTCAGTCCGGAACACGGGATCCGCGGCGAGCTGGACCGGGAGAAGATTTCAGACTCTGCGGCACGGGCTTGAAGACTTCGAGCACCGAAGCAAGCCGCACCCAATCCCCCAT
>JBBEEL010000097.1:0-16493 GCA_040880785.1 Akkermansiaceae bacterium | reverse complement strand
CGTGGTCCGCTCGATGCACACCGAGGCGATCAACCACGACCCGGCCATCACCCTGATCAACACCGGCTCGATGCAGCTTGGCAATGCCTCCGCCGGGGCTTGGGTGAGTTATGGCTTGGGCACCGAAAACGCGAACTTGCCCGCCTACATGGTGCTCATTTCCCAAGGCACCGGAAAAAACCCCGACCAGCCGATTTTCTCGCGCCTCTGGGGCAGCGGATTCCTGCCGTCCCAGCACCAGGGAGTGATCCTGCGTGCCGGGGCCGACCCAGTGCTCTACCTGGAAAACCCACCCGGCGTCAGCCGCGAGCAGCGCCGCTCCCAGCTCGACGACTTGGAACTGCTCAACCACCGCTTCGCGCAAGACGTCGGCGATCCAGAGACCGTCGCCCGCATCCATGCCTATGAAATGGCCTTCCGGATGCAGGCCTCGGTGCCGGAACTCACCGATCTTTCCACTGAATCCCCCGCCACTTTCGACCTCTACGGGCCGGAATCCCGCCTGCCCGGCACCTACGCCGCCAACTGCCTGTTAGCACGCCGCCTCGCCGAGCGCGGCGTCCGCTTCATCCAACTCTTCCACCGCGGCTGGGACCAGCACGTCGCGCTTTCCCGCCAGCTTCCCAACCAGTGCCGCGATACCGACCAAGCCTCCGCCGCGCTCATCCGTGACCTCAAGCAGCGGGGTCTGTTAGAAGACACGCTCGTCATCTGGGGCGGCGAGTTCGGCCGCACGGTTTACTCGCAGGGCGCACTCGGCTCGCCCTCCGCCGGGCGCGACCATCACGGCCGTTGCTTCTCGATCTGGATGGCCGGCGCCGGCGTCAAGGGCGGCAGCACCGTCGGGGAAACCGATGATTTCTGTTGGAACATCACCCGCGACCCCTATCACATCCGTGACCTCAACGCGACGATGCTCCACCAGCTCGGCATCGACCACCACCGCCTGACCTATCCCTACCGCGGGCTCGACCAGAAACTCACCGGGGTGGAGCCAGCCAAACTCATCGACAAGGCGCTCGCCTGATAGGGCGATCAGACTTTCAGCTGGCGCTTTTTATTCCGCTTGTCCACCTCGGCGTGGATGGTGTCGCAGAGTTTGTTGAATGCCTCCTCCTTGGAGACATAAGCGGCCCCTCCGGCTTTCATGATGGACTCCGCCATTTCCTCGTGACCGTGGAGGGAAAGGCCGATAACGAGGATGTCGGGCATTTCCTGGACGATCCGGCGGGTCGCCTCCAAGCCGTTCATGCGCGGCATGTTGATGTCCATGACCACCACGTCGGGGTGGAGTTCGCGCGCCTTTTGCACCGCTTCCACACCATCGGCCGCCTCGCCGACCACGCGGATGTCGGACTTGGCCTCGATGACGCTGCGGAAGCCCTCGCGGACCATCCGGTGGTCGTCCACCAACAGCACGGCGGGGTGTTCTGCCCAAGGCGTCTCCAGTCTCTCTCCGCCTGCCAGAGCGGCGGCTGGGGGCACGACTTCGGCGGCTTGGAGCGCCTCTTGGAGCGGCAAGGTGATCTTGGCGTGCGTGCCGTGTCCGGGGGATGAATCCATCTCCAACGACCCGTGGAGCCAGCGCAAGCGCTCGTGGATGTTCAACAAACCGAAGCCACCTTGCGGTCCGGGAGAACGCAGCAGCTCCTTCGGGACAAATCCCTGGCCCTCGTCGGAAATTTCAATCTCGATGGCGTCGGGCAGGCGCTGGATCTGCACCACCGCATCGGAAACGCTGGCGTGTTTGGACACATTGAGCAGCAACTCGCGGACCGATTGATAGATCGGGATCAGCAATTCCCGTTTGATGTGAATTTGAGGCTCGTCGTGGATGAAGTCGACCGACAGCCCTTCCTCGCTCATTTTCTCGATCACCCATTCGATCGTCGCCACCAGATCCTCGCTCTCCAGCACGGGCGGGGAGCTCAGATCGGCCATGAGATTGCGGGTGGTCCGGGTCGCCTCGCCGATGATATCCACCACGGCGAAGAGCCCGGCGGGAGGTTCCTGAATTTGTTGGATAGAGGATTCGAGGGTGATCCGCCCTGCGGTGAGAAGCTGGGCCAGGCTGTCGTGGAGTTCAGCGGCGATTCTTTGCCGCTCGATTTGCTCCACCTTGTTGAGTTCGAAAATAAGTGAGCGGAGGCGACCGCGGTTGTTCTCAAGCTCCCGGGTCCTCTCCTCCACCCGTCGCTCAAGATCTTCGGTAAAGGACCGCAGATCGTCCTCCGCCTTTTTGTGCTTGGTGAAATCGCGGACGATTTTCAGGTATCCATTGATTTGCTTGTTGGTCTCGCGCAGAGGCATGACCAAGCCGTCGGCCCAGAAAAGGCTTCCGTCCTTGCGCTTGTGCCAGCGCTGGTCGAGCCCGCGGCCGGTCTCATACGCGGTTTTGAGTTCGTTGTCAGGAACGCACGCCTCGACATCCTCCTTGGTGAAAATCCGGTGGAAGTCCGTGCCACAAATCTCTTCGCCCGCGTATCCGAGAAGCCGTTCAGCGCCGACATTCCAGCTCGTCACGCGCCCCTCCAAGTCCATCGTGAAAATGGCGAAATCAGTGGAACTTTCCAGGATCAGACGCATCCACTCCTCGCTTCGGCGCAGTTTTTCCTCCACCGCATGTTTCCCGCTGATGTCAGTCATTGTCCCCACCCACTCCCAGTTTTCCAGGTTTAGGCATTGGACCGGGACAGCGGCGACTCGCATCTGGCGATAATCTCCGCCCCGGTGCCTGAGGCGGAATTCTACATCGACCGGCGGTGGCGGGTCGTCACCGGGTTTTTTCCAAAACTGGCGGACAATTTCCTCGTCGTCGGGATGAACGGCCGCGAGCCACCCGCGGTCACGGTATTCGCCGGGCGACTGGCTGGTGAACTCCTCCCACATCGGTAGCGGCTCGTGAATCCTGCCATCTTCCGAGGCGACCCAGAAAATGGTGGCGGTGGCGGTGGCCAGCGTCCGGTAGCGCCGCTCGCTGAGGCGCAGCTGCTCATAGGCATGGGAAACATAGCCGGCATCCTGCTGGTGCGCTTCGGCGAGGCAAAGGTGGGCCCGCAACCGTGGCACCAACCGCTCCGCGGTGAATGGCTGGAAAACGATGTCGTCCGCGCCCTCGTGCAAAGCGTCGATCAGGCGCCGCTCTGTGGAATTCTTGGCTAACACAAGGAGCGGGGTGCGAACCGTCATGGGATGGGACCGGAGCTGCCGCACGAACTTGATGAGGTCGAAAGTCGGCGACTCGGCCGAAACGAGAACGATGGATGGCGCGTTGCTTTCCTCCTCAGAAAGAGAAACCGCCCCGTCGGACGCGGTGACCCGCCAGCCAACTTCTTGGAAGATTTGCGCCAAGTATCCCCGCTCTTCAGGCCGTGATTCGACGAGAAAAACAGTGATCCCTTGAGGTGGCATGTCCATGGCGACGGTTCCGTTCAGGAAGAAGAAAAACTCTTCTGAGCAGAGCAAAATCCTCCGCAGAGCCGCTCCCGTCAAACCGGGTCAGTCCTCATCACTCCCTAAGGGTTTTGCGGAGCACATAGGGTGGGTTTGGGGATCCTGCCTGTAACAGGCCCAGTTCGTCGGGAGGCTTACGGGCCATCGGGTTGCGGGGTGTCCTCCCCTGTCGCGGCCGCTTCCTCCGGCAGATCAGCCTGGTGGCGAGCGTCCTTCAACCCGGCGAGCGCGTCCACGTCGTTAGGGAAAGCGGCGAGCGCGCGTTGGTAGGCCTCGATGGCTTCGGCTGTTTTCCCGACCGAGAGGTAATATTCGCCGAGGCGGGTGGCCATCGGAGTGAAGATGGTCGGGGGGAACATCATGGTTGAGGGATGTTGGCGGTCGGTGGCGGCGGCGAACCAGTTGTAAGCCGCGCCCCGGCGGTCTTCGGGGCCGGCCATGGCGAGGCGGCCGCGGAGCTCGCTGGCGACCACCTCGAGTCCACGGAATGACCGGACCCACGCGGAACGCTCGCCGTTGGCCTTGGCGGCATCCTGCGTGCCAGTCATCATTTCACCGTGGTGACTCAGTGCTTGGACGACGGCTTGGGCTTCCTCAAAATTGCCGTCCTCCATCAGTCGGCGGGCTTCGAGTGTAAAACGCAGGCCGTCGATCCACCAATAGGCGAGGGATTTCTCATGGGTGTCTTGGATATCGCTGGGCTTGGGTAAGGTCTGCATGGCTTCGACGGCATCGCCATGGAGACCGCGGTGGAGCAGGACCCGCGAGGGCAGGGTTTTCGCTTCCCAGAGGAGAAGGCGGGTGCCGGGGGAGGCAGAGCGGCCATCCGGAAGTGGCGTCGCGGCCACTTGACGGGCGGCGGCGTAGGCGGCAGTGAAATTACCCTTGGAGACTAGCGCGACGACGCGGTAGCACTCGGATTTCACCCACTCGGGGCAGTCGGCGACGGTGGCTTTGTTGTCCTTCATCCAGCTGTCGAAAGAGGCGGCGGCGCGGCCGAAGGCGGCGGCCGCCTTGGCATGCGCGCCACTGCGCCACTCGTAGTGACCCAGCAGATGGGCGTAGGGCGCGTAGTCGGGGGCCATTTGAGCGAGTTTGCGGGCGAGGTCCAAGGACGGCCGGAGATCCGGGCCGTCCGCGCGGATGGTGAGAAGTGCGTTGAGCGGCAGCGGGCTGTGTGGGTGCTGCTCGCTCAGCTCGCGCAGGCTTTTTTCGGCGGCTTCTTGGTCGGGTTTGGCAGAGCCCATGGCGTCGTAGCCAGTCCGGTTGAAGAGCGCGGAGAAAATTCTCGCCTGGAGGTCGTTCGGGAATTGGTTGGCCACCTTGCGGAATCCGGCGGCGGCCCCGGCGGGGCCCTCCTCGATATATTTCACCAACCCGTAGCAATAGCCGCGCTCCAGTTCGCTGCCTTGGCCGCGCTCGATGAGGTCGAGCAGGCGGTCGGTGGCGGCGTTGCGTGCCTCCCCGGTTTCCGGCGAGGGGGTGAGCAGCGTCATGATCATGCCCCAGTGGGCGAGCAGGCAGTCCGGATCCTCCCGCATGGCCGCGGCGAAATGACGGCTGGCCTCGAATTCCCACCCGCCGTGGAGGTGGTTCATGCCTTGGTTCACATGCGCCTGAGCCTTGTCTGTGGAGGCGGTCACCGCCATCCGCAAGCCACCGGGGAACTCCATCATCTCCGGCTCCGCGAGCGCTTTGACCGGCTTCGGAATCGCTTCCTCCACCGCCGGAACCTCAAGCGCCCCAGCCACCGCGATCAGCGCGAAACCCGCGACGATACCCCAAACCCGCTGCATTCTCATGGCCAAACGATGGCCACCGCCGACCGCCGCTCCAAGCAAAATGACGCTGGTGTGGCGGGCTCGCGTGCGCTTAATCTCCCGCCATGAAGCTCGGAGTCATCGGATGTGGAAAAATGGGCACGGCATTGATCCAAGGGGCGATCCGCTCAGGCGCGGTCGCCGCGGCGGACGTCATCGGCTTCGATCCCTATGAAAAATCGCGCGAAACCTTCGCCCGCGCCACCGGGGCGGAGGCGGTGTCAGAAATTTCCCGCGTCGCTGGCGAGTGTGAGGTCATTCTCCTATGCACCAAGCCGCTGGATGTCGCCGCCGCACTCGTTGACGCGGCGGCACAGGCTGCGGGCGCGCCACGCTTGGTGATTTCCATCGCCGCCGGTGTCACACTTACAACCTTGGAGAGCGCGGCGGCGGGAAATTTCCGGATCATCCGCGCCATGCCTAACACGCCCGCACTCGTCGGCCACGGTGCCGCCGGCTACTGTCTTGGCTCCCGTGCGACGGCGGCCGACGCCGCCACCGCGGAATCCCTCCTCGGTGCCGTCGGGCTCGCCGTGCAAGTCCCCGAGCGGCTGATGGACGCGGTCACCGGCCTGTCCGGCAGCGGCCCGGCCTATGTTTACGTGATCATCGACGCCCTCGCCGACGGCGGTGTGAAGGCAGGGCTCCCACGTGCCGACGCGCTCCGCCTCGCCGCGCAGACGGTCTTCGGCGCGGCGGCGATGGTTTTGGAAACCGGCGAGCATCCTGCCGTGCTCAAGGACATGGTCACCTCGCCCGGCGGCACGACCATCGCCGGACTGGCGGAACTCGAGCGCCTCGGGCTGAGGTCCGCCCTGATCGAGGCGGTGGGAGCCGCGGCGCGCCGGGCGACGGAACTTGGGGCGTGAAGTTTCCCGATAATTTGAGCTTTCACCCTTCAGGGACTGGCCTATGATCGCCCACATGACCTTAAGGTTTGTCGCATTCACTCTCGTTTCAGCCAGCTTCTTGCCCTTGGTCTCCTGTAAAAAGGACTCCGACTTGCCGCTCATGGCCGGCAACACCCAAGCCGCCGCGGCCGAGGGTGAGGTGCTCTACGTCAAGGCCAAGGCCGCCGACGATGCCGGGCAGGTCAAGCGCGCCATCAAACTCTACGACCAGACCGCCACGCGTTACCCCTTCGCCCCCTCCGCCTCCCAGGCCCGCTTCCGCCAGGCCGAGCTGCTCGAACAAAAAGGCGATATCGTGAAATCCTTCGAAGCCTACGATCAATTCCTCTCCCGCTTCCAAGCCAGTGGCCTCTACACCACCGCGCGCAACCGCCAGGCCGCCATGGCCCAGGGCGCGGCCGATGGTGACGTGAAATCCAGCATGCTCGGTCTCAAAACCCGGCTCTCGCTCGATAAGACCGTGGAAATGCTCGGCAAGGTCCGCGACAACGCGCCACAATCTCCCACCGCTGCCAAGGCGCAGTTCACCACCGGCCAGCTCTACGAAGGAAAGAAAAAAGGCAAGGAGTCCATCGCGGCCTACCGCCAGTTGGTCCGGGATCAACCGGCCAGCTCGCAAGCGCCCGAGTCGCTCTTCCGCGTCGGCCTCATCCTCATGCAAGAAGCTGACAGCGGAAACCAAAACCAAGCGAACCTCGACCTCGCCCGCGAGGCGTTCAACGACTACCTCATCCAGTATCCCGGCCACTCACGCAATGGCGAGGCCCGGCAAATGCTCGCCAACCTCGGCAGCCGCGACCTCCAGCGGTCCTACGACATCGCTGAATTCTACCAAAAAACCGGGCAGAGCGAATCCGCCAAGGTTTACTACCGCGACATCCTGAAACGCTCGAAATCCGGCCCGCTCCACGACCAGGCCCGCGCCCGGCTCAAGGAACTCGGCGAGTGATAACGCCAAACGCCGGACCCATGAAATTCCTTAGCCTACCGGCCATCGCACTGCTATTTGTTTCCTGCACCGGCTACCAACTCGGAGGTCTCAAGCCGACCTTGCTGGCGGAAGTCCGGACCATCGCCGTGCCCATGTTCGTCAACTCCACCGCCCACCCCAGGGCCGAGGCGCTTGCCACTTCCGCGGTGGCCAACTCCTTCGTCCAAGACGGCACCTACCGGCTCGGCACGCGCGCCAACTCCGACGCCGTGCTCGAGGGTAACCTCCGCAGCATCCGCTACAACACCATCCGCGGCACCCGCCTCGACACCATGCTTCCTGAGGAGTTATCCAACACCGTCACCATCGACTGGATCCTCCGCGACGCACGGAACCCGCTGAAAATCCTCGCCAGCGGCAGCTCGTCCGGCGCCAGCCGCCTCTTCGTCTCCGCCAATCTTCAGACCGCGCGCAACAACGCCCTCCCCGAAGCTCTCGAGCGGGCTGGCGAGGAACTGGTTTCCCGCCTCGCCCACTCTTTCTAAAATCCCATCCTTGCCAAGCATACCTGGTGGTCGGTATGCTCCGGCCATGGAGCCGCGCAAAAAACAACCTGAGCAGACCCGCAACGCCATCCTCGACGCCGTGGACGCAGAATTTTCCCATGGCGGTTATGCCGCGACCGGTATCGGGGCGATCGTCCTGCGGTCCGGACTCACCAAAGGGGCCTTGTTCCACCATTTTGCCGACAAGCAGAAACTCGCCCTCGCCTGGATCGGGGAGATCCTCGCGCGCAGCCTGCGGGAACTCTGGATCGAGCCGCTCGAACGGGCGGCCTCCCTCGACGATTTGCTCCAAATTTGCCGCCAACGTTGCAGCCAGGGCACCGTGGGCGACGCCACTTCCGCCCTGGTCGCGACCGCCGCGGAAGTCGCCGCACGGGACGCGGTCTTGGGTGGGGCAATGGAAACTATCTTCGCCGACTGGCGCGCGGCGGTGGCCGCCCTCTTGGAGCGCGGCCGTTCCGGTGGCTGGATTCACCCGTCGATCCAGCCGCCGATCGAAGCCGCGCTGCTCGTCTCCGCCTTCGCGGGGTTCACCGTTGCGCTCCGAGTCGCGGAATCCCCGGAAACCCGCGCGCAGTTCCTTACCGGCATCGCTGCCTATCTCGAAACCCTGCGGGTCCAGACCGCGTGACATCCTCGACCGGCTTTTGAGGTTGAGATAGGGCTCCGGGCAGGATGCCCGGGCCACGGAGGGGAGCGTGGGCGTCTCGCGCGTCTCGCCCGCTGGGTTACGGCAAGGTGAAGAGCAAGCCGCTGCTACGAGATCCGGCGGATAAAGCCGGAGTGGATTCGGATGGAAGGCTCCGGGCAGGATGCCCGGGCCACGTGGCGCGGACATCCTGCCCGCAGCCTTCTCAGGCCGCGTGACTCCCGCCACGAACGGATCAAGTGGCAATCACCGTTCCGCTTGCAATATTTCCAAATTTAATGCGTAGTCTCCTCACAACCACTCCCACCATGTCCCAAGCCAATAAAATTTCCCGCCCGATTTTTCTCCCTATCCTCTGCATGCTGGTGCTTGTCACCGCGGTGATCACCGCCTCCCGCGGCGCGCCGGGTGGAACCGAGGTGGCACCCAAGAAAAAAATTGTCTTCATCGCGGGAAAACCCAGCCACGGCCCCGGCGCGCACGAACACCGGGCCGGCTGCATGCTCCTCGCCGACCACCTCAACAAAAGCGGCCTTCCCATCGAAGCGGTCGTCACCACCAACGGCTGGCCTGAGGATAACTCGATCTTCGACGGCGCTTCCGCAGTCATCATCTATTCCGATGGCGGCGGCGGGCACCCGGCCATGCGGCAACTTTCAAACCTCAGGGCACTCGCCGCGGCCGGCGTCGGAATCGGGGCCATCCATTACGGGGTGGAAATCCCCAAGGGCGAACCGGGCGACACCTTCCTTGATGTCCTCGGCGGTTATTTCGAGACCGACTGGTCGGTGAATCCGCACTGGGACGCTTCCTTCAAGATCCCCAAGCACGCCATTACCCGCGGCGTCGAGGACTTCGAGATCCGCGACGAGTGGTATTACCACATGCGTTTCCGTCAGGGCATGGAAGGTGTCACTCCTATTCTATCAGATTTACCACCTGCTGAATCCCTCAGCCGTGGCGACGGACCCCACTCGGGAAATCCCCACGTCCGCGCTGCGGTGCTGGAGCGCAAGGAAGCGCAGCACACGATGTGGGCCTACGAGCGCCCCGAGACACTCGGCGGCGGCCGCGCCTTCGGCTTCACCGGCGGCCATTTCCACAAAAACTGGCAGCATGACGACCTCCGCCGCGTCGTCCTCAATGCGGCCGCATGGATCGCCCAACTCGAAGTGCCCGAGGCAGGTGTGGCCACCCCGACCCCAAGCGACGAGGAAATGGCGGCGAACATGGACGCAAAAGGCAAGTAGTAAGCCTAAAAGGCGAGTCTTGATCCTAACGGCGACTGGCGGCCTGCCGATCCAGCTCCGCCATCGGCTGCGGCCTTTGCGGCGTCAGGGTTGCTCCCGCCGCCGGGTCCTCAAGGACGTTTTTGATCTTCGGCCACATTTTCATTGCTTCCACAATCATCCAGATTTCCACCAGCAAGGTGGCGATCCCGAAAAACGCGAGCAACCAGTCACCCTTGGCGATCCACGATTGGTCAGAGCCGAGCGCGCGGTGGAAAAGCTGGTAGACCATCGCCCACGCCGGGAGCACGAGCATGAAAAACGCGGGCAGCGCCACGAACCAGAGTGGCATCGCGCGGCGGCGCATCCAAAACAGGATCACGATGAACGCGAGTCCGCCTAGCAGTTGATTCATCGCCCCGAACAAGGGCCACAAGATCAGCCCGCCTTGCCCGGCCGTGCCGAGCGACCATGCCTCGCCCGCCCGTGGCGCGGCGGCCAGCAGCGCTGCGACGCAAACCGCGAACACCGCCGCACCATGGCGGTGGCTCAGCCAGGTGAGCGGATTGCCGTTGAGGCGGATCCCGGTGTGTGGCGCGGTCACCGGGCGCTTTGTCAGCAAAGTCGCGGCCAGCTCTTGGATGACGTAGCGCTGGAGGCGGCAGGCGGTGTCCATCGTCGTCGCGGCAAAGGAGGCCACCAACACCCCGACCAGCGCGGTCCCGGCGGCCGGAGAAATCTCGAGGGCACGCAGGAAATTCGACGCACCTTGGACGAAGGCCCCCAGCGCGCCTTTTTCCGCGGTGGACCAGTCCGCATAGCGCGCGGTCCATGCCGCTTGGCCGGTCAGGATGCCGCCGTCCGCGCCGCTCACCCCAAGACCAAGCCCGGCGACACAGGCGAGGATCACGATCACGGCGAGAAATCCCTCCGTGAGCATCGAGCCGTAGCCGACCAAGTGGGCGTCGGTTTCATTTTTCAACTGCTTGGAAGTGGTGCCGGACGAGACCAGGCAGTGGAAGCCGGAGATCGCTCCACAGGCGATGGTGATGAAGAGAAAAGGAACCATCAGCGGCAGCGACGAGGCATGGCTGCTGGCCACCGCCGGAGCGACAATTTCCAAGGCCGCGCGTCCGCCCGCGCCGTCCGCGACTCCACTGAAAGCCGCCACCACCAGTCCAGCCACCAGCAGACCCATGATGGTGAGAAGTTGCAACGAGTTGATATAATCGCGTGGCTGAAGCAAGAGCCACACCGGCATCACTGAGGCGATGTAGGAATAAATCAGCAGGAAAATTACCCAGCCGATCAGCGGCCACTGGCTGAACCACAGATTGAGATCATGCAGCACCCCCTGGTTGCCCAGCCACACGCTCGCATACATCAGCCCCAGTGTGAGCAGCGAGGGAATGAGCAGATTCATCCCCCGCTTGTGCAGCAGCATACCGATCCCCATGGCCAGCGGGATTTGAAACAGGCAGGGGAAAATCGCCATCGGGAACGCGATGAAAACCTTCGCAATCACCACGCCGAAAATTGCCAGAACCAAGGTCAGTGCGAGAAACAGGATGGATAAAAACAACAGCCGGGCCCGCGGGTGGATCACCCGTCCGGCGATGTCGCCCACCGTTTGGCCCCGGTTTCTCAAGGAAATGACCAGCGCTCCGAGGTCATGCACCGCGCCGATGAAAATCGAGCCGAACAAGACCCACAGCAAGGCTGGCAACCAGCCCCACATCACCGCCAGCGCCGGCCCGACGATCGGCCCGGTGCCTGCGATCGAGGTGAAATGGTGGCCGAAGACGATGCCCTTGGAGGTGGGCACGAAATCACTCCCATCTTCCTGCCCCACCGAGGGCACCACGGCGGAGGAATCCAGCTTGAAAAGCTTCCGCGACAGCCACCGGCCATAGGTATGGTAGGCGACCAAATAGGCAAGGAACGATCCAACAGCAATGAGTAGGGTAGGCATCGCGGGGGATCAAAGCGGGAAATCCGCAGCTCGGCGATTCTTGATTTGGAGTAAAATAACCAGAGGCATCAGTCCGCCAAACTGCATACTCAGGTGGGGTTCATTCATTCTACCGCAGGCCGAGGACTTTGGGCGGGCTGGCGTTGCCGAAGCGGTCGAGCGCGGTGACGGCGATGGCCTCGGCGCGCGGGATGGTGAGGGCTTGCGAGCGGGCGGACGCCATCTGGACGGTTTGCCAACGGCCGCCGATTTTTGCCTGGACGGCAATTTTCGCGGCGTCGCTTCCGGCCGACCAACGGACGGTGGTGCCATTCCCCTGCACGGCGGCGCTGACGCCGGGCGCGGCGGGGGCCTTGCTACTCACCCAGGGCATGGGCGGAATGGCGGCGGGCTGGGTGTAGGTGCTGGCGAGCCGGGTGGCGATGCCACCTTGGTTTTTCACCAGGCTCTTCGCGCTCCAGTGGATGTGGCCGTTCCAGTTGTTGCCGATTTTCCGGCTGAGGTCGATCTGGTTGGTGATCTCGGAGGCGGGGCGCTTGTCTTCGGGACCGCCGATCCGCGCGCTGGCGATGCCGGGCCAGACGGGGCGCGTGCCTTGCTGCCGCCACCAGCTGAGGAGGGCGGGAAAACTTTGTTTTTGCGGAGAAATCGGCCAGTAAAGCTGCGGCGCGAGGTAATCGACCCAGCCGTTTTTCAACCATTTCCGCGAGTCGCCGGCGAGCTGCTCGTAGCTGTCGATGCCGGCCTCGATGCCGGCGGGGACGCCGGGACGCCAGATGCCGAAGGGGCTGATGCCGACGCGGACCCAGGGTTTCTGGCGTTTGACGCCGGAGTAGAGGCTGCTGACGAAGCCATCGACATAGGCGCGGCGCTGGGCGGGGCTTTTGCCGTCGGCGAAGCGGGTGTTGCCGGAGGGATAGGGGTAGAAATAATCGTCGAGGTGGACGCCGTCGATGTCGTAGCGTTTGACGACGTCGAGGATGACGCTGAGCGCGCGGGAGCGGGTGTCGGGGTGGGCGGGATCGCACCAGGTCATGGTGCCGAAGCCTTTGGTGATGTGGGGGGCGGTGCGGGTGACGTGGTTGGCGGCGACTTTTTGCGAGTTGCTGGAAAGGGCGCGGAACGGGTTGAACCAAGCATGGACCTCGATCCCGCGGGCGTGCGCCTGCTGGATGCAGTAGGCGAGGGGATCGTAGCCGGGCGAGCGTCCCATGGTGCCGGTGAGCACGGAGCTCCAGGGCTCGATGGAGGAGGAATAGACGGCGTCGCACTGCGGGCGGACCTGGAAAATGACAGCGTTCATTTTCAGCGCGGCCATTTTGTCGAGAATCCCGCGCATTTCCGCTTGCTGGCGGTCGGCGCTGAGGCCGGAGGAACTCGGCCAGTCGATGTTATAAATGCAGGCGATCCACGCGCCGCGGAATTCCCGCGCCAGCTCGGGCGGGCGCTCGCTGACGGGCGTGTAGGTTTGGGCCGCGGCGGTGGCCGCGACTCCGAGGATTACTAAAAATAAGCGCACGATCATGATGGGGCGCAGATTGCCGATTTCCTTCGCGGACGACAAGCACAGTCGCCGAACCGTTGGAAACGGCGGGGATCAGGCAGTAAATCCCGCTTCATCTGCATTCATTCCGTTCATCTGTGGTTATATATTTCTTAAACCGGCAGGATTGGCGCGGGCGTCTCGCTGCGTCTCGCTCGCTTTCTGAAACTGCCAGGGCGAGTCGAAACGCCCATTCAATCCCCTCTTGCTGGATATTCCAGAACCGGCCCGGTTTTCACCAAGAGCAGGTCGATCAACTCCAGCGCCGTGTCGATGCCGGCGAAATCGTATCCCGGCGAGCCATGTTGCTCAGCTCCGCCGCCGTGGGCGGTGAGTTCGAGCAGGGTGTAGGAATTGCCTCTGCCAGGCTCAATGAAGACGGTGTAAAGAATCGAGGGCTGGCCGAGCTCGGCATCGGGATGGGCCTCGTTGGGGTCGCGCACGGCGCTCACTTCGACGCAGAGGACGAATCGGTTGGCCTCGCCGAGCTTGAGGTTCTGATCGAGGGTGAATGCGTGCTCGGGGGTGGCACCTGCGAAGGCATCCACCTTGCCCAGCGGATCGACACCCGAGACAACCGTGTATCTGTGACGCCAGATGGGCAGGAGTTGGTGGCGGCTGGTTTGAATACCCTGCCACGTCACATCCTCGGCGTAGGCCAATGCCTCGTCCAGGAAGAGCGTCTCAATGATGGTCCCGGTATCCGTTTCCGCCCAAACCGCAATGGCAGGTGTGGCTTCGAGTCCATCGCGGAAACGCACCATCAGCGAGAGCGCGGTATCGGCATCCGGCCCCGGCTTCCGGGCGACGAGCCGGTGGGCATCATCGACATCGAGAAACCCGGCAAGCGGCGAGCTGCGGACGATTTCCGCCTTGCGGCGCGTTTCGTAACTTCCATCCATGACCGGCTTGGCTGGCCACAGATCGTAAATCGCGAGCACTAAGACCAACGCACATGCCGAAGCCACGATGGCGACTAAGCCGCGAGATTTGCGATTGCCTGCAACATGGCTGGAAAAATACTTCGTCCGCGACAAGGTGTGCAGCACCACCAATATCACCGTCAGCGCGCCAAAGACAATGTGCACCCGGGCGGTGATGATTGAAAAAGGCAACACATATGCCATCACGCCACTCACCGCGAGAGTGAGAAAGCTGAAAAGCAGTCCGAAATTTACCCAGTGGCGCATTACGCTTCGTAGCCGATGAGTCCCCGCAGTTCCTTGATGTGTTTTTCGCCGACTTCGCGCGGCAGCGCACCGTGTGTTTTACAAACTACGGCGGCGTATCCAGTGGCGATACCCATTTGGGCGCAGGTGTTCATCACGCGTGGGCCGGACAGCCCGACGTGTGAGCAACTGAAGCATCGGCCCGCCATCATCAGGTTGGCGATGTTGCGCGAGTAGAAACAACGGAACGGAATTTCGTAGGTGCCACCGCCTAGCTTCATGAACATCGCCTTGGAGAGGAAATCATAGGGCGAGCCGGTTTCCTTGAGCTGGTGGTGGCCGTCGAGTTCGCGTTTCTCCTCGACCACCGTGTCGGGAAATTTCCGGAGTTCAGTGGCGTCTTTCATGCTGTAGATGTAGTCGCCCATCAGTCGGCGGGACTGGCGCTTGCCGCCGACGAAGGCGACCCATTTGAGATCCACCGTTGCGTTTTTCGGGTGGCGCTTGGCATTGAAATACGATCCGAAAATCGCCCGCAGCATGTGGTCGCGGATTTGTTCGGCGTCGTCCACCTGGTTGAGATCGTTGTTCGAATACTCCCAATACCATTCGCCATTGATGGCTTCGTGGTCCTTGGCCACGGGCATCGCCCAAGGGACGGAGGCGAAGGTCGTGCGTTCGGTGCCGCGCTCCGAGTTCCAAAGGACGCTGGTTCCCATGGTGCGCATGTCGGATTTTTCCGGGCTCCAGAGTTCGCCGTAGCGGTCCCAGCCTTCGTCAAATTCGCTTTTCGACTCACGGCCTTCGCGGAAATCGGCACCGGCCCAGGTTCCGATCCAGCCGTCGCCCGTGGCATCGATAAAGACCGGGGCCTTGAACCGCCGGATCTTTCCGGTGCGCACTTCGCGAGCTTCAACGCTGGTGATCTTTTCGCCATCCATGCCGAGGCCGATGGCGGTGTGGCCGGGGAACAGGTCGGCGCCGGAATCGGCCAGTGTCTTGTCCCGCCGCACCTGATCGATCTTCGCCTTCGCATCGCCATTCGGGTAGTGGTAAGTGTCGATTTTTTTGATCAGCTCATCGCTTTTGCCATAAATGCCGAGCGTGTGAACGCGGATTTCCTCGCTGGCGTTGCCGCCAAAGAGTGGGCGATCTTGGACAAGGGCCACCTTGAGGCCGTGTTTGCGGGCCGCAAGTGCCGCGCCGCAGCCGGACATGCCGCCGCCGATGATGACGACATCGTAGGCATCTTCTTCGATTTCGAGCCCGGCGCGCCCGCTGAGGCGGTCTTTCCATGTGGAGAGCTCGGGGAGATCGTCGTTGGGCAAACTCGGGGATGGTTCTTTAGTGAAGAAAACCGCGTCACAACGACCGTCGAAGCCGGTGAGATCTTCAAGCTCGAGGGTGTGATCGCCGGCTTCGGAGACTTCGAATTCACCACCGGTCTGCCACGCCCATCCGGGCTCAGTGCCGAAGACCGGATCAAGATCCTTACCATCAACTTTCACCTTAAAGCGGCCGGGGGCCTCCCAGTCTCCGGGACACCAATCACGGGTGCGCACCCAAGCGCGCCATTTCCCTGCTTCGGGGAGTTTGAACGTGGTTTTGGCGTTGGCGACGGGTGCGCCCATGCCGTGGGCAAGCAGGAACGCGCCACCCATTTGCTGATGAAACTGGGTATCGAGCACCCATCCACCGAGATCGCTGAATGTGCAGGCTTCCACCAAGACACCCAACGCGCCCGTGTCAGTGGCTCCAAATCCATAACGCGGGGCGACGGCGGAAGTGAATGCGACTCCTCCGATAACTCTGAGAAAATAACGACGGTTCATAGGGTATGGTGATGGTGGGGTGAGTGGGTGGTGATGCGCCTGAAGCGCTGCGCCACAGATACGATGCTGATGATAGCGTCCTTACAAACTAATTTTTGCACGGTCGGAGTGGCTTTGTGGCCCTGGAGTGGCCCTGGAGTGGCTCTCTCTGAGAGTCATGAACCGCAAAGGTGGCTTGAAGCCGCCTCTCCAGCACCACTGCACAAATTAGCGTCGCGAGGGTTCCAGCTCGCGGCCGTGGCGGTCTTTGATCGATGGTCAGCACTTTGTTTGGCGCCCGCGCCCGGTGTATGTCGCATTGAACCCGAGCAGCGGGCAGCCTCGCGCAGGAGTGAGGCAGGGGGTGGAGGGAACCTGTCATGGACAATAAATGTCCCGGCCGCGACATTTATTGTCCCGCTGGAATTACATCAAGCCA
>JBBEEL010000096.1:11351-16812 GCA_040880785.1 Akkermansiaceae bacterium | reverse complement strand
CTTATTGAGACAAGTCTCAGAACACAACTGGCATCCTGCCCGCAGCCTTCTTGGACGGCTCATAAGAATTCCTCCCGCTTATGACCGAGAACCGAACAGCGCCAAGTCAGCCCCTGCCCACATGCTCTAACCAATTATCTATCTCAAACTACGCGATTCCTCTACGATACAGCGAGAGATTCTAAAGAATGCCAAGCCCCCTGATGCTGCTAAACTAAGCACCCTGTCGCTGCTACTACGGATTCCCCCCGCCCTTCGAGAAACCTGCCGCCCTGCCGTTCCTCAAGCGGCCTCGCATGAAGTATAACCTCGCCCAATCGATCTTCTGGCTCGTCATGTTCATGGCGCTCGGGCTGCTGCCCGCGGCCATCGGGCTGGCCGGCGAGGTGCCACCGGCGCGGGAGTTTTGGGTGGAGTTCGGCGTCATGACCGGATTTCTCGGCTTCGCGATCCTCAACCTGCAATGCGTCATCACCGGCCGTTTCAACTGGTTCGCCGCCGGCTTCGGCTTTGACAACCTACTCCAGTTCCACAAGCAAACCGGCATCTTCGCGCTGATCCTGGTCCTTGTGCACCCGATCGTGCTATTCATCGCGGACCCGGTTTTTCTGGAGTATTTCGATCTGCGGGTGAACGCGCCGCGGGCCCTCGCGCTGAGCGCCATCACCGTCTCCACCGTGGTGGTCGTCGCGACCTCCCTCTGGCGGAAAACCTTCGGGCTCTCCTACGAGCATTGGCGATTGGTGCACGGCGTCCTGTCGCTGGGGATCATCTTCCTGGGCCTGGGCCACGTGTTGCTGGTGGACCACTACAACCAGCCGCTGTGGAAAAAAGCGGTATTTGTCGCGATGAGCGGCGCCGCGTTGTATCTGGTCGTCCACTCGCGGGTGGTCCGGCCGCTGCTCATGCGCCGCCGGCCATACAAGGCGGTCGAAGTCCGGCCGGAGCCGAACGACTCGTGGACATTGGTTATCGAGCCGGTGGGGCACGAGGGGATGCAACACCGCGCCGGCCAGTTCTGTTGGGTCACCGTAGGTAAATCTCCATTTTCCATGCAGCAGCACCCCTATTCGATCGTGTCCAGTCCGCTGCAGAAACGGCTCGAGCTTACCATCAAGGAATTCGGGGATTTCAGCAAGTCGGTGAAGCACATCGCACCGGAAACTCCCATCTGGCTGGAGGGCCCCTACGGTTGCTTCTTCCACGAGCCACACGCCGTGAAGGGCGCGGTGTTCGTCGCCGGAGGGGTGGGAATCACCCCGATCATGAGCATGCTGCGGGCGGCCCGCGACCGGGGCGACCGCTCGCCCTACATGCTGTTCTATGGCAACACTGCGTGGGAGGATGTGATATTTCGCGAGGAAATCACCGAGATGACCAAGCGGCTGAAGTTAAAGGTCGTGTATGCATTGACCTCCCCCCCCGATGGTTGGGAAGGTGAGACGGGATACATCGACAAGGATGTCTTGGAACGGCATTTCCCGAAAGATGTGGAAAACTACGCCCACTTTATTTGCGGACCGGCTGCGTTGTTGGATTTGGTGGAACCCCTTTTGCGGAGTTATGGCGTCCCGGCCGCCTCCATCCATACCGAGAGATTTGATATGGTAAAAACAATATTTGAACCATGATGATGCTTCATAACTACGCACGGATTATCGCTATCTCCATCTGCACCGTTCTCCTAGTCATGATGGGACTGCTTGCGGCATGGCGATCCTTCGCTTAACATGGGCTGATTTATCATCTCCCCCCAATGAACAAACGCGGCTTTTCAAAACTCATCATTGTCGCCGGCGGATTGCTGGTGAGCAGCGTTGTGGGCATCCCTGCCTTGCTCGCAGTCATTTCACCTTCCTTGCGGCGGCGTGTCGGTGCGCTGTGGCAACCGGTCGGGCCGCTGGATAGCTTCCCGTTAGGACAGGTAATTAAGGGGGTGGTGCCGGTGCCACGGGACGACTGGGCGAGGTCGCTGCGGGAAAAAGGCGTTTTCGTGCTGCGCGAGACCGCGGACCAGGTGGTGGTTTACTCGCGGAGCTGCACCGATCTCGGCTGCCCGGTTACCTGGGATCCCGGCAGCCAATGGTTTTTTTGTCCCTGCCATGGTGGCATCTTTTCGAAGGATGGTGAGCGGCAGGCCGGCCCGCCGAGATGGCCGCTCTATCGCTATACCAACCGGGTCCGCGGCGGAATCTTGGAAATCGACCTGAACTCCCTGCCACCGATGTTATGAACCGGGGGTCCAAGTGCAACCGGGCCCGCGAGTGGGTGGCGGACCGCTTCGGCCTCGGAGTGATCATGCAGGCGTCACTGGATCGCAGGGTCGCCAAGGCCCCTTGGTATTATGGCGACGGGGCAACGCTGACTACTTTGTTAGTCGTGCTGGTGGCAACCGGGATTGTGATGACGCTCACCTACTCACCCAATCCCGACGCAGCTTACGCCAGCGTGCAACACATCACCCACCAACAAACACTCGGATGGTTCATCCGCGCGCTTCACTATTGGTCCGCCGGGTTGATGGTGGTCATGTTGTTCTTCCACCTCTTCCGCCAGATCTTGGTGGCGGGCTACAAATTTCCGCGCGAGGCGACGTGGATCTTCGGTGCTTTCTTGTTTCACGCCGTGACCGCCATGAGCTTCACCGGCTACCTGTTGCGCTGGGATGAGCGCTCGATCCACGCGGTGCGGGTGATGCTTCACATGTTCGGACACGTGCCATGGATCGGCGACGAACTGGTGGTCTTCGTGCAAGGCGGCGAGGAACCCGGGGCACTGCTGCTGACGCGGATTTACGCGGTCCATGTGATTATTCTTCCGCTACTGATCGGGGCGCTGACGGCTTACCATATCTATCTCGTGGTCCATCACGGCATCACGTCGCGCAAAGAAAAAGATCAGTTGGTCCATACGGCGGAAGAACAGAAAAAACTCTACAAGGCACAAGCGGATTCCGAGGAATTTGGAGAAACATTCTATCCGGAAACCATGGCGAAGTCGGGCGCGATGAGTTTCGTGGTGCTCGGGTTCGCGGTGCTGCTGGCGATTGTGGCAGGTCCGGCGGAACTCTATGAGGAGGCCAATCTGGTCCGGCGCAGCTTTCCTGTCGAGGAATGGTGGTTCTGGTGGTATAGCGCGCTCATCGCCCTGCTGCCGGACTGGCTGGCCCCGACATTTCTGGTGCTCTTCCCGCTGGTGCTGCTGCTGGCCATGCTGGCGCTGCCCTTCGTGGACCGCGGGCCGAAGCGCGGGATGCGGAAACGTCCGCTGGCGGTGGCCTTCGTGGCGGTGTGTGTGATCGCGCTGCTAGGTCTTTCCGCACTGCGGATGCGCTCGCCTTGGACCGGCTGGCCGGGAGGTGATCCGCCGCCGGTGCCGGCCGGGGTGATTCTCTCGCCAGGAGCCGAAGAGGGCCGACTGCTATTTGCCCGCTTCGGGTGCAACAGCTGCCACGCGGTGGGCGGCCACGGCCCGGCGGTGGCGGTGGATCTCGCCCGCGTGCCGGCGCTGATGTCGCGCCAGCAATACCGCGAGTATATCCTAAGTCCGCCGCCCGGCATTGCCATGCCCGCCTACAAAGGCCGCCTTTCCGAGGAGCAAATGAATAATCTGCTAGATTATGTCCACGCTGCCCAAACCTTCCCCCGGAGGATCACCCGATGAAAACTTCAGGCATTCTGTTATTCCCTCTGGCGCTGCTGCTTTCCGGCTGCGGCGGCAATGATTTCCAGTCCGCGCTGCACCCCGCCAGCGAGGAGGCAAAATCGATTTCCTGGCTCTGGTGGATGATGGTGGTGGTTTACGGCCTGGTTTTCCTCGTCACACTCGGATTGGCCGGAATGGCGATATTAAAGCGCAAATCCATCGACAAAGCACCAACCGAGGCCCCGGGCGGACCGGTGAAGTTCGTGGTGGTGGCCGGGATCGTGGTGCCATCCATCATTCTGCTAGGAATCCTAGTTTACTCGCTGCGGGCCAGCTCGGCGATGCGCGCGCCAGAGACCGAGTTCACCATCGAAGTCACCGGTCACCGCTGGTGGTGGGACGTGCGTTATCCCGACCATGGCATCGTCAGCGCCAATGAGATCCGGATACCGGTGGGCGTGCCCGTGCGGCTGGACCTCAGCTCGGCGGATGTGATCCACAGTTTCTGGGTGCCCAACCTGCATGGCAAAATGGACATGATGCCGGATCATGTGAGCCGTTTCTGGCTGCAAGCCGAGCGGACGGGACTTTTCCGCGGCGCATGCGCGGAATTTTGCGGTGACCAGCACGCGCGGATGGGGCTGGACGTGTATGTCATGCCGCGCGACGAGTTTGATGCGTGGGCCGCCGCCCGTGGCGCACCGCCAGCAGAGGCCGCCGCACAAGCCCGCGGCCACGATGTGTTTTTCGCCGCAGGCTGCGCCGCCTGCCACGCGATCGGTGGCACCGAGGCCGTGGCCAATGTCGGCCCGGACCTCACCCACCTCGCGGAACGCCGCCATTTGGCAGCCGCCTTCCTGCCTAACAACCCCGAAAACCTGGCGCGCTGGATCCTTGAGCCACAGGTGCTCAAGCCGGGGAATCTCATGCCGCCGAGCCATCTGGCCCCGGACGAGCTCCAGGCGCTGGTCGATTACCTTCTCACGCCCCGCTGATTCATGGAACCCGTTCATCAAAGCCCCTTCGAGAAAACCTGGAGCAGCGCTCCCGGTGTGCGCGGCTGGTTCATGGAGGTGAACAACCAGCCCTTGGGAAAGCGCTTCATGCTCACCGCCTTCACGTTTTTCGGGCTGGGTGGCGTGCTCGCCTTGCTGATGCGCGTGCAGCTCGCGTGGGGCGGCTTGGAAATCATCGCCCCGGATTTCTACAACCAGCTTCTCACGATGCATGGCTCGACGATGATGTATCTTTTCGCGGTGCCGTTCCTCGAGGGGCTCGCACTCTATCTGCTGCCGCTGATGCTCGGCTCGCGCGACGTCGCATTTCCGCGGCTCACGGCTTTCAGTTACTGGACCTATCTGTTTGGTGGGATTTTGTTTTACTCCAGTTTCTTTTTTGGCGCGGTGCCGGATGCCGGGTGGTTCGCTTACACTCCCTTGTCCGGGCCTAAATATTCCGGACTGGGTTTGGATTTCTGGTTGCTGGGATTGACGATGGTCGAGGTGGCCGGGCTCACGGCCGGAGTGGAAATCGTGGTGACTATTTTAAAATTCCGCGCGCCCGGGATGACGATCAGCCGCATGCCGCTCTTCATCTGGACGGTGCTGGTGATGGGGGTGATGATTCTTTTCGCCTTCACGGTTTTGCTGATGGCCACCATCTTGCTGGAGCTCGACCGGGCGCTGGGCACACAATTCTTCAACCCACTGGCAGGGGGGAACTCGTTGTTATGGCAACATCTGTTCTGGTTCTTCGGGCATCCGGAAGTTTATATCATTTTCCTGCCCGCCACCGGGATCGTATCCATGGTGGTCGC
>JBBEEL010000096.1:0-11251 GCA_040880785.1 Akkermansiaceae bacterium | reverse complement strand
ACCGGCGTGATGGTGGCGGTGGTGCCCTTCGACTTGCAGGTGCATGACACGTATTTCATCGTTGCCCACTTGCACTACGTCCTCATCGGCGGCGTGGTGTTTCCAGTTTATGCAGGGCTGCATTACTGGTTACCGAAAATCACCGGGAAACTGCTCTTCGAGCGGCTGGGAGTCTGGAGTTTCTGGCTGACCTTTGTCGGCTTCAACGTGACGTTTTTTCCCATGCATCTGATGGGTCTGCTGGGCCTTCCGCGGCGGGTTTATACCTATTCCCCCACGCTGGGGCTCGATGGGATGAACTTGGCCGCCAGCATCGGGGCCGTTGCCATGGGAGCCGGGTTTTTCCTGATTGTGGTCAATTTTTGGCGCAGCCTGAAACACGGTG
Source organism: Akkermansiaceae bacterium (assembly GCA_040880785.1). Taxonomy (GTDB): domain Bacteria; phylum Verrucomicrobiota; class Verrucomicrobiia; order Verrucomicrobiales; family Akkermansiaceae; genus Luteolibacter. Next base: position 10,866 of record JBBEEL010000096.1, on the reverse strand, counting down.
CCGCGGCGGGCAACGATCCATGGGGCGGCGAGACGCTGGAGTGGAGCACCACTTCACCACCGCCGCCTTTCAGTTTCCGCAAGCCGCCGGTGGTGCGCGGGCTCTCGCCGATGTGGGACGCGCGCGGCCCGGTAGCCAAGCCGCTGCCGGAGGCCGTGGCACGCGCGGTGGCCGCCATGGACTCGGCCCCGGCCACTTGGCGCGCCACGCTAACAAGCGACCCGCTGACCGCGGCCCCACAGGGGATCCAATACCTTCCCGGCCCCACGATGGTGCCGCTGGTAGCAGCACTCGGCCTGCTGGTGGCCATGCTGGGCGTGCTGGCAAAACTCTACTTGATAACCCCCATGGGACTGGCTGTTCTAGCAGGATCATTGGGGAAATGGATCTACCCGGACAAGAATCGCCTTGCGCAGCTGCAAAACGACGGCGTGGCGGCTGCCGCAGGGCTGCCGGTGTTCACGGCGGGGCCTCGCTCAACGGCGTGGTGGGGAACGCTTTCTTTTCTAACGATACTGGCGATGATGGTGCTGACCTTGGTGTTTTGTTATTATTATCTATGGCTGTTTTCTGAAATTTGGCCGCAGGATGACCTGCCCCTGCCGGAACTCGTTTTGGCAGGGCCTGCTTTTGCGGTCTTGCTGGCAGCGGGTGGTGCCATGATGCTGGCATGGTGGGCGGTGGCGGTGCGCAGCCGCTTGATCGGGCTGGGATTAGTGGGCGGCACGGTGCTAGGCGGCCTTGGATTCCTCACCCTGTTCACCCTCGAGCTGGCGGGGCTTCCCTTCAACCCCCAACTGAATGCTTACGGCTCGGTGTTTTTCCTAACTGGGTGGCTGTTGCTGGTGATCGTGCTGGTGGCCACGGTGCTCGCGGCGGCCTTGTGGTTCCGGCTGAAAACCGAGGCGGACTGGAAACATCCTTTCCAGTATCTCCAGACGCAGGTAACGGGAATGTTCTGGGCCCTAACACTCATTTCCGGCGTAGTGGTTTTTCTGGTGCTCTATCTCTCCCCCCGTTTCTTATGAATACGACTTCTTTATCACACGATCCGCGGGACCGACTGTTGCTGTGGAGCTGCTTGTGGGGAGGCGGTGTGATTTGGATGCTGCATCTGCTGGCGGTGTGGACCATCGCCGAATTCGGCTGCCTCACGGCACTGGCCCGGCCCGGGCCACTGGAAATTTCATGGGTGGCGTGGCTGATTCTGGCCGTCAGCGTGGTGCTTCTCAGCCTGACCGGACTCATCACTTGGATCAGTTGGCGGCGCGCGGGCGGCGGAGGCGGTTCGGATGGTGAGAGGCCCGGGCGGTTTGCCGCTCGCGTCGGCCTAGTGGTCAATCCGCTGTTTGGCTTGATCATCATCGCCGAGACCCTGCCTGTTTTCTTTTACCTGAGGGATTGCGGAACTCATCTGTGATGAAACATTGCTTCTGGTTCTTGCTCATGTCAGGCGCTGCCACAGCGACAGCCTCTGCGCACGGTGCGCCGAGGCCCGTCCACGACGGACCGTGGTGGACCGCGTGGAACTTGGCGCAACCGCTGGTGGTCACCAATCTCAGCATCCTAACTGCCATCTATGGGATCGGCTTGCTGCGCCTGTGGAAACGCGGCGGGGTCGGAAAAACCATTTCGGTCCGGCAGGCGTCGATGTTCGCGGCCGGGATGATTGCACTGGGGATCGCCTTGGTGTCGCCGATTGACGTTTTCAGCGATGAACTCGCGTGGATGCACATGACCCAACACATGATGCTGATGGGAGTGGCGGCGCCGCTGCTGGTGTTGGGCACTCCATTTTTGGTCTCGCTGTGGGCATTCCCGCTGTCCTGGCGGCGCGCTTATGGCAGGGCCAAGCAGTGGGTGGAGCGGTGGAAGCCAACCCGCTATCTATTATGGCAACCGCTGCTGATGTGGTTGCTGTTCGCGCTGGTGCTATGGGTCTGGCATTTGCCCCCACTGTATGAAGCCACGCTCTACGACGACCTTTTCCATGATTTCCAGCATTTCAGTTTTGTTGTCGCGGCCTGTCTTTTCTGGCGGGTGCTGTTGGATCCGGTGAGCCGCCTACGGCTGAACCGCGGCGCGGGAGTGGTCTATCTTTTCCTAACGTCACTGCATGCGACGATGCTGGGCGTTTTCATGACCCTGGCTCCCAAGGCGTGGTATCCGTTCTACGAGGAGCGCGCGCCGCGTTGGAACCTGACGGCCCTGCAGGACCAGCAGGTGGCCGGGTTGATCATGTGGATGCCGGCCTGCATGATTTACGCCTTGGTGGCGTCACTGATCCTTGGCTTGTGGCTGCGCGACGACATCCGGCGGGCGGGCGACAAGGTGCTGCCGGAATCCAAGGACTAAGAGCAGAGTTTGAGCAGGGTGAGCTTGGGAAATGCTGTCCTCTCAAAGCAGCGTGCGGTGATCAGGCGTCGCGGACGACGATTTTCTCCGCCTTGAGCCAGCGTTTCAGGACCTCCCGGTCGGCGGTGATGTGGCCGAGCATGCGCCAGTTGGAGCGCTTGAGCACCTCCGCCTCGTCGCGGTTTTCATCCACCACGCACCAGGGCCGCGAGCCGGAGGCGTGGATGAAACGAAAGCCGTCGCCGCTGACGAGGATGAATGCCACATGGGTGTCCAAGCCCACGACATAGACTCCGGGCTCGCTGGCATCCAGCTCCGCGGCAAATTTTTGGTAGTTCTTGCCGACGGTAAGCACGCAGGAGTTTCTCGGGAGAAATGAGCGCAGGATATTTTCCGAGGGCTGCTGCGCGAGTTTATAGCGATCCACTAGAAACCCGGCGTCCTTCAAGACGGTGGCGACGAAATACCCGCAGGCGATCCGGCCCTCCCCGGGCGTTTTGGCGGTGCCGTTGAAATCCCACGGCGTGCCCAACCAACACTGCATCATCGCCGGCAGCGCGGCTTCCAGAACGATGCGGGCGTCGTTCTCTACCGCCCTGCGCTGTGCGTCGTCGCGCGCGCTGAGGTGGCGCTTCGCCAGCTCCGCCCGCCAGCGTGAGAGGTCGGTGGCCAAGACCGCGTAGGTTTCCGGGTCGGGCTGGAGCTTCGCTTGTCCGCGAAGTTGCACGCCGATGAAGGCCGCGTTCCACAGGCCAGCGAGCGTTCCGCGAAACCACCAACCCGCGCCGCCGGCCAGGGCCAGGAACGCGATCGACAGCAGCCAGAATTTCCGCATGACGGGCAGGCTAGCGTGGCACCGCCGCTGCGACAAGCCCCCATGGGCCGCCTTGCATTTCCCGCACCACCCGCGAAACTCGCCACATCATGCTCAAGCAACAACGCGCCGATCACCTCCGGCGGCGACTCCAACAACTCTATCCGGAAACGCCGATCCCTCTCGATCACAAGGATCCCTACACCTTGCTCGTCGCCGTCCTGCTCTCCGCCCAGTGCACCGATCTGCGCGTGAATCTCGTCACTCCGGCACTCTTCGCCCTCGCCGATAACCCGCGCGACATGATGCGAGTGCCGGTCGCGGAAATTCAGGCGATTATCCGCCCCTGCGGCCTCTCGCCGAAGAAGGCCGCGGCCATTTCCGAGCTCTCGAAAATCCTCGTGAATCAACACGGCGGCGAGGTCCCGGCGGATTTCGCCGCGCTTGAAGAGCTCCCGGGCGTCGGCCACAAAACCGCCTCCGTCGTCATGGCGCAGTCCTTCGGCATCCCGGCATTTCCCGTGGACACGCACATTCACCGACTCGCCACCCGCTGGAAACTCACGTCTGGCAAAAATGTCGTCCAAACCGAGCGCGACCTGAAAAAGCTCTTCCCCCGCGACACCTGGAACCGCCTGCATCTGCAAATCATTTTCTACGGCCGCGAGCATTGTTCCGCCCGCGGCTGCGATGGGAAAAGCTGCCTCCTCTGCCGGGAGATCTTCGCCAAAGCCTAGCAACCAGCCTTCCACCCGGTCAAACCCGCGCGAATCCCACCGGGCGGGGGAAGTGTCCCTGCGCCGCAACTTGGCGCTTGGAACGGGCGCGGGTGCCACTAGCGTTGCCTCATGGTGGCGGCCGCGATCGAGACACATTTCACGACATTGGACTGGGGGGTGGTGGTGGGATACATGCTGCTGACGACTTTCATCGGCCACCAGCTGAGCGGGAAAAACGCGACAATCCGCGACTTTTTCCTCGGCGGGCGCTCGCTCCCGTGGTGGGCGGTGAGCGGCTCGATGATCGCCACGGAGATCAGCGCGCTCACCTTCATCGGCGTGCCCGGCGGGGTTTATGCGATGAATGGCGACTGGACGTATTTGCAGTGGGGCATCGGCTCGATCATCGCGCGCTTCGCGGTGGGCTACTGGCTGGTGCCGCTTTATTTTAAAGAGGAAATTTACAGCCCGTATGATTACATGGGCTCAAAGCTCGGCGAGGGCGTGCGGCGGCTGGTGACCGGGCTATTTTCGCTCGGCGCGATCTTGGGTCAGAGCGTGCGGGTGCTGGTGACGGCCATCATCCTGACCACCGTCACCGGAATGCGGATCGAGATCTGCATCGTGGCGATCGGGGCCTTCGCCGTGGTCTGGACCTTGATGGGCGGCATGCGCACGGTGATCTGGACGGACGTGATCCAGTTCTGCATTTTCATCCTCGGTGGCTTGCTCGCCTTCGGCTGGCTGGCGGGCAGCCTCGGCTGGGACGCGATCATGGAAATCAACCGCAACGCCGGACCCGCAGGCGATATCGACAAGATGAAGATCTTCAATTTTTCACCGCCGTGGGAAAGCCCGCTGGTGAACTACACCTTCTGGATCGGTGTGATCGCGATGCCGTTCCAAAACTTCGCCGCCTTCGGCACCGACCAGCTCAACGCGCAGCGGATTTTCTGCTGTGGCAGCGAGAAGGACGCGCGCAAGGCGGTCATCTGGAGCAGCGCCTCGCTGTTCACCACGCTGCTGATGCTGGCGGTGGGTGCCGGCCTCTTCGCTTGGTATGAAACCAAGGGCCTCACTCCCGACGAGGCGTTGAAATTCGCGGAAAACGCCAATTTCGTTTTCCCCGTCTGGATCACCACCGTGCTGCCACCGGGGATCACCGGGCTGATCCTCGCCGGGGCCTTCGCCGCCGCCATTTCCAGCCTCGACTCGGTGCTCGCCGCGCTCGCGCAGACCAGTCTTTCCGCCTGGTATGGCCGCGAGAAACTCGAACAGGAAGGCCACGGCGCCCTGATGGTCCGCCGCTCGCGGATGATGGTCGTGGTCTGGGCCGCCGTCCTTTCCGGCTTCGCGATTCTGCTGGCGGGTGGCTACTCGCAAAACGAGAACAAGAACCTGATCGATCTCGCCTTCGGTATGGTTGCCTATACTTACGGGCCGCTGCTTGGCATTCTCCTCGCGGCGATCCTGCCCGGCCGCCGCAGCCTCAACGGGCTGGTCGGCGGAGTCATCGTTTCCGTCCTCATCGTCGCCTGGGTGCGGCCCGAGCTGCGGCAGTTGCTCGCCTCGCTCGGGGCAGACGATTTCGCGGAAATGCTGCTAAACAGCCGCCCACAGATCGCCGACCCATGGTTTTACCCGATCAATACCGCCGTCACCTTGCTCGGCGCGTTCCTGCCGCTGGGCCGGGGGGTGGGGGAAAAAATCAGCTAACATCTTCGGCACGTCGCAGGTGATTCTCCTACAAGCATATGCGTAGTTTGCCATGGAGAGTGCCCGCAAATGCTTTGGAAAGACGAAGCAAAATTACCGGCAAAGTTTTAAAAATTTCTGCCCGTGGAACGCTTGTGGAATACGGCCCGCGCCGAGCATGTGTTAGCGCGCGGCAAAAAGGTTTTTCCGAGCGTCAGTTTAGCCGCCAACTTTTCCCCCTCGCTGTTTTGCTGCCACTCCCGAGAGTGGTTGAGGACCACGCGCTAATCAATTTTCAAAAAGCTCAAGACATGGAATCAGAGGAAGTGGCCACGCGGGAAAACGCGGACGAAATCGACGGGTTCTTTCTTGAATCCGGAGCTTGGGACGCTGTCTGCGACGCGCTGCGGCCGATGCTTAGCAACGATGCCTTCCAGCGCTGGTTCCGGTCGGCGCGCTGGCTCGGGGTGGCAGACAATGTCGCCTCGATCTCCGTCCCCGGGGAAATCCATCAAGTGTGGATCGAGACCAACTACATGCCGGAGCTCACGATGGCCGTGACCGGAGTCTGCGAAGGAGTGCACGAGGTGCGGGTGGTCGTCGGTGAGGATGAGTGCACCGCCGAAGACAGCAGCAAACCCGGCGACTTGCGCTTCAGCGCCCGGCCGACCAAGGCGGCCGCGCTCGAGGGCGAGGCACTCGACAAGCACATCAAGGCCGCCGGGCTCAATCCCGCCCACACGTTTTCCAGCTTTGTCGTCGGAGACAACAGCCAGTTCGCCCACGCCGCCTGTGAAGCGGTCGCCAAGAAATCCGGCATCGGCTACAACCCGCTCTTCATTTACGGCGGTCCCGGCCTCGGCAAGACCCACCTGATGCAGGCCATCGGCCACGAACTGCTGCGCCGCCAGCCCGGCTCACGCGTGATCTATTTAACCTGCGAGAAATTCACCAACGAGTTCATCGACGCCATCCGCCGCGGCGACATCGAGAAATTCCGCCGCCGCTACCGCAGCTCCGACGTGCTGCTCATCGACGACGTCCAGTTCCTCGCTGGCAAGGAGCGCTCGCAGGAGGAGTTCTTCCACACCTTCAACACCCTGCTCGACGGCCGCAACCAAGTGGTCCTCACCAGCGACCGCCCGGCCTGCGAAATCAAAAGCCTCGAGCCGCGGCTGATTTCCCGCTTCGAGTGCGGCCTGACCGTCGAGATGCAGCCGCCACAGATGGAAACGCGGATGGCCATCCTCAAGAAAAAATCCCTCGACTGGAAAGTCCGCGTGGACGAGTCAGTCCTCGAATTTCTCGCTGAAAAAATCCGCACCAACGTCCGCCGCCTCGAAGGCGCGCTGATGCGGGTGGCCACCTACGCCTCGCTCGCCGGGGAAAGCGTCAGCGTGGAAAAAGTCGCGCACCTGCTCCGCGATCTCATCCGCGAGGAGGCCAGCCGCCAAGTCAGCATCGACTCAATTCAGAAGGCCGTCGCCGAGCATTACGACGTTCGGCTCGCGGACATGACCAGCCGCCGACGCCCGGCCAGCATCGCCTTTCCGCGGCAAGTCGCCATGTATTTAAGCCGCTCGCTGACCAAGGGCTCGCTCATGGAAATCGGCGAGGCCTTCGGCGGCCGCGACCACGGCACGGTCATCCACGCCTGCAAAAGAGTCACCGAACGGATCGTTGGGGAACCCGGACTGAAGGACAGCATCGCCCGCATCGAGTCCCAGCTCCGGCGGTAACCGGCGACTGCTTGCGGGATTATTGACAGAAGGCTTGCCAAGCGGCGGCGAAAGCGGAAACTCTCGCGCACCGGAAATCCGGTATCCCCTTTATGAAGTTCCGCATCTCCAAGGAAGCCTTTCTCGACGGCCTGCAAAAGGTCCAGCACGTCGTCAGTTCGCGCACCACCCTCCCCATCCTCTCGAACGTGCTGCTTGTCGCCAAAGACGGCCGCATCCAGTTCACCACGACCGATCTCGACGTCGGCATCACCGGCTCGGTGGAAGCGCAGATTGAGAAGGAAGGCGCCACCACCCTGCCGGCCAAGCGCCTGGTGAGCATCATCCGCGAGCTGCCCGCCAGCGAAGTTGAGGTGTCCGTGGATGCGAAAAACCATGCCTCGATCCGCAGCGGACCGTCGTTTTTCAAAATCATCGGCCTCGGCGAGGCGGAATTCCCACCGCTCCCGGATTTTGAGGGTGCCAAAATCTTCAAAATCCCGCAGGCCACCCTCCGCGACGGCCTCAAGAAAACCTCCTACGCCATCTCCACCGACGAGACCCGCTACGTCCTCAACGGCATCTACACCTCCTTCCGCGACGGCAAAATGACCCTCGTCGCCACCGACGGCCGCCGCCTCGCGATGGTCGATGCCGACCTCGAATTCCCCGCCTCCCATGAGACGGACGTCATCATCCCGACCAAGGCCGTCCAAGAACTCCAGCGCCTCCTCGGCGAGGCCGGCGACGTGATCGTCAAGCTCAGCGACAGCCAGATTTCCTTCACCGTCGGTGACAGCCTGCTTGCCAGTAAGCTCATCGAGGGCAACTACCCGAACTACCGCCAAGTCATCCCCGGTGACAGCAACGAGCGCGTGGTCATCGGCCGCGAAGCACTGCTCGAGACCGTCCGCCGCGTTTCCCTGCTCTCCTCCGACAAGTCGAACTCGGTGAAACTCGTCTTCAGCGAGAACCACATCGAGGTCACCGCCAACTCGCCCGACGTCGGCGAGGCACAGGAATCGATGGACGTGATCTACCAAGGTCCGCCGATGCAGATCGCCTTCAACCCGGAATTCCTCCAGGCCCCGCTGCGCGCGCTCGACAGCGACGATGTCTATCTCGACCTCATCGACGAGATGAGCCCCGGCGTGCTGCGGATCGAGGGGACATTCCTCTACGTCCTCATGCCCATGCGCGTGACGAACTGAGCTGCAGGCACTCGGGACTTACCGCAGCTTTCGCCTCAACGCTGCGCTCAGCAGCACCACTCCTCGCGGACCGAAGGGCTTCCTTCGCGCAGAGGTCGCGGAAGCTCCGTGACTGACAACGGCCCCCAACCGAACTCTTCCCCACGGCTTCAAGGAATGCATGGGTTTTTGGCAAGGTTGCTAGGCGCTCACTCAGGCGGGACGGTTTTGGGTGATTATTATGATCTCCCTTTTAGGCTGAAAGTTGTTGGAAATTCACCGCAATCCCCCAACATCGCACCCCCGTTCCATGGCGACCTTCTCCCTGCTTCAAAACTCACTCGATCAGAAAATCGACCGTCAGTCGTTCGAGGACGCCTCGGTGGTCGCGTCCTCCGTCGCCCGCGCCGATTGCCACCGGCTCTACCGCGAGCTCTACGGCGTCGTCACCTCCAAGCTGCCCCGTCACGAGGCCGACGCCCTTCAAGCCGAGCTCGCCCGCCGCGGATTCCCCACCCGCGTGGTCCCCGACGCCCACCTCCCACCGCTCCCCGATGCCTTCCGTGCCCGGCGGCTCGTGATTGAGAGCGAGAGCATCTCCTTCACCGATGCTCTCGGCCACATCCAAACCCGCTCCCGCGCGGAACTCGTGTTCGCCGCCGGCGGCTTTCTCATGAATCAGCGAATGACTCATCAGGATGACATCCGCTGGGACGTTCGCCCTGCCGGCCGCGCGACCATCAAGACGCTGAAGCCGGTGAGGACGATGAAACTCGCCAGCTTCCCCGAGCTTCGCGCGGACTTTTTCTTTTGGAAGTCTCCCCAACGCCTGCAGCTGGCCCTCACCGCGGACTGCACGATTTTCTATCAAGGCCATCACCTCCGCCTCCGCGACACCGAGGCTCTCCTTGCCCTTCTCTCGGACATCCGCCGCCTCCTCCCCCCGGAGCGCATCAACACCGGCCTCGAACACGCCGCATCCGCCGCCGCCTATCCCAGCCTCACCGCTTACCACGAGGAAATCCGCTGGCACTTCTTCCACCTGATCCCGAAGTAATTCCAAAAATTGAAAACAAGGCCACACACCGTCGCTGGACAGAAAGGGACCACAAAAGGAACCGCCCCTGCCCGCCCCCGCGTCGCCGAGTGCATCCTGAAGCCTGCCGCTCGATGCTCTGCACCAGTGATGGATTCTTGAATGCGACAATCCGACCCTTGGTATCAAATATTCACCCGTAAATCCCTCAGGCTCCAAAGTGTTCCCGCCGCCGCCGCGCCGCTCCCCCTCAGCCGCCGCGCGCCATCGTTTCGCTTGGCTCCGAATCGTTCTCGCGCTCCCGCGAACGCCTCGTTCACGAACTCCCTGCTGCCGATCACCGCGCCGTCCGTGAAATACCGGACGCGGCAGCGCAGCATTTTTGCGATCCCCAAGTCCTGCAGCACCGTTTCGTTGTCCTGTTTCTCCAGCATTTCCGCCGTATTCATGGCGGTTTGGCCCAGCTGGCTCCCGCTTCCCGCCACTTGCGCCCGGCCGGGTTTCCGCTCCAAGGCGAGCCCCATCAAGCGCCGGTATAAACGCGAAACCTCGCACCATTTCTCCGCCTCGAACCCCACTCCCTGATCGCAAAAATACGCCCGCACCAAGCCTTCACGCGCCTTTTTCCCATTTCCCTTCGCGCCGCCGCCCACCGCTTCGCCGTAGCTGCTCCAACGATAATCCGCCGGATCCTTCACCATGCCCGCCCGCACCGGATTGAGATCGATGTACGCCGCCATCGTCCGCGCCGCCACGCCGCTTTCCACGATCACGCTCTTGAACCGGTCTTCCCACAGCGTGCCGGAGCGCGAATGCGTGCGGTTGAACCATTTCGTGAAGCGTTCCAGCAGGGACTTCATAAACTCGCTTAAATCGTGCATACGCCGGGTATAGCGGCGGCGGATTTCCTCCACCCGTTGCGCCCCCTGTTGCCTTGCCATTGCCAGTTCCTGAGCCGGTGTCACAGGCGCACCGTTCTCGTCCACGGGTGGCATTTCAAACTCACCCCGCGTGCGCACCGCCGTCGCGTCCTCCATCTCCTTCGCAATCTCCGCCACCTGCGCCTCGCTGTAAAACACGCGCAGTCGCTGCAGCAACTCCTCATTCGAGATCCCGCCCTCCGGCATCGGAGGAACCTCCAGCAGCAAGTGAAAGTGATTGGACATCAGGCAGTAAGACAATACCCGGCAACCCGTGAACTTCTCGCACATCCGCATCAGCATCCGGAAGTGCTCACGTTCGTCCACCTCCACCACAAAGTTCCGGCCTACTATTCTTGAAACGGCGTGGTAGATTTCCGGTTTCGTCGCCGAATTCTTCCACGGCGCAATCCATCGTT
>JBBEEL010000095.1:0-17041 GCA_040880785.1 Akkermansiaceae bacterium | reverse complement strand
AAATCGACCCGCAAAACGCGCAGCGCTCGCCGACCTACGCGGCCATGGTGCACTCGCTGGACGATGCCGTCGGCACCCTGCTCGACGCGGTCGACGCGATGGATCTGGCCTCGCGCACCATCATCATCTTTTTCTCCGACAACGGCGGCAACATGTACAACGGCATCAAGGAGACCGGGGCCGACGGCGAGAAATTCATCACCGCTCCCACCAGCAACAACCCGCTGCGCGGCGGCAAAGCCACCATTTACGAGGGCGGCATCCGCGTGCCCTGCATCGTCGTGTGGCCGGGAGTCACCGAACCCGGCAGCCGCAGCGACGCCCTCATCCAGTCCACCGACTTCTACCCGCTGCTGCTCGCCGCGCTCGGCATCGATCCGCCGGCGGACTGGCCTCTCGACGGCGTCGATTTCCAACCGGCCCTGCGGGGCGAATCGTTCGACCGCGGCCCGATCTTCACCTACTTCCCGCATTCCCCCAACGTGCCCGACTGGCTGCCCCCCTCGGTCGCCGTGCATGCCGGCTACTGGAAGCTCATCCGTATCTTCCACCACGGCCCCGATGGCGCGCACGACTACCAGCTTTACAATTTGCAGGATGATGCCGGCGAGCAGAACGACCTCGCGCAGAGTATGCCCGAGAAAGTCCGGGAACTCGACGCCCTCATCGGGGAACACCTCCAGTCGACCGCCGCCGTCGTCCCGGTCGTGAACCCCGAGTTCGACCCCGCCCAATTCGATCCCGGCAAAATCGGCGTGCAAGTCGGCGGACTGAGAAAGTAGAAGCGTCCGCACCGCCGGGAACGGAGGCACGACGCGGCGGGTGCCGGGGTTGACCGCGCCAGGCATGCGGCCCGCGAATCCAGCTAACCATCGGTGCCTTCTCGTCCAGACGGAGTTTTGGGGCATCATGGTTGCGACGGTCCGACGCGCCAGTTCGGGCCCGGCCCAAATCACGGGGGAAATGGAATTTTACCTTCCTCGAAGGCCACATCGAACTTCGCGACGTGACCAAGTGCGCTCAATGGCCTTGGAATGAGCTTGGTGCTTTTAAAAACTAGTAATCCTTCTTTCGGGCCCTTGCGCAGGTTCTCACTGTGACTATCTCCGCCCTTCCGGTTGTCGCTCCTTTTTCCGCCGGTCAATCGGAACCGATGGCTTGACGACCCTTTGTCGGCAACGCCAATGCCGCGCAAAAAGACCACCCGCTGGTCGGCCTTCTGGATGACTGAAACATCCGCGAGGCGTGACCCCATGCTCGCCGGGCAAAACTGTTGGATAGGGCGTAAATATCAGCAAAATCGACCATAGAGTGGTCTCTTCCATGCAACGATGGCAGACGCTCTTTGACATAAGGTGCAACGGTCGGGAACTTATGCCTATGCACCCCTCCTCATCTCTTCGCTTCGACCATTTCCCCGCCGCGTTTTTCGTCGCGGCCTTCGCAATGCTCGCGCTTGGTGCGCCGCTTTCCGCGCAGACTTATACGTGGGACAGTGAAGCAGGCAACAATAACGCCACGCGCAGCTGGGGCAACGCCACCAACTGGGTGGACAACCCGTCGCTGACCTTCACCAACACGACGGACATCATATTTGCTCAGGCCTCCATCACCAACAACGGCGCCTTCAGTTTTCTTGGCGCCGACAGGACCATCCGTTCGCTCACCTTCGGAGCCGACCTCTTGGGCGCACCGGGAACCCTCTATGACATCCGGCTTCACACCAACGGAACCGGCACTTTAGGCAGTGCGAATCTGACCTTCTCTGCCGATTCCGGCAACGCGTCAATCACCGTGGACCAGAGCACGACGGGGGTCACACAGATCCGGCTGGGGAATAATAGCGGTGGAAACATCGTGTTGGATTCGAATCTTGATCTCGCCCAAAACAACACGTTTTTGACCGGCGGTGCCGCGTTCCAGTTCGGCAATGCAATGACGGGCACCGGCACGATCAACAAGACCGGCGCGGGTCGGGTTACCGTGGTGCGGGACAACTCGGGCTGGTCCGGCGGAATGAATATCAACGAGGGTCAGGTCGACGTTTTTTCCAGTGCCAACGCCATGGGCACGGGCACATGGACCCTCGGTGGCGGTGCGAACAACACCGTGCTCTCTGTGGGCTCCACCTTGACTCTGAACAACACCGGAGGCCTCGTCGTCGAAGCTGGCGACGGCACGCGCACGATTGCCAATTCCCTCAACAACGTTGGCAACCCCACGCTGTCCGGAGCCATCACGCTGAGCAAAAACGTCATCTTCGACATCACGAACTACGCGAGCGGCCACAGCAGCATAAGCGTCTCCGGCGCGATCGGCGGCACGGGCGGGATCGTCAAGACCGGCACGGGTCTGCTTCAGCTCTCGGGGGCCAACACCTATGCGGGCGACACGGTTCTCGAGAGGGGGAATATCGCAACGGCAGCAGCCAACACGCTGCCGGGGACCGGCGTGCTGAGATTCGGTGCGACCGACAACGGCCGTCGCCTGCAACTGCAGGGCTTCGACCAAACGTTGGGCGGGGTGGATTCCACGGCTGCCACGGGAGGAACTCTCATTGTCGAGGCGGCGGTGGACGGCGTAGACAATGCCCCGGCCACCTTGACCCTCGATGTGGCGGCGGGCCAGTCGTATGACTTCAGCGGTCTCGTGCGCAACGCGGCGGGCGGCGCGGTCAATTCGGCGTTGACGCTGGTCAAGAACGGCGCGGGCACGCAGGTGTTGTCGGGTGGCGCCAGTGTGAGCTACTCGGGCACCACGACGGTCAATGCCGGCGTGCTGGAGTTCGGGGGCGTCGATACCGTGGCTGATAACTCGGCCATTACGCTGGCCGGCGGCACGGTGCGTTTTTCGGGCGGCGGCACGCGCAGCAACACAATCGGCGGCAGCGGCAACCTCGAAAAAACCGGCGCCAACACGTTCACCTTGAGCGGGAACAACACCTACAGCGGCACCACCACGGTCAGTGCGGGTTCGCTCATCCTCGGCGCCGACGGCTCGGTCGGCAGCAGCAGCGTGCTCGATGTGGCCAGTGGGGCCTCCCTCGATGTCTCGGCTGTCACGGGAGGTTTCGTTCTCGGTGGCGCGCAGACGCTGCGAGGGAGCGGAACGGTTGTTGGCAACACCACAATCAACGGCACTTTGTCCCCTGGCAACAGCCCGGGCGACATCACCTTCAACGACTCGCTGCTGCTCAATTCGACGGCCACTCTCACCATCGAAATCACCGGCATCAATATCGGTGAGTTCGACCGCGTGGTCGGCGCCGGATCCAATACCTTCACCTTCGGTGGCACCCTCTCCCTCGACAACACCGGCTATTCGGCGACCTTCGGCGATACGGTCAACATCTTCAGCAACTGGGGAGGTTTCGCCGGCTCGTTCGACACGATCACGGGCACCGACCTCGGGGGCGGACTCTCGTGGGACACCAGCAACCTCGGCACGACCGGCACTATCGAAGTTGTGCCCGAGCCGTCGACCTACGCGCTGCTCGCACTGGCCGCCGCCGGCTTGGGCGCGCACGTCGTCCGCCGCCGCCGGATGCCGCGCTGATGCTCCGCTCAGTCTTCCTGGAGGCGGAGGTATCCATGCTTTTGGGGGATTGCGCGGGGATAAACCTGCTTGATCGCGATGCGGTCGCCGCCCGCGAGAGGGTGTTTGCCGAGAACCATTCTTCCCACAACATCACCATCGGCGATCCGGAGGACACCCTGCAGTATCTCGCTGTCGTCGAAGAAGACTGGAAACTTATATTACGCAAGTCAGGCAGGGATACCACCCGCTACCATGTGCTCCACAGTTGGGATAACGAGCCGGCCCGTTTATACCGCATCAGAGAGGATCCGTCAGAGCAAAACAATCTGGCGGAAAAGCATCCGGATCAAGTCCGGCGCCTGAAGCGGGAAATCGAGAGTCGGCCCAAACCATGACATTGACCTTCACGCGACAAATGCATCCCGAAGATAGACCCGGTGCCATGGCGGCGATGTCGGAATCCGACGACCGGTGCCGGGAGTCGGTATACACAACAGTTGGTGGTTGTCTAAGGGGTATGCTTGGAAGGTTCATGTCTCCTTGGTTTTCTCTGTTGGCCCTTGTGGTGGCCGGGAATGGTTGGCCCGCGGGTGCCTGTCATGCGCGGGACATGGAAAGCAAACCCAACATTCTCTTGATCGTCGCCGACGATCTGGGCATCGAGCTGGGTGTTTATGGTGATCCGGTGGCCGCGACACCGCGCCTGGACGCGCTGGCGCGGAGCGGAGTCTGGTTTGAGACGGCGTGGGTGACAACGGCTTCCTGCAGCCCTTCCCGGGCCAGTATTTTCACCGGTCTTTTTCCGCATCAACACGGCCTGACAGGCCTCTCGCATCACGGTTATTCCGCACGGGAGGGACTTCCCACCATTGTCTCGGAGTTGAGCAATGCTGGCTACCGCACCGGGATCATCGGAAAACTCCACATCGAGCCGACCGAACTGACCCCATGGGACTTTGCCTACACCATGAGGAATGGTTTCGATTTGATCGTTGGCGAGCGGGATGTCGCCACGATGGCCGAAATGGCCCGCGGCTTCTTTGATGCCCCCAGCCCCGAACCTTTTTTTCTCACCGTGAGTTACTACGATCCCCACGCCCCTTTCCACGACCAGAAACACGGGCTGCCGGAGAAGGTTTTGACGGCGGACGATGTGCCCGCATTCAAACAGCTCGGATTTGACAGCGATGAGGCCAGGGCTGCCACAGCTTCTTATTACAACTGTGTGGCCCGCCTCGATGCGGGGATCGGTATGCTGCTGGACTACCTGGAGGAGAGTGGCCATCTGGATAACACCTTGATCCTTGTGATTGGCGATCACGGAGCGCCCTTCGCGCGAACCAAAACGACGCTCTACGACCGCGGTCTGCGGGTCCCTTTTATCATGAGCCATCCATCGTTGGCCGGGTCGGGAGGGAAGCCTTCCGGTCACCTGGTGTCCACCGTCGACATCTTCCCGACCTTGCTGGATGCCGCGGGCTTGCCCAGCCCCGAAAATTTGCCGGGGCAATCGCTCTGGGGGCTGGCCCGAGGAGGGGAGTTGGCCGCCCGCCCGCATTTGTTCGGTGAGCACCATGCCCATCAACGTCATGCCTGGTTCCCCATGCGCACGATTCGCTCGCAAAACTTCCAACTGATCGAGAATTTGAACCCGGGCACGGTTCGGCCTGCTCCCGGTGTCGATGGATCGCCGGTCTGGCGTGGACCTCAGGACGGCAAACCGCTGGTGCCGAATCTGCAGGAGGTTTACGCGACCTATTTCCAACCGCCGCGTTTCGAATTGTATGACATGGCAAAAGATCCCCACGGATTCAACAACTTGGCCGACGATCCCGCTCATGCGGAAACCAAAGCCGGGTTGATGGCGGCCCTGCGCGACTGGCAGGCGGAAACCGACGATCCCTACCTCAATCCGGAATATCTTGCCGAAAAAAATGAGGAGCACGCCCACGAATGAGTATTCTGCCGTTTTTGGCGGATGCAGTGGCCTGCCCGTTATGGTCGCAATGATATTATGAACAATGTTTTGATTTGTCTTCGCTTCCTGTCGGTGGCGGCCTTTGTCGGCTTCATCGGCATCTTTTCCTTGTCGTGTTCCAAGCCTGCCGAGGCACCGGTCGGGGAGGGGGATGCACCGGTGGAGGTGGTTCCCACACGCACGCCGCTGGATTTCTCGAAGCGTGAGCCCTTTCGCCACGAGCACGGTTACACCCATTATTTCCCTGCCGAAACCTGGGAGCCATCGATTGAGGCTTTCCGCACCAGGCTCGGAAAGGCTCCGGTGAGGGGCGCCGGTGAGCCGAAATTGTTTGCTGATCTGGCGTCACAGATGGGGAACGCAGGCAAAATCCCCGACAGGCTCAAACAGGTGATTATACAACGGTCGGATGACTTTCTGAACCCGCAGTCGGATTCCTTTATCCGCTTCGACAACCTGGCCCATGGCCGATCTTATGATCGCGGTCCCGGTTACATTCGAAGCCTCAATCATGCGCTGTTGGATTTGTTGGCCGCATGGAAGCTGACCGGCGAGC
Organism: Akkermansiaceae bacterium; assembly: GCA_040880785.1. Classification (GTDB taxonomy): domain Bacteria; phylum Verrucomicrobiota; class Verrucomicrobiia; order Verrucomicrobiales; family Akkermansiaceae; genus Luteolibacter. The sequence continues at coordinate 10,970 of JBBEEL010000095.1, read as the reverse complement.
CACGTTATCGGGATGCCAGCATGGAGTTTGTCGAGAGCCTGTTGAGGGACTTTCCGGCAGCATCGTTTCCGGATAGCACAGCGGCATTGGGCAACACGCCTGAAGGGGCCATGGACCCCCATGGCGCATCGGAGCTGATGCAAGCACTGGCCATCGCCTATGATCTGCTGCGCGGGGAGATGGAGCCATCCAGCCACCGCGCCCTGGCCCAACAACTGCGCGAGTATATCGACATTCAGCTGCAACGCACCCGCTCCTCCGTGGCCATCCAGGGAGACGATCGCGCACGCAGCAATTGGTGGGTGCCCTACCATAATTGGACTGCTGCTGTGTGTGGATCGATGGGCTTGGCCGCTTTGGCTATCGAGGGAGACTTGGAAGATTTTGACCCAATGCCCGCGCTTTGGACGGCTTACTCGGGTTTGGAGATGTGGCTCGACAAGTCGTTTGAGCCCGAGGGTGCCTACCTTGAGGGCAACCACTACATGTGTTTGGGGTTGGGGTTCGCCACGCCGTTTTTTGAGGCCTTGGCCCTTCGTGGGGGGGGCGACTTGTTACAGCACCCGCACTTGTCCAAAAGCCTGCATTACGTGGCCAGTGAGTTGCTTGCGGGGCGCCCGCCGATGAGGCTCAACGCTTGGAACAAATCCGATTACAGTCCTCTGCGATGGGACCATTTTGTCTTGGTGTTGGCTCGTGCCCTGGGGCAACCCGTGGGACTTTGGATTTGGGAGAATGCCGGTGAAACAAAGCGGCTGCATCCCTTGAGTGTTTTTTACTATCCCTATGAAATGAAGGCCGAAAGCCCCGATAGAGCGGGTGTCGACAAAGAAAGCTTCTTCCTGCGTCGCGGTCTGGTCAATCTGAGAACCGGATGGACTCCGGGTGATTTCTTTTTTGCCTTTTCCTCCGGCCCCCTTTTTCCAACGAGCCATGGAAAATCGGATGAAAATACTTTTCATTTGTATGCCTACGGGAACATGTTCGCCGTCGATTCCGGCGCAACGGGCTATGGAACGGAATCCAAGAGCGGCATTTTGATTAATGGTCGGGGGCAGGCGCCCAGTGGCGGTTCGAGGAGTGTGGATGGCTTTATTCCGGCCTTCGGGCAAGGTCCTGCTTACACTTATATCATGGGAGATGCCAAATCGGCCTACGACCGGAACAATCATGGCCAGCCCGGAGTGGGGGCGGGTCGTGCCGACCGCCATGTGCTCTACGTCAAGGGAAAGGCCCGCCCCGACCCGTCGATGAAAGAGGCGCCGCCCTACATTGTGATTTTGGACGATATTCAGCACAACAAGGAGGAAAATACCTATACCTGGCTGCTGCAGAGCGCGCCGCGGAACGTTTATGATCTGGCGGGCGCGGGCGGCAGGGATGCGAAAAGCGACGGGGTGTCGATGGCCGTCCGGGGAGCCAACGGCCAAGCGGATATGAAGGTGCACTTTTTCAATCCGGATACATTGGAAGTGGAGACGGACCGCGTGGAGGGCAATCAACGTTTGAAAGTCTCCACCCGGGCCGTGAACCCCTACTTCTTGAGTGTCTTGTTCCCTTACCAGAAAAAGTGGGAAGAAGATCTGCCGAAGATGCGCCGCTTTTACGGCAACGGCTTTGCCGGCGGGGTCCTGCAAGCTGAAACATTCACCGATGTCATCGCCTGCAGTTGGGGCGGCCCGATTCAAAACGGGGGGATAGAGAGCGACGCCCAATTATTGCACCTGCGCAAGGATGCCGGTGGTAATCTGGTGCAATGGATGGTTATCGGTGCGACGTATCTCAAGGTGGATGGTAAACAACTGTGGCAGAATGCCGAGCCGACCGGAGTGCAGTTTCATGACGATTGCTTTTTCCCCATTCAATCGAACGAGGAACACGCGAGGGCACAGTAATAAGTCGCCGTGCGCGTGAGCGTGTGGGTCGGACGGTGCCGCTTGTAAAAATCCGCGCGGGAGCTTCGCCCTCGATCGGTGTGCTTTATTGGCTGGCCGCGGCAACGGACAGCCACATGACCATTTACTGCGGGGTCTCCGGCGCGTCGACGGCGCAGCGAAATCCGCTGTCGCTGGTCGCGGTGCCGGGGTCGCTGCCGCGGCGGGCGGACGGGCGGTAGCTTTCGCAGTAGTCCGGATGGCAGAGAAAGGAACCACCTTTGACGACACGGCGGACGGCTCCCGGCACTATGGGAGGGGAGGGGTCGCCGGGCAGAGGGCGTTCGTCGGCCGTGGTGTCGGGACCTTGCGGATTACAACAGGCCCTCTCCTCGCTCGCACGGGCGGCGAAAGTGTCGGCGCGGTAAAGATCGCTGCACCAATTCCAGACATTGCCGCCCATGTCATGGAGCCCGTAGCCGTTGGCGGGAAAGGTGCCCACCGGCGAGGTTCCGGCAAATCCGTCCTCCTCCGTGTTGTGGTAGGGAAAGTCCCCGTCCCAGCGGTTGGCCATGATTTTGCCATGCGGCCGCTCCTCGTCGCCCCACGCATAGCGCCGGCTTTCCCGTCCGCCGCGCGCCGCGAATTCCCACTCGGCCTCGGTCGGCAGACGTTTGCCGGCCCAGCGGGCGTAGGCCTGCGCATCTTCGAAAGCGATCTGTACCACGGGATGGTCCCCGCGCCCGTCGATCGAGCTGCCGGGGCCATCCGGATGTCGCCAGGATGCCCCGTGGGTCCAGTGCCACCAGTTGCCCAAGTTGCGCAAATTGACAGGCCCATCGGTTGGACGGAAAACGAGGGCGCCGGGTTGCAGGACTTCGTCCGGGGGTTTGGGTGTTCCCTGCGGGACCTGCAATTTCATCTTCTCCCAATCGACCGGTTGTTCCGCCACGGTGGTGTAGCCCGTTTCCTCGACAAAGCGGGCGAACTCGGCATTGGTCACCGGTGCCACATCGAGATAAAACGGGGCCACTTCGACGCGATGGGCCGGCTTCTCGTTGGCAAAGGCGTAGGCTTCATCGGACCCCATAGTGAAGGTGCCTCCGGGTATGAGCACCATGCCGGGCAGCGGGCCCGGATCGCCGTTGCATCGGGCAACCAAAAGCACCGCAAAAAGAAGCACCGGCAGAGCGAGCGGAAGCTGCATGATGGAAGAGGGGACGTGCAGATGGGTGGCCAGTTTCATGCTGTGGTGGCGCCGGGTCTATACATCAGCCCGTGCGGCTGCTTGCCTGATTTTTTCACGGTAGCATGCTTCTTGCGGGTCCTGACGCGCGTCACTTGCGTCTGCGGGTGTAATCGTCTTTTGCTTTAGGGGGGATCTTCTTCATTCCCTTGGTCTCGGCGGGAAGCACCGGATTTCGGGAGGCTGCCAATCCAGTGCATCGTGAAGCCGAGGCTGAAAATCATGAGCGCGGTAAGTGCTATGGTGATGCGTGCCCCGAGAGGGTTGGGAAAGGCCGCCGCCAGAAGCAGTCCCGCGCCCACCAACATGGCGAGCAGACCCACGAGCGAAAGATGTCGCACATCCTCCGAGCCGACAATTTCTTTCTCCGCATCCACCGGGGTTTCCATGCGCCGGTAAAATTTTTCAATCTTTTCGCGCTGGCCGGTGGCGGTGGATTTCCAAAGCAGGCGGCCGATGAAAAAGACCACCAAAGCAATGGCGATGATGCCAAACACACGGGGAAACAGATGCAAGTCAGCCCGCACTGCAAAGTAACTGTATATTCCCGCGGCCGCAACGCTGGCGACCGCGGTCCAGGGCGGGGTCCGGCGGAAGATGAAGAGCAACAGGCATGGAACAGCGAGCGGAAGCCCGATCCCTGCTGACAGCAGCAGCATCAAGTCGAAGAGATTCATGCCATCCTGTTTGGAAAGGGCGTAGGCGCCGCAAACGACCGCAACTCCGCAGCATACATTGAACACGCGCGAGGCAATAAAAAGTTCGCGTTCACCCGCATGGGGGCGGAACAGCGGCTTGTAAACATTCATCGTCAAAAGCCCCGCATTGACATTGATGGCGGTATCCATGCTGGAGAGTGTTGCGGCAAAAATGACCATCACCAGCAACCCGGCCAGTCCTGCCGGCAGCACATGCAACGCCATCAGCACATAGGCACCGTCGTTGGGATGCTGCAGGCCGGGAAGCATTTCCCCAATTTCGGGGAACACGAATGAAGCGGCCAGCGGCGGGATAAACCAGATCACGGGTCCCACCAGAAACAAAAAAGCTGCCAAATAGGATGCCTTTTGCGCGCAGCGCCCATCACGCACGGCAAGGTAGCGATTGGCCCCGAGGATGGAGTTGAAAATGATGAGAGCTTGCGAGAAATAGGCGAGCACCCACATCCAACTGTGCTGGTCCGAAAAAATACGCAGGTGTCCGGGCTCCATCTGCTCGACGATGCCGCTGAAGCCACCAACCTTCATCAGGGTCAGAACAGCTATGACCAGTGTCAGCGACATCAAAACAACCGATTGCAGAAAGTCGCTGGTCATCACCGCCCATGTTCCGCCCAGCGTCGAGTAGAGCAGGATGATGCCTCCGGTAACCAATATCGTCACCGGCATCGGCACGCCGAAGGCGACCGAGACAAAGACGGCCAGACCCAGCAGCCAGATTGCGCCGCCGAACAGCATGTTCGGGAACTGAATCCAAACAAAAAATTGCTCACCAAGCCGACCAAAGCGCTCGTGCAGAATTTGGCCGAAAGTAATGAGCCGCAGTTGCCTGACCCTCGCGGCTAAAAACCGTCCGCCGATGAGAAAGGCAATCACATTGAAGTAAAACAACAAAATGATCAAAATGCCGTGGGTGTAGGCAAAACCGGCAGCTCCCGTAAAGGTCCAGGCGCTGAAGGACATCATGAAAATGCTGGCCCCGGCCAGCCACCAGGGGATTTTATTGCCACCGATCAGGTAGTCCTTGGCGTTGTGGCAAAGCTTCTTGAGGATAAAGCCAAGGCTGGCCATCAAAACCAGATAGACGCCGATGACATAGTAATCGGCGGCGGCGAAAGTATAGACATAGGGCTCGGAGGGCATGTTGTGATCGGGGGGCGGGAGTGTTTCGGCGGGTGGGGGTCTCGGACTTGCTCAGCAAAAGAAAGGCGGTATCACAGTTGTCGATCAGGTTTCGGGTCTTCCGGTCCGTGGCTCATGCAGAGGGATCTTGGCAGAAGCGTGAACGTTCGAAGTCTGCAGAGTTCCGGGCGGGAACTCCGGGGGCAACTGCTGCGCGAAACCGGCATGGCGGGCGCACTATCGAGCAGGTTTTTTCGGCTGGCAATGCAGAAGGGGGGCCAGTGATCGAAACTGCGCATGTCTTGGCGGTCATGGCCATGCCCCCGCGGCCGGTTGCGGCGGCCGACATTCCGCGTGTTTCACTCTGTGCACCGCCACGCGGCGGTCGACCTGCTGGGCCCTCCGGGCGATCCATCGGGCACGGTCGGGATGATTGATTGTGATGAATATTGCATTGCTTTTGCTGATGGCCGGCGGCACGGGAATTCCTATGTTAGCGGTGCGTTTAATCCCCCGGGCCGTCGCCGATATGTCTTCCCCCCTCTCCACTCCTGCCGCGCGGCGGACGGTGCGGCTGCGAAGGGCCTTCATCACGAGCGGGGGAAAGGTTACGAGCCGCCGGATGCCGCCAAGAGCTCCGGGTTTGGAAAGGGTTGGAGACAAAATAAAAAACATGCCCGGGTTCACCTTGATTGAAATGCTCACCGCCTTGGCGGTTGCTGCTCTCTTGCTGGTATTGCTGTTCGGCGCTCTTTCCAGGATGCGTATGAGCGCCGACCTTGCAGGCTCGACGGCTACACTGCGAAACATAGGGCATGGCATTTTGTTGTATACAGCTGAGAACAATGGTTTTCTTCCCGGGCCACTAAGACGGGGCCAGGAGGCCGTTTATCGCCGGTCTTCCACTTCACTCTTGTTTTATATTGGCGATTATATGGACTTGGGTCCGGTGCCGGGCAGTCCGGCCGAAAGTCGGTTTGTTGATTCATTTGCCTGTCCCGGATGGAAACGGAATGTTTCCAGCGAAGCACTGCGCACAGATCGCCCCACGACTGTCTGGTGGCTGAATATGGAGGCAGCTCTGCTCCACACCGACAGGCGCTTGGAACCATGGGGTTACGCACACGACCCGCAAGGTCCAAATGCAGACAGGATCAGACCACAAAAACTCATGCAGATCGCAGAGCCTTCGCGCCAGATGATGATGCAGTCGGTTGACGCGGAATTAGGGCCTTGGCCAGGCATCCCGAAGAAGTCGCCTTTCGGGAAGGTCAGAACGCGGTTGTATTTCGACGGGAGCGCGGGAACGGTTCCTGTGGAAGCCAAAGACAGCGTCTTTTGGCCTCCTCGCCAGTAGGCTTGCGAAGAGTTATGCCAACGTTCCATTACTTGCTGATTAAGTATACTTCAATGCTGTTTTCCAGTTGCATTGCGTTCGGTTCACGCTCTGCCACTTTCAATAACCATATATTCTGCCGTCACCTATGCGAAAAAATTTATCCCCTTATTCATTCTCAGTATAGCAGCGTTGCTGAATGCCCGCGCAGCGGATGAATCTGGCCCGTCGCAAAATCCCGACCTGCATGCGGGTTTAGCAAGCGCCGGGCCGCCGACCCATGTCCTCTTTATCTCCGTGGATGATTTGCGTCCGGAGATGAACGCCTACGGGGTGGACGGATTGGTCACGCCGAATCTGGACCGCTTGGCGCGGGAAGGCACGGTGTTTAACCGGGCTTATTGCCAATTTGCCGTGTGTGGACCTTCGCGGGCCAGTCTGATGAGCGGGCTGCGTCCCACCCAAACGCGTTTCATCATCGACCGCGCTCAACCGGGCGTGGAATCGGATGCCCCCGGCACGCTGACCTTGTCGCGCCTGTTCAAGCAGCATGGATACCGCGTGGAAGCGTTGGGCAAAATCTATCATGATCTCCGAGATGATCTGGAGGGGTGGACGGCCCCGGTCTGGAGCAGTCCCCATCCGCATAACCGTTATCTGGTGCCGGAAAATCAGGCCGCGCTGGAAGCGCACGGGCGCTACGGGCCGTCCTTCGAAGCCGCCGATGTGCCTGACGACGCGTATCCGGACGGCCAAATTGCGAGGGAGGCCGTGAGTCGCATCGAGTTAGCCGCCGAACTTGGGGAGCCTTTGTTTTTGGCCGTGGGATTCTGGCGTCCGCATTTGCCGTTCAATGCGCCTCAACGCTATTGGGATTACTATCCGGAGGAATCCGTGGCCCTACCCGACAACATGTTTGATCCCGAAGGGATCCCCGGCATCGCGATGCACAACCATCCCGAACTGCGTTTGTATACGGATATTCCCAAGGGCAATGCGCCGATACCGGACGATTTGGCGCGCACCCTGATCCGGGGCTACCGGGCGTCGGTCAGCTATACCGATGCGCAGATCGGTTTGTTGTTGGATGCGCTGGACCGGACCGGCCTGAAAGACCAAACCATTATCCTGCTCTGGGGTGATCATGGATGGCATCTGGGCGATAACAATTTGTGGGGCAAGGAATCGCTTTTCGAGCACGCCTTGCGCGTGCCCCTGATCGTGGTCGATCCGCGCATACCCGGCGGACACCGCACGGACGCGTTGGTCGAATTGGTGGACGTGTATCCCACCCTGGCGGAGTTGGCGGGCCTGCCGCTTCCCGATCACTTGGAGGGGACCAGCATGGCCCCGCTGTTGCGCGCTCCGGATGCCCCGTGGAAGGAGGCGGTTTTCAGTTGCTTTATCCGTCCGGACCGCAACAAGTCCGGTTGGACCGTGCGCGACGATCGATATCGCTATGCCGAATGGAACGATGCCCAGGGCGATCGCCTGCAGCGCGTCCTCTTCGATCTCCATCGCGACCCGCTGGAAAACCGGAATCTCGCCGGGGATCCGGAATCCCAACCCGTCATCGAACGCATGCACCGTCTGCTCCACGGGGGTTGGCAGCCGCATCAACGTTCGCTGGTCCCGTGAGATTTTATTCATCAGGAAAAGGAGAGCCCTCATGAACGTGTCATTCCGCTTGTGCATCCCCGCCGTGATGGCGGGACTGCTGACCATGCATCTAACCTCATGTGCCCCGGCACCGCTGGCCGAGGCCCCCACCGAGCCGCCGACGCTGGGGGAGGAAAATCCCGACTTGCATGCGGGTATTGAATATTTGGAAATCGAGCCGGTATGGTCCGCCGCGCGTGTGCCTTTTGATTTACTAACCCACAAGGGTTGGCAGTTTGTTGCTTATTATGATGCCAACCGGCAGATGAGCGTGGCCCAACGGCGGCTTGGGGAACGCGAGTGGAAAATTACCAAACTGGATTCTTGGGTGGAGTGGGATTCGCACAACTACATTACGATGGCTTTTGATGCCGATGATGTCCTGCACCTGAGCGGCAATCTGCATGTTAATCCCCTCATTTATTTCCGTGCGGAAAAACCGCTGGATGCGAGCACTCTGCAACCGATCCACAGGATGACGGGGGAGCTGGAGCAGCGTGCCACATATCCCACCTTTTTTAACTCGCCGGAGGGCGAATTGATTTTTACCTACCGCGATGGATCAAGTGGCAGCGGCAATAATCTGTTCAATATGTATGATCGCAAAACCCGCAGCTGGCGGCGTTTGCTCGAGCAACCGCTGATCGATGGCGAGGGCGAACGCAATGCCTATCCTCTGTTGCCCCCGGTTGCCGGCCCTGATGGCTACTTCCATTTGTCCTGGGTTTGGCGTGATACCATTCACGCGGAAACCAGCCATAGTCCCGGCTATGCCCGCAGCCGCAACTTAGTGGATTGGATGACAGCTTGTGGCCAGCCACTGGAGCTGCCAATTCGCTTTGGCACCCCGGGAGTCATTATTGACCCGATTCCTGTCGAAGCGGGGATTCTCAATGGGTCGAACATTGTCGGTTTTGATTTGGACGGTCTTGTGGTGTTGGCCTATCATAAGTTCGACGACGAAGGAAATACCCAGCTCTATTTTGCCCGCCATGATGGCAGCGACTGGCAGATCCATCAGGCGACCGATTGGAACTATCGCTGGGAGTTTGGCGGTGGTGGCAGCCTCACACGTGAAATCCGGCACAGTGGCCTGCACATGGAGGACGGCCAGCTCGTCGTTTCGATTCAGCACCCCAAGTATCCCAACGGCACCTACCGGGTTGATCCGGTGACGCTTCGCTTGATGGAGCGGGTGCCATCCTCGGGCCCGTCTATCCCGCCCCGCTGGCGCAAGGTGGAGTCGGATTTTCCTGAAATGCAAATTGTTTGGCGCAGCGATTCCACAAGCGATTCTGCGGGCGCGCATTATCGCCTGCGCTGGGAGGCCATGCCGCACCACCGCGACCAGCCCCGCCCCAAGCCCTGGCCTGATCCGGCGATGCTGCGTCTGTTGGTGATTCCAGAGTGAGCAGGCCTGATTAACCTAAAAAGGAAAATGGGCGGGTTGGACCCGGGAGGTGTCCCTCCGGAGGGGCACACGGCTTGCCGCGGAGTGGAATGCCGTGGGGATAAACATCCGCGAGGCGTGACCCCATGCTCGCCGGGCAAAACTGTTGGATAGGGCGTAAATATCAGCAAAATCGACCATAGAGTGGTCTCTTCCATGCAACGATGGCAGACGCTCTTTGACATAAGGTGCAACGGTCGGGAACTTATGCCTATGCACCCCTCCTCATCTCTTCGCTTCGACCATTTCCCCGCCGCGTTTTTCGTCGCGGCCTTCGCAATGCTCGCGCTTGGTGCGCCGCTTTCCGCGCAGACTTATACGTGGGACAGTGAAGCAGGCAACAATAACGCCACGCGCAGCTGGGGCAACGCCACCAACTGGGTGGACAACCCGTCGCTGACCTTCACCAACACGACGGACATCATATTTGCTCAGGCCTCCATCACCAACAACGGCGCCTTCAGTTTTCTTGGCGCCGACAGGACCATCCGTTCGCTCACCTTCGGAGCCGACCTCTTGGGCGCACCGGGAACCCTCTATGACATCCGGCTTCACACCAACGGAACCGGCACTTTAGGCAGTGCGAATCTGACCTTCTCTGCCGATTCCGGCAACGCGTCAATCACCGTGGACCAGAGCACGACGGGGGTCACACAGATCCGGCTGGGGAATAATAGCGGTGGAAACATCGTGTTGGATTCGAATCTTGATCTCGCCCAAAACAACACGTTTTTGACCGGCGGTGCCGCGTTCCAGTTCGGCAATGCAATGACGGGCACCGGCACGATCAACAAGACCGGCGCGGGTCGGGTTACCGTGGTGCGGGACAACTCGGGCTGGTCCGGCGGAATGAATATCAACGAGGGTCAGGTCGACGTTTTTTCCAGTGCCAACGCCATGGGCACGGGCACATGGACCCTCGGTGGCGGTGCGAACAACACCGTGCTCTCTGTGGGCTCCACCTTGACTCTGAACAACACCGGAGGCCTCGTCGTCGAAGCTGGCGACGGCACGCGCACGATTGCCAATTCCCTCAACAACGTTGGCAACCCCACGCTGTCCGGAGCCATCACGCTGAGCAAAAACGTCATCTTCGACATCACGAACTACGCGAGCGGCCACAGCAGCATAAGCGTCTCCGGCGCGATCGGCGGCACGGGCGGGATCGTCAAGACCGGCACGGGTCTGCTTCAGCTCTCGGGGGCCAACACCTATGCGGGCGACACGGTTCTCGAGAGGGGGAATATCGCAACGGCAGCAGCCAACACGCTGCCGGGGACCGGCGTGCTGAGATTCGGTGCGACCGACAACGGCCGTCGCCTGCAACTGCAGGGCTTCGACCAAACGTTGGGCGGGGTGGATTCCACGGCTGCCACGGGAGGAACTCTCATTGTCGAGGCGGCGGTGGACGGCGTAGACAATGCCCCGGCCACCTTGACCCTCGATGTGGCGGCGGGCCAGTCGTATGACTTCAGCGGTCTCGTGCGCAACGCGGCGGGCGGCGCGGTCAATTCGGCGTTGACGCTGGTCAAGAACGGCGCGGGCACGCAGGTGTTGTCGGGTG
>JBBEEL010000094.1:0-17198 GCA_040880785.1 Akkermansiaceae bacterium | reverse complement strand
ATCGCACGATGGAGGGAATCGGGAACACGGATGGATAATGTAGTCATGGTCTGATGATATCTAGGGTTGTGGCAGGTGTGATGGCGCGAACGCCCATTGATTCTGAACCTCGAAAGTCGCTGATGTTGTGTGTGATGACGAATTTGGCCGATGCTGCGACTGCAAGCTCAAGTATAAGATCGTCATCTGGGTCAGGCAGGAATGGCCTCCAAGCGAAAAACACTTGCTGGTGATCGGCCAACTGGCAAAGGCCGTCCACAATCCTGCGGAGTTCATCAGCCGTGAAACGAGGAACGAGGCCAGGCCGCAGAATGACCGACTCATACTCAAGGACGAGGGCGACAGACACGGCAATACGGATATCCCCGGCGCGGATCGCCCGGAGGATCTGAAAGCTGGCTCCCCGATTGGATCGGAGTCCCGCAACAAGGACTGACGTGTCGAGAACTGCATACACCAGCGGTATCATCGACGATACCGCTCAGGTCGCAAGGAATTTTTTCTGGAGATTAAGGTAGGGACGTCGATTGTTCTGGTGTGGGACCTGGGAGCTAATCACTCCCGGGGACCCGATAGCTCATCTTGCGTCGCCGGCCAGCGAGACAGAGCCAAACGCAGCCAAAAACGGTAAGTATCATAGAAGACGGTTCTGGAACCCCAGCAATCGCATGAGACGACGTGGTGAAGAATGGTTCAGTGCGAAAATAAGTGCGCGAAATGTCATTGTCATACATAGAAAATCGATTTGTCTGGTTACCGCCTAAAATCCTCCGCTCCCACTGTAGGGCAAGATCGCGGGTAGGGCGATCAAGCAGAAAGATCAATACTGAACCTTCAGGAAGGAAGAGGTCGGTTGATGTTGCGTTCAATGGGGTGCTATGCATCCGAACGGCATGATTCGCCAAGTCGGAACTGAAGTTCAGCGTGTCGATGCCATCGCTCGCCATAATAGACCAGCTGAGGACATTCGCTTCCGAGAGGACGCCCTGTTTGCTATCCGTCGTTATCGACCCGGATAAAGTACGAGACGCTCCGACAACGGCCTGGCGCGAGACGCGCCAGCCACAGACGCGCCGCGCGGGCGACAAGGATCAAATGGGGACAGCGGAATTGCGGGAGGAGATCCGCTTCCCTGTTGAGGGGGCCGATCCTCATTCCTCCAGCCAGCGTCCGAGGGCTTCTTCCAACTCCTCGTCTCGCTTGACGTTGAAGGTATCTCCGGCGGCGACGGTGACGCGGCGTCCGGCGCTGTTTTGGAAATGGAGGAGCACCGGGGTGGAGCCCGGGTGCTCCGTCAGCGCGAGCTTGATCTCCATCAGGTCGCGGTCGCTGTGGCGGGCGGTCCATAGCGTGAGCTCCAGCGGGCCATTGCCATTCGCCGCGGCGCGCTTGGGCTTCAGTTCGGAAAGTTCGTATCCTGTGAGCCGGCGGCCGCCGGTGCGGTCGTCCACTTGGATGTTGCCCTTGAGCTTGATGATTTTCCCCGGGTCGAGCAGGCCAGCATCGCGGGCGGGCACGAAGGTCTCGCCCCACAACATGATTTCGGTGCTGCCGGTGAAGTCCTCGAGTATGAGCACACCGAAGGGCTTGCCGGTCTTGGTGGTTTTCGCGTCGAGCGAGCGGACCATGCCGGCGAAGGGAAACCGCTCGCGCGGGTTGGATAGATCGAGGTCGTCGATCAGGCCGATGCGGCGGTATTTGTTGGAGTCGATGACGCTGCGGAACTTGTCGAGCGGGTGGCCGGTGACATAGAAGCCGAGCAGTTCCTTTTCGTGCGCAAGCCGTTCGTCCTTGCTCCATTCCTCGACTTTCGGCTCGGAGGAGCGCTTGGAACTTTTCTTCGCCGCGGGGGCGGAGAACTCCATGGAATCGAACATGGAGCCTTGGCCCGATGCGCGGTCGCGCTGGGCGGACGAGGCGGAGGCGACGACTTGTTCGAGCCGCCCGAACATGCCGGCCCGCGTCTCGCCGGTCCAGTCGAGCGCGCCCGCCTTGGCGAGGTTTTCGAGGATGCGCTTGTTGACGACTTTCGAATCCAAACGCGACGCGAAATCGTCGAGCGAGGTGAATTTCCCGTTGGCCCCGCGCTCCTTGATGGCGATGGCCATGGCGCCCTCGCCGCAATTCTTGATGGCGGCGAGGCCGTAGCGCACGCCCTTCGAGCCGTTGGGCGTGACCTCGGGAGAAAACCGGAGTTGCGAGACGTTGAGATCCGGCGGGAGGATCTCAAGGCCCATCCGGTGGCACTCGGAAACGAAGACGCCGATCTTGTCGGTGTTGTGAATTTCGTTGGAGAGCAAGGCGGCCATGAACTCGACCGGGTGGTTCGCCTTGAGGTAGGCGGTCCAGTAGGAGATGTGGCCGTAGCAGGCGGAGTGGGATTTGTTGAATCCATAACCGGCGAACATCGCGATCTTGTCGAAAATCTGGTTGGCGAGCTTGTCGTTGATGTTGTTGGTCGCGGCGGCACCTTCGATGAACTTCGCGCGCTGCTTCTCCATTTCCTTTGGGTCCTTCTTGCCCATCGCGCGGCGCAGAAGGTCGGCACCGCCGAGCGAGTAGCCGGCCAGGACTTTCGCGGCATTCTGGACCTGCTCCTGATAGATCATGACGCCGAAGGTATCGCCGCAGACCTGCTCTAGCAGAGGGTGCTCATACATCGCCCGGGTCCGGCCTTTTTTGACATCCAGCATCTGGTCGATGAACTGCATGGCTCCGGGGCGATAGACGGCGAGAAGGTCGATGATGTCATCGATTTTCTCGATGGCATACTTGCGGCATGTCTCGACCATGCCGCCGGATTCCAACTGGAACACGCCCATTGTCTCGCCGCGGTTGAGGAGTTCGAAGGTCCGCCAGTCTTCGAGCGAAACGGTCTCTATCGAGAATTCCGGCGTGTGCTTGCGGATGTGCTGCACGGTTTCATGAATGACGGTGAGGTTTTTCAGCCCGAGGAAGTCCATCTTGAGGAGGCCGACGTCGGTGATGGCCTTCATGTCATACTGGGTGACGACTTCCCCTTCGTTTCCGCGGGTGAGCGGCACGTGCTCGTCGAGCGGGCGGTCGCCGATCACGACGCCGGCCGCGTGGACGCCGACATTTCTGGCAAGGCCTTCGAGTTTGGTGGCGTAGCTCCACAGTTGCTGATAGGTGGAGCTGCTTTCGATGAGTTCTTTCAGCTCGGGCTTGGAGTCATACTCGGCCTGGAGCTTGATGTCGGGTTTCGCCTCGATCATTTTCGCGATGCGGTCGCCCTCGCCATAGGAGATTCCCATCACGCGGCAGACGTCGCGCAGCACGCTTTTCGCGCCGAGTTTTCCATAGGTGATGATATGGGAAACACTGCGCTCGCCGTATTTTTTCCGCACGTAGTCGATCACTTCCACGCGGCGGCTTTGGCAGAAGTCGATATCGACGTCGGGCGGGCTGACGCGCTCCGGGTTGAGGAATCGCTCGAACAGGAGACCGAAACGCATCGGGCAAATGTCGGTGATGCCCATGGCATAGGACGCGAGCGAGCCCGCCGCCGAGCCCCGGCCGGGGCCGACGGGGATGTCGTTGTCGCGCGCCCACTGGATGAAGTCGGCGGTGATGAGGAAGTAGGAGGCGAAGCCGAGCTGGTTGATGGTATCGACCTCGTATTTCAGGCGGTTGGCGATTTCCGGGTCGCGGGCGCGCACCTCACCGTAGCGTTTCACCAGTCCGTCGCGACAAACCTTCATGAGGTATTCCTCGCGCGGGCTGCCATCGGGCGAGTCGAACTGCGGGTATTTTTCCGAGCTGGTGGAGTCGAGCTTCAGCGTGACATTGCAGCGCTCGGCGATTTCTAACGTGGTGTCGCAGGCGCCGGGGACGTCGGCGAAAATCTCCCGCATTTGCTCTGCGGTTTTGAAATAGACTTCCGGTGTGTAGTGCATCCGGTTTTCGTCGATGACGAGGTGCCCGGTGCCGATGCAGATCATCACGTCGTGCGCCTCATGGTCGGACTTGTGGAGGAAATGTACGTCGTTGGCGGCGACGACTTTGAGGTTCATTTCGCGGGCGAATTTCAGTAGGGAAGGGGTGACGAGGCGCTGCGGTTCGAGGCCGTGGTTGTGGATCTCGACGTAGGTGTTGCCGGGGCCGTAGATCTCGACGAGTTCGACCAGGGTTTCGCGGGCTTTTTCCTCGTCGCCGGCGCGCAGCCACTCGTTGACCGGGCCGGAGATGCAGCCGGTCAGGCAGATCACGCCCTTGGAATGTGCGCGCAGCGTGTCGCGGTCCACGCGCGGTTTTCCGTAGTAGAGGCCTTCGAGATTTCCCTTGGAGACGAGTTTGCTGAGGTTATTCCAGCCCTCGTTGTTCTCGGCGAGCAGCGTCATGTGGGTGGCGCGCTTGCGGCCGACGAGCTCCTTTTTGTCCTCCATTTTCCCCGGCGCGAGGTAGATTTCGCAGCCAAGGATCGGTTTTACGCCCGCCTTGTGGCAGTCTTGGTAGAATTTGACCGCACCGTAGAGGTTGCCGTGGTCGGTCATGGCGACGGCGGGCATCCCAAGTTCGGCGGCCCGCTTGGCCAGATCCTTGGTGCGGATCATGCCATCGAGCAGGGAAAATTCAGTGTGGAGGTGGAGGTGGACGAAGGAATCGGACATCGGGCGGCACGACCTTAGCGGGCCGGCGGCGGAGGGCAAGCGGGAGGAAAGCGGAATGTGCGAGCGGGCGTCCGCCGCCATGGCGGCTGCCTTGCGCGGCGCAGGCTCTCTGCCAGGCAGGGACGGCCTCTCCGAGCCGTCCGGCGCGTGGGTGGCGAATGATTTTGTGAATGCGGGGACGTCCCGGCTTTTTCATTCGCTTCCCATTCTCCAAGCACGCGCCGGACCGCCCGGAGGATCGGTCCCTGCCGGCTGCCTTGCGCGGCGCAGGCTCTCTGCCAGGTAGGGACGGCCTCTCCGAGCCGTCAACGGGCGATCCTTCTGGAATCGCCCGTTTTTTGGGCCCTGAAGCGGCCATTCGTTAATAAACCCTGATTTTCGCTTGCAGTTAACAATTATTTTTGCAATAGCGTGCGCTGTGATGAATCGCACTTTGCTCGTTACCACGCTGGCCCTGGCTCTCGGCTCGCCCGTCACCCTGGGGAAATCGGAACTGGAAGTCCTGCGCGCGCTCTGCGCGGAGCAGGAACGTCAGATTCGTCAACTGGAGACGGAAAACTCGCGCCTGCGCGACGCCACCCCCGAGCCGCACTTAACGAATTCCGAGACCCAATCGATCTCCAACGCCTCCTCCCGCCCCCCGACGGCGCCCCCCTTATCTGAGACCAACACCGGCGTCGCCGCCACTTACACGATCAAGCCGGGCGACAGCCTGGAAAAAATCGCGCGGAAGACCGGTGTCTCCGTTGCCACGTTGGCACAGACCAACGGCTTGACTACCAGCTCGATTCTTCATCTCGGTCAAAAGCTCAAGCTCCCCGCACCCGCCGCAGCACCCACCGCAGCACCCACCGCAGCACCCACCGCAGCGCCCACCGCAGCGCCCACCGCAGCGCCCATCGGATCCACTGCCGCCACCTACAAGGTGCAGCCCGGCGACACTTATTACAGTATTTCAAAAAAACACGGGGTCAGCACGGACAGCCTGATTGCGGCGAACCCGAACACCAAGCCCTCCGCGCTGCGGCCCGGCCAGTTCGTGAACCTGACCGCCCCGGAAACGCCAGCCGCCGCCCCGGCTCCTGCCGCCTCCCCGCAAAACCCGGCCGCCCCCAACTCGCAAGTCGTCGAGGAAATCACCTCAACCCCCGCGAGCGATAAGAGGATCCGCCCGATCATGATCGAAGGCGAAATAACTTACGGTGATTTCGCTGCCAAATACGGCACCGACGCCGAGCGCCTCAACTCGCTCAATGGGCTTGATCTCACCACCGCCACCGTCTTGGCGAAAGGCTCGGAGTTATACGTTCCCGCCCAGCCATAAGCGCCTCGCCTCCCCTCCCTGTCAGGGACTAAGAATTGACTGAGCGGCCCTCGGGAAAATTCTTAGCCGGTCTTGCGCTGCGGGGTATCTTTCCCTACCCAAGTCGCCAAATGATTCGTTTCTCATTGTTTAGCATCCCCATCGAAGTGCAGCCGTTTTTCTGGCTGACGCTCGTCATCCTCGGCGGCGCGCTACGGGCAGATTCTTCGGATCAATTCCTGCAAATCGGGCTTTTCGTCATTGCGGGCTTCATCTCCATCCTCATCCATGAACTCGGCCATGCCTTGACCGGTCGCGCCTACGGTGCCCGCAGCCGGATCGTGCTGCAGGCCTTCGGCGGTTACGCGGCATTCACCGGCACCCATTTTAGCCGCCGCCAAAGCTTTGTGGTCACCGCCGCCGGTCCGGCGACCCAGATTGTGCTCGGCCTGCTTGTGGTGTTTGCCCTCCCCCACCTTGGCACCCTGAGCCCCCCGGCTCTTTATTTCCTCAAGATCCTGATGCTCATCAGTTTTTTCTGGGCCGTCCTCAACCTGCTCCCGGTCCTGCCACTCGATGGCGGGCAAATGCTCAGTGCCATCCTCGGTCCGCAGCGCATCAAAATCACTCTCTGGGTCACCATCATTGTCGCGATCGCCGCCGGCGTCACGATGTTCACAAGGACCGGATCAATCATTTTCCCGATTTTCCTTGGCATGTTCGCTTGGCAGGCTTTTCAGGCACTCAAGGAAAACACCTGGCGCTGAATTTATACCTCACCAGAACAGCATCCGCAGCCCGGCGAGCGTCGCGAAGCCAACGATCATCCACTCGAAAACCACTTGCGGCACGTGCTTGAGCAACCACTTCGCGCCGAAAATCCCGATCACCACCGCTGGCAGCAGGCGCAGGTTTTCCAGCAGACTCTCCGGTGTGATCAACGCCAGCCGCGCGTTGAGCGGCACCTTGAGCAGGTTGATCAGCAGGAAAAACCGCGCGCCAATGCCGATGAGCTCCATCTTCGGAATCCGCCGCGTCATCAAATAGAGCTGGATCACCGGGCCCGCCGCGTTGGCCAGCATGGTGGCGAATCCCCCCGCCGTCCCCGCGCTCAGTCCGAATCCCCGCGACTGCGCCAGCCGGTCGAATGCCACCGGCTGCCAGCGCCGCAACGCTTGCAGGCCCACCATCACCAAAACGCAAATGCCAATCACCCGCCGCGCCGCAGTATCAGAAATTTCGCCCAAGACCCACCACCCTGCTAGGATTCCCAAAAGCGCCGGTCCCAACAAGCGCCACACCGGCCGCCACGACCCATGTTTTATAAACGCCGGATATGCCATCAAATCCGCGGCGATGAGCAGCGGCAGCGCCAGCCCCACCGATTCCTTCGGGCCATAGATGTCCGCCAGCAACACGACGGAGACCATCGACAAGCCGCTAAAACCAGCCTTTGACATTCCAATGCACAAGGCGGCCACAAGCGCCAAAGCATAAACCGCAGGATCATCAAGCATGTGCCCGCGAAGCATCGACCGATGAAACATCCCGACAAGACTATACTGCTGCGGTCGCCATACTTTCGCAAACGATCCTAGACCCGCGGCCTCACATACTTCACTGTCCCCCCCGCTCCTTCGATCCTCCTTTCCCAAAATCTTCCACATGGAAACTCTCGTCCAACTACCCGAATCGGCCCCGCCAAGCACCGTCGCCGAAATCCTCGCGGCCCTGCGCAAGGAGCATCTTGAACCGCGCCACGAAGCCAAGGCTTGGGGCGACTGGATTTACCTCACAAGCTACTCCACGGTCATCAGCATCGAATCCAACCGCGGGCTCAGCACCTCCGCCACCGTCGAGCATGGCGAGGGCGAGGAGCAAGGCGAACCGGTCGCTTCAATCCTCCGCGCCTTCGGCCGCCTCGGCTGGCGCGGCATTGATGACGAGGGAGAGTTCCAGCTCGGCGAGCCGCCGTAGAGTTCTCAACCGAGTGGGCGCCACGTGGCCCGGGCATTCTGCGCATTCTGCCCGGAGCCTCTCATCCGAATCCATTCAAGCTTGATCCGCCGGATCTCGTAGCAGCGGCTTGCTCTTCACCTTGCCGCAACCAAGCGGTCGAGACGCGCAGAATGCCCGGAGCCCTCAGACATCCCGACACGAAGTAACATCAAACCCACCCATACTCTCACTTTTCACGCCGCAATTATTGTCCCGGCCGAGACAAGGATTGTGGGGCTGCTTAATTTTGTTAGAATTTCCGCGGGTTTTATTGAGGTAATTTCCGCGAAGAAAATCTGCACGATCATCCAACCGGGCCCGGCAAGCGCCGCGAAGGCAGGATCGCAGCGCCCTGTTATTTTGCGCGGGGTGCCGCCGAGGCGGATGTGGCGTTTCCCGAGCCACCGGATCATCCGCCTGAGCCCCTAACTCTGTATGCGCTGCGCCGCCGCTTGCTCTGGAAGGCGGCGGGCAGGGATGCCGGCAGGATGCCCGCGCCACGCGGCCTGGGCATCTTGCCATCTTGCCCGGAGCCAAAACAGGATCAAATTTCCCCCGATGAGGCGGCAATTTCCCGGCAGAGGTCAATATGTCTGCACCTTCGGAAATCTCCGGCTCTTGACAGCTTCCTCTCCGGAAAGCAAATTCCCGGCCGTTTCCACCCCACGTGATTGTTTCTCGGTTTTTCCGAGGATTTCCGGCGAATGGCAGCGATCCCTGTGCCAATTTTCTTTTAATTCCCTGTATTGCGCCGCCACCCGGCGCGCTTAATCTCCAATAATTTCCCAAAAATCACTCCATGCCCACATCGAACACTTCCCCATTTGGCTGGCCGGAACCCCAGGGACTCTGGCATCCGTCGCGCGAGAAAGACGCGTGCGGCGTTGGTTTTATCGCCCACCTCAAAGGCAAGCGTTCGCATGACATCATCGTGAAAACCCTCACGATGAACGAGCAAATGGACCACCGCGGTGCGAGTGGATCGGATCCCGCCACCGGCGACGGCGCGGGGATTTTCATCCAAATGCCTGACAAATTCCTCCGCCGCGAGATGGCGAAAAAGGGTGTCGAGCTTCCCGCAGAAGGCGACTACGGCTCCGGCTGCGTGTTTTTCTCCCCGGACGCCACCGTCCGCGAGGTCGCCATGCAGGTGTTCGAGCACGTCATCCGCGAGGAAGGACAGAAATTCCTCGGCTGGCGCACCGTCCCGGTGAAAAGTGCAATTCTCGGCAAAACCTCCGGCCGCTATGAGCCGGTCATCAAGCAGGTCTTCATCGGAAAAAGCGCCGATATCACCGACCCGATGGCCTTCGAGCGCAAGCTCTACGTCATCCGCAAGCGCGTCGGCTATGCGATCCGCAACAACCAGGTGCCTAACCAGTTTCGCGACCTCCACGGCAACAAGGGCAACACCTTTCCCGGCGCGGATTACCATTACGTCACCGGCCTCTCCGCCCGCACGATGATCTACAAAGGCATGCTCACGCCTTGCCAGCTATCGACGTATTTCCCGGATCTCCACGACCCGGATTTCGAGTCGGCCCTCGCGCTGATGCACACCCGATTCTCGACCAACACCTTCCCCAGCTGGTCGCGCGCACACCCGAACCGATTCATCGCCCACAACGGCGAAATCAACACGGTCATGGGCAATGCCAACTTCATGAAAGCCCGTCAGGCGCATTGCGCCGGCGACATGTTCGGCACCGACATCGAAAATATTTTCCCGGTGATCAACGAAGATGGCTCGGACTCCGCGCGCTTCGACAACGCCCTCGAATTCATGCATTTCGGCGGCTACGACCTCGTCCACGCCATGATGATGATGATTCCCGAGCCCTGGGAACGCCACACCATGATGGATGAGGAAAAGAAGGCGTTCTACGAATTCCACGCCTGCATGATGGAGCCATGGGATGGCCCCGCCTCCATCACCTTTTCTGACGGCATCCAAATCGGTGCCGTGCTCGACCGCAACGGCCTCCGCCCGAGCCGCTATTATGTCACCGACGACGACCTCGTCATCATGGCCTCGGAAGTCGGCGTGGTGCCGGACCTCGATCCTCTGACGATCGTCGAAAAAGGCCGCCTGCGCCCCGGCAAAATGTTCCTCGTGGACATGAAGGAAGGCCGCATCGTCCCCGACGAGGAAGTCAAACAACGCGTTTACTCCGCCAAACCCTATCAGAAGTGGCTCGACGAAAACCGGATCACCCTCAACGACCTCCCGCCCGCAAAAGCGCCCAAGGCCATCGAAGAAGACCGTATCCTCCAGCGCCAGCTCGCCTTCGGCTACACCTACGAAGACCTGCGCATGCTGCTCGGACCCACCGCCACTTCCGGCGTCCAGCCGATTTCCTCAATGGGAAATGACACGCCGCTCGCCGTGCTCTCCAGCAAGCCGAAACACCTCTATCATTATTTCAAACAGATCTTCGCCCAGGTCACCAACCCGGCGCTCGACTGCATCCGCGAGGAACTTGTCACCGCCACCGAGACCTTCCTTGGTTCGGAGGGAAATCTGCTCAACCCCGGCCCGAAAAGCTGCCGCATGATCCGGCTCGACAGCCCGCTCATCGACAACGAAATGCTCGCCCGCCTGCGCGAAATCGAGCTCGACGGCTTCAAGTCCGCCACCCTCGACGCCCTCTTCCCCGCCGACCAAGGCGGGGCCGGACTCGAGGCCGCCTTCGCGGAAATCTGCGCCGCCGCCGACCAGGCCATCGCCGGTGGAGCCAACCTCCTGATCCTTTCGGATAGAAACATCAGCGCCACCCGCGCCGCCATGCCCACCCTGCTCCTGATGGGCGGTATTCACCACTATCTGGTTGGAAAAGGCACCCGCACCCTCGTCTCGATCATCCTGGAAACCGGCGAGGCCCGAGAGGTCCACCACTTCTCCACCCTCATCGGCTACGGCGCGGATGCGATCAATCCCTACATGGCCTTCGAGTCCTTCCACAAGATGATCCAGGATGACATGATGACCGTCCCCCTCGAGAAAGCCACTTACAATTTCCTCAAGGGCTCGATCAAAGGCGTCGTCAAAACCATGGCGAAAATGGGTATTTCCACCGTCGCCTCCTATCGCGGCGCGCAGATTTTCGAGACCATCGGCCTCAGCACCGACCTAGTGAACAAATACTTCTGCGGCACCTCCAGCCGCTGCGAAGGATCGAATATCCATAAAGTCGCCGAGGAAGCACTCATCCGCCACCGCCAAGCCTTCCCCGACCGCCACATCGAGGCCGAGGACAGCGCGCTCGACGCCGGCGGCGTCTATCAATGGCGCAGCGACGGTGAGTTCCACCTCTTCAATCCGGAAACCATCCACCTCCTCCAGAAGGCCACCCGCACCGGCAGCTACGAGGTCTTCAAGCAGTATGCGAAAAAGGTCAACGACCAGAGCGAGAATCTATCCACCCTCCGCGGGCTGATGCGTTTCCGCAGCAACCGCAAGCCCGTGCCGCTTGAGGAAGTCGAGTCGGTCGAGGCCATCACCAAGCGCTTCAAAACCGGTGCCATGTCCTACGGCTCCATCTCACAAGAAGCCCACGAGACGCTCGCCATCGCCATGAACCGCATCGGCGGCAAGTCCAACACCGGCGAAGGCGGCGAGGATCCGGAGCGCTACGTCCCCATGGCCAACGGCGACAGCAAGCGCTCCGCCATCAAACAAGTCGCCTCCGGCCGCTTCGGCGTCACCGGCGAATACCTCGTCAACGCCGACGAGATCCAAATCAAAATCTCGCAAGGTGCCAAGCCGGGCGAAGGCGGCGAACTTCCGGGTTCCAAGGTCTATCCATGGATCGCCAAAGTCCGCTACTCCACCCCGGGCGTCGGGCTTGTCTCCCCTCCACCGCACCATGACATCTACTCGATCGAGGATCTATCCGAATTGATCCACGACCTGAAAAACGCCAACCCGCGCGCCCGCATCAACGTGAAGCTCGTCGCCGAAGTCGGTGTCGGAACCATCGCCTCCGGTGTCGCCAAGGCCCACGCGGACGTCATCCTCATCTCCGGCCACGACGGCGGAACTGGGGCCTCCCCGTCCTCCTCCATCTTCAACGCGGGTGCCCCATGGGAACTTGGCCTGGCGGAAACCAACCAAATTCTCCTTCTCAATGATCTCCGCAGCCGCGTGATCCTGGAAACCGACGGCCAGCTCAAGACCGGCCGTGACGTCGCCATCGCCACCCTGCTCGGTGCCGAGGAATACGGCTTCGCCACCGCGCCGCTCGTCACCGTCGGCTGCCTGATGATGCGCGTTTGCCAGAAAAACACCTGCCCCGTCGGCATCGCCACCCAGGATCCCGAGCTGCGCAAAAACTTCGAAGGCAAGCCGGAGCACGTCGTCAATTTCATGACCTTCATCGCCATGGAATTCCGCGAAATCATGGCTGAACTCGGATTCCGCACCATCAACGAAATGGTCGGTCGCGTGGAGTGCCTCGACACCGCCGAAGCCACCGACCACTGGAAAGCCCAGGGCGTGGATCTCACCAGCATTTTCCACAAGCCGGACGTCAGCGACGAAGTCGGTGCTTACCATCAGATCGACCAAGATCACGGGCTCCAGTTCGCCCTCGACAACACACATCTGCTCGCCCTCTGCAAGCCCGCCATCGCGCGCGGCGAAAAGGTGAAAGTCAATCTGCCGATCATCAACGTGAACCGCGTCGTCGGCACCATCACCGGCAGCGAGATTTCCCGCAAGTATGGCGGCAAGGGCCTGCCGGAAGACACCATCGAGCTGAAGTTCACCGGTAGCGCAGGCCAATCCTTCGCCGCCTTCACACCACCCGGCATGACCTTCACGCTCGAGGGCGACGCCAACGACTACGTCGGCAAAGGTCTCTCCGGCGCGAAAATCATCATCTATCCGACCCGCGGCGCCCGCTTCAAGCCGGAGGAAAACATCATCATCGGCAACGTCGCCTTCTACGGCGCGACCGAAGGAGAAGCGTTCATCAACGGCATCGGTGGCGAACGCTTCTGCGTCCGCAACTCCGGCGTCCATGCGCTGATCGAAGGCGTCGGCGACCACGGTTGCGAATACATGACAGGCGGCCAGGTCATCGTCCTTGGTGAGACCGGGCGCAACTTCGCGGCCGGCATGTCCGGTGGCGTCGCCTACGTTTATGACATCGACGGCCTGTTCGAAAAGCGGCTCAACAAGGAGATGGTTAATCTCTATCGCCTCATCGAATGCAGCGATACCGACATCGGAATCGTGAAATCCGCCGTCGAAAAACACGTCGCCCTCACCGAGTCCCCGCGCGGCAAATGGCTCTTGGAAAACTGGGACGCCGAGCTGCCCAAGTTCTTCAAAGTCCTGCCCCGCGACTACGAGCGCATGCTCGAGGCCTTCAAGAAGGTCGAGGAACAAGGGCTCACCGGAGACAAGGCCGCCATGGCCGCCTTCGAAGAGAACCTCAAGGACCTCGCCCGCGTCGGCGGCAACTAACATAACTTAAAATCGCAAATTTCAGATCTCAAATCAAATGGGTAAGCCAACAGGATTCATGGAAGTGGAGCGCGTCATTGACGCGGAAGCCACACCGCTCGAGCGCGTCAAGAACTGGCGCGAGTTTAAGATTCACTCCGACGAGAAACAACAACGCGCCCAAGGCTCGCGCTGCATGGATTGCGGCACGCCGTTCTGCCACACCGGCCACATGGTCTCCGGCATGGCCAGCGGCTGCCCCGTGAACAACCTGATCCCCGAGTGGAACGACCTGATCTTCCGCGGCCGCTGGAAAGAGGCGCTCGCCCGGCTTCACAAGACAAACAACTTCCCGGAATTCACCGGCCGCGTCTGCCCCGCCCCTTGCGAAGGCTCCTGCGTCCTCGGCATCATCCAGCCGCCCGTCACCATCAAAAACAACGAGTGCGCGATCATCGACCGCGGTTGGGACGAAGGCTGGGTCACCCCCAGAATCCCCGCCAAGCGCACCGGCAAAAAAGTCGCCATCGTCGGCTCCGGCCCCGCCGGCCTCGCCTGCGCGGACCAACTCAACCAAGCCGGCCACAGCGTCACCGTCTTCGAGCGCGAGGACCGCGTCGGCGGACTGCTCATGTATGGCATCCCTAACATGAAGCTCGACAAGGAACTCGTCGTTCAGCGCCGGGTCGATCTTTTGATCGAGGAAGGCATCGAATTCAAAACCGGCATCTTCATCGGCAAGGACAGCGAGTGGACCGCCGAGCGCCTGCGCACGGAGTTCGACTCGGTCGTCCTCTGCTGCGGAGCCACCCTCGGCCGCGACCTCCCCATCGAAGGCCGCGAGGCACAGGGAGTTTTCCTAGCGATGGAATTTCTAACCATCAATACCCGCCACCAGCTCGACCATGGCTTCGACGGCAGCAACCCCGCGCTCAACGCCACCGGTAAGGACGTCGTCGTCATCGGCGGCGGCGACACCGGGACCGACTGCGTGGGCACCAGCCTCCGCCACGGCTGCAAGAGCGTGATCCAGCTCGAAATCATGCCTCAACCGCCACTCAAGCGCGCGGCGAACAACCCGTGGCCCGAGTGGCCAAAAGTTTACAAGATGGACTACGGTCAGGAAGAGGCCGCCGCCATCCAAGGCAAAGACCCCCGCGCCTATCTCGTCCAGACCAAGCGTTTCATCAAAGACGAGGCAGGCAATCTCACCGGCCTCGAGATCGTCGAGATCGAGTGGGCGAAGGACGAGCAAGGCCGCTTCATTCCGCAGGATGTTCCCGGCACGCTGCGCGTCATCCCCTGTCAGCTCGCCTTGCTCGCCATGGGCTTCACCGGCCCGGAAACCGAAGTGGTGGAGAAATTTGCCCTCGAGACCGACCCGCGTTCCAACATCAAGGCCGAGCACGGCCAGTTCACCACCAACATCCCCGGCGTCTTCGCCGCCGGCGACGTCCGCCGTGGCCAATCCCTCGTCGTCTGGGCCATCAACGAAGGCCGCGGCGCCGCCCGCGAGTGCGACCGCTTCATGATGGGCGTGACCCACCTGCCGTAAGCGGGGTCACTGGATGGATGAAGAGAGGCCTCGCGCAGAATACTGATCACTCGGCACTACTCCCTCCCCCCGCAAAGCATAGGTCATATAAGACCTATCGGGCCTATATGGACACCCGCCCACCCGAAATCCTCTCAAACATCGCCATTTGTCTCATCCACCAGGCAAACTACCTCCTCGACCAGCAGATCCGTCGCTTGGAAAAGGATTTCCTGAAAAAAGGCGGCCTCCGCGAAAACATGACAAGAGCCCGGCTGGACTACCGGGACCAGCAAAAGAAGCGCCGCCCCTGACCCAACAAAGCGAGATCCGTAATCTCCAGGTAAGTGCCATAGGGCCTAGCGCAGGAGAAATCACCATCAGCAATCGCTGTTCGGAACCTTTGACCACGGCGTCGCGCTGACTGTCGCTGATGGCAAAGCCGC
Source organism: Akkermansiaceae bacterium (assembly GCA_040880785.1). Classification (GTDB taxonomy): domain Bacteria; phylum Verrucomicrobiota; class Verrucomicrobiia; order Verrucomicrobiales; family Akkermansiaceae; genus Luteolibacter. Next base: position 1,837 of record JBBEEL010000094.1, on the reverse strand, counting down.
CCTGTAAATCGCCACCACGATCCAGACACGGGGAATGAATACAAACTTTCACACCCTCCAAAGACCCCCCAGCATTAAGCCGTCATGACAAAAGAGAATGGAGTCAGGGTGGGGTGAGGATGCGAGGAAGCGTCCAATCCGAGGATTGCCAAATGCCCCAACCAGTGACTAAGCTCGGCGCATGATCCGCTTGCTATGCCTGCTTTCCTTCCTGGGGTTGCTCTCCGTCCAAGGAGCCGCGCGCCCCAATATTCTCTTCATGATCAGCGACGACCAGTCGTATCCGCATGCTTCGGCCTACGGCTCGAAAATGGTCTCGACGCCGAATTTCGACCGTATCGCCTCGGAGGGCGTGCTATTCACCGATGCGGTTTGCGCCTCGCCGGGTTGCAGCCCGTCGCGGGCCGCCATTCTCACCGGTCGCCAGACCTGGCAGATCGAGCATGCCGGCACCCACGACTCATCCTTCGGCAAACGCTACACAACCGTGATGGATCTCCTCGATGAGGCCGGTTACCACGCCGGATTCGTGGGCAAGGGATGGGGGCCGGGCAACTGGCAGGCGGGTGGGCGGACGAGCAACCCCGCCGGCAAGAGTTACGGCGGGCACGGCGGGTCCTACGCCGAGTCCTTCGCCAAATTTTTGAAGGAACGCCCGGAAGATGCGCCCTTCGTCTTCTGGTTCGGATCCTCCGACCCGCATCGTGGTTATAAGAAAGGCAGCGGCCTGGCCGCAGGCAAGATCCTCGCGCAAGCCGAAGTGCCGCCCTTCCTTCCCGACTCTCCGGAGATCCGCAGCGACCTCCTGGACTACGCCGCCGCCGTTGATCGCTTTGATCGTGACTGTGGCCAACTGCTCAAACTGCTCAAAGGAACCGGTGAGTATGACAACACCATCATCATCATCACCAGCGACAACGGCATGCCCTTTCCCTACGCCAAGGCGAACTGCAATGAATACGGCATCCACATGCCCCTCGCCATCAGTTGGAAAAACCGCGCTCCGGGCGGGCGCACCAGTGGGCGCTTGGTGAGTCTAATCGATGTCACCGCCACCCTGCATGCAGCCACCGGCATCCGTGCTCCGGACGATTTACCACTCGCCGGGAAGAGCTTCCTTTCCCACCTAGAAAACAAGGGGAGCGATCCCGCTCCAAGCGCGGTGTTCTCCGCTCGCGAGCGTCATTCCTCGTCCCGCTATCACACGCTCGGCTACCCCCAGCGCTGCATTCGCACGGCGACCCACCTCTACATCCGCAACTTCACGCCGGAGCGTTGGCCTGCCGGTCCCGGCCAGAAACTCAGCGGCAAGCGCGGCTCGCCTCCCGGCCCGGAACATGGGGGCTATCACGAAATCGACAGCGGTCCCTCGCTAACCCGCTTGATCGAAGGGCGGGATGATCCAAAAATCGCTCCGTTTTTTCACCTCGCGGTCGCTCCCCGCCCCGCGGAGGAACTCTACGATATTACCGCCGACCCGGGATGTGTGACCAACCTCGCCGCCGATCTGGCTCACGCCACCACCAAGACCCTGCTCGCACAGCAACTGGAAGCCCATCTCAAGCAGACCGGCGACCCGCGAGTTACCGGCAACGGAGACATCTTCGAAACCTACCCACGCTACACGAACGTCCGCTGGTTCCCAAAACCCGATTGGGCGATCGAGAATCCCGATTCCGTCCCCCCGGTCCCTTGGCTTAAAGAGCGGGAGTAGCTCCAGCCAGCAGGTCGCGAGGCGTCCGCGTGCCCGGCGGACTTGCATCCCGACCTGTCCGCTGGAAGAATGGCTCCGGCGCTTGGGATCGAACCAAGGACCTAGTGATTAACAGTCACCCGC
>JBBEEL010000093.1:0-17783 GCA_040880785.1 Akkermansiaceae bacterium | reverse complement strand
AGCTGTGATTTTTGATGGTCGGCATGCTGGTCTCGACAGCGTGGTTCATTTTTTCTCTCTGTGTGTCTAAAGCAACAGCACCGGGCATCCTGCTCTTGATCACTTTACTTCCAAATTGCGGGTTTGGAATCCCGCCCTTGCCCGCGGCGTTGTTTTACTCCTACCGTTTCGCATGCCACCACCTCCACGCCGTCCGTTCCAGCATCACCAGGGGCGGAAACCGGGGCCGCCACAGGGAAACAAGCCACCGCCGAAGGACCGCGGCTGGGATCCCGTGGCCGCTTGGTATGACAAGCTGGTGGGTGAGGCCGGCTCGGACTACCACCAGAACGTCATTCTCCCCGCCGCGCTGCGGATGCTCGACCCACAAGCCGGTGAGGCGGTCATCGATGTTTGCTGCGGCCAGGGGGTGCTGATCAAGCCGCTGATCGACGCGGGGATCGAGAAATTCACGGGGGTCGATGCAAGCCCACGGCTCATCGAATCCGCGAGATCCCGCCACGGCGGAAACCCGCGCGTTTCGCTTTTTGTGGCGGACGCCTGCCAGCCCGGCCGGTGGGCGGATGCCAGCCACGACGCGGCCACCTGCATCATGGCGGTGCACGACGTGCCGGATCTGGTCGCGTTGTTTTCCAATGTCGCCCGCGCGCTCAAGCCCGGCGGGCGGGTCGTGCTGGTGTGCATGCACCCGTGTTTCCGCATTCCGCGCAAGGCCCACTGGGGCTGGGATGCGGACCAGAAGATCCAATACCGTCGGCTCGACAGCTACGCGACGCCCATGGAGATCCCCATCACCACGCACCCCGGAAAAGGCACCGGCGAGCAAACGAATTTCTATCACCGCCCGCTGGCTGAGCTGCTAGGAGCCATCGGTAAAAGCGGCCTGGGCGTCACCGGTTGTGAGGAACTCTACAGCCACCGCCGCTCGCAATCCGGCCCATTCAGCAAGGCCGAGCACCGTGCGGCCGAGGAGTTCCCGCTATTTCTGGCGCTCAAGGCGGTGCGGTCCGGTGATGGTGGACCGCAGCTAAAATAGGCCGACTGGTGCTCAGTGGTCGAGCTTCAGCTTTTTCAGTTTTGGCGCGACGACATAGCGGCAATACGGGTTCTTCGACTTGTTCTCCGCGTAGTAGTTTTGGTGGTAATTTTCCGCTGGATAGAATTTCCCCGCCGGTGTGATCTCGGTGACGATGGGGGTTTTGAAATTCGCCTGCGCCGCGGCCTTCGAGGCTTCCGCGGTTTTTTTGTGGGCGTCGGAATGGTAGTAAATCGCCGAGCGATACTGGGTGCCCACGTCGTTGCCCTGGCGGTTGAGGGTGGTGGGGTCGTGGAGATCCCAAAACCACGCGAGAAGCTTCTCGTAAGAGATTTTCGCGGGATCAAAGACGACTTTCACGACTTCCGCATGGCCGGACTCGCCGGTGCAGATGTCCTCGTAGGTGGGGTTTTCCACGTGGCCGCCGGTGTAGCCGGAGGTCACGGAGTGGATGCCATCGAGCTGGCGGAAGGCGGCGTCGATGCACCAAAAACAACCGGCTCCGAGGGTGGCGATTTCCGCCCCGGCGGGAACCTCGGGCATTTTGGCGGGGGATTTATCAGCGGCGGTCATCGGTTTTTCGGGTTCGCAGGAGGCTAGGTTCGGGATGAGAAACAACAGCAAGAGGGCGAGGCGGCGGTGCATGGAGACAGGATACGGGCGGTTCGAGTTTTTTCTCGCAAAAGTTTTTTGTCACCACTCGATGCCGACCCCTTCTTCGGGGATGAGCACCCGGTCGCTGATGCCGAGCCGGTCCGCTTCCATCAGAAGCCGCTCGACCGGCTCGTCATGCGGCTCATTTCCCAAGGGGAAGGTGCCGTAATGCATCGGGATGAGGATCTTGGCCCCGAGATCGGCGAAGGCGCGGACCGCCTCTTCGGGATTCATGTGGACGTCGCGGCCGCTGGGCGACTCGTAGGCCCCGATGGGCATGAGGGCGATGTCGATGGGGTGGCGATTGCCTATTTCATGAAATCCGTCAAAATAGGCGCTATCGCCACAGTGAAAAACACTTTTGCCGCCGGCGCGGATGATGTATCCGCCGTAGTCGCGGTGAACGTCGTGGATGAAGCGCGCGCCCCAGTGGTGGGACGGGGTGTGGATGATTTCCAGCGGGCCGAATGCCAATTCATCCCAAACACGCATTTCGTGGGTGGCGGGGAACCCGAGGCGCCGGACCAAGTTACCGCTGCCGCGGGGGACGACGATGCCTTGGCGCGCCTGGAGGATTTTCAGGCTTGGCTTGTGGAGGTGGTCGAAATGGGCGTGGGTCACGAGCACGAGATCCACCTCGGGGACGCGGAGCAGGTTGAAGCCGGGCTGGCGCTGGCGCTTGACCGGGCCGTGCCACTTCGCCCAGTTCGGATCGACGATCACCGAGTGGCCGTCGAACTGGACAAAAAACGAGGCATGGCCGATCCAGGTGACGCGGACCTTGTCGGGTTCCGGCGGCGCGGTCACCGGTTCGAGGATATTGCCGTCCACGCGGCGGAACATGCCGGGGACGATGCGGTGGCGGAGAAATTTCAGGTTGCGCCCGGGCCACCCTTTATGGGGGAACAAGCCGGAATACCTGGGCGGCATCGGCTTCATCGGGAAAGGATCAACATCTCGCACAGTTGCCTCAGGCTAGACGATGCAACGGAGGTTTCCATGGAAAAGCGCGGGAAAAATCATCGCTCATAAGCGGCGGAAATTTTTTGTGCCCAGTCCTGCGCCCGGGCACCGAAGCCCCGGTCGTCTGCGGCGTAGAGAATGCCGCGGGAAACATTAATGACATCCGGCGCGGAGCGCGCGGCGGCGGCCAGCGAGGCGAGATCCCCGCCTTGCGCACCGAGGCCGGGAACCAGCAGCGGGGCATCCGGGATTTTCTCCAACACGTCCGCGGCGTTGGTGAGCCCGACGACGTATCCGACATCGGTGTCGCGGCCCTCCTCCCGCGCCCGCTCGCCCAGCGCGGTGACCAGTTCGAAGACCGAGCGACCGTCGGCGAGTTTCTGGCGTTGGAAATCCGCCGAGCCGGGGTTGGAGGTGACCGCCAGCAGGTAAACCGCCTTTTCCTTCCAGTCGAGGAAGGGCTCGATGGAGTCGTAACCGAGAAACGGGTTGAGCGTGACCGCGTCCACATTCCAGCCACCGAAATACCCCTGCGCGTAGTATTTTTGGGTCTCGCCGATGTCGCTGCGCTTCGCGTCGAGGATGACCGGCACGTCGTCTGGCATCCGGGCGAGCAGCTCTTCTAGCAAACGGATGCCCTCGATCCCCATGGCTTCGAAATAGGCCATGTTCGGCTTGAAGGCGGCGGCCCAGACGGCGGTCTCGTCGATGACCTGGCTGAGGAAATTTCTCGCAAAGGCGGCCCCGCCATCGCCGGGACGAGGGTCGAGCCCGACACACAGGCGCGAGCCGGTTTTGATGATTCGTTGCTGCAGGCGTTCGGCGTAGCGCATGGTCGGAGGATGCTTGGGATTCCCGTGGAGTTCAACCTTTTAGGGGCGATCTCTCTCTCAGCGGATGGCCGCTTTGGTCGCGCTGTCCGCGAGGCCTGCTTGGTAGGTGGCGTAGAGCTTGCGCAGGTCGCTGGCCAAGGCCACTGAGGTGAATTTCTCCAAGCGCTCGAAAATCGTCTTATTGAGGAAATCGCGGCCACGCTTGCCGGCGGCGAAGAGCTGGCTTTCGACGAGGATCCGCGGGCCGTTAGCGGTTTGGATCACCGGGTAAAAGGGATAGGTGGAATGACCGTCCTGCTCCAGCGTCACGCCGACGGCGGTCCAAGTTTCTCCCCGATAGCTGCCGCTGACGGCGGCGTTGCCTTTGCGCGAGCCGATGATTTCGAAGCCGAGATTGCGCAGGGTGATCGTCTGGCTATCGGCCTCATCCAGCCGGGCGCTGAGACGCAGGGCGGCCTCGAAGTCTCCCTGTCGCGTCGCGGCGAGCCATTGGTTGACGAGCTCTTCGGCTTCTTTCTCGGTGGGGGCGGCTGCGGCAGGGATTTCCGCCACCGCGCTGTCCGGCATCAGTTGGTTTTTCCATTCACCAGTCCAGCGCGCGGTTTCGGTGTCCGCCCAAGCGGCGAATTCTCTCCGGGTGGCCTCGGCGGGTTCAGGGGTCCAGAACCAGCCCGCAGCGGACCGCTCGAAATAGACGAGCAGCGGGGCGAATCGGTCAGGGTCCTTGGCGGACAGGAGTTGGAAAACCGCCGCTGCGTTAGTTTTGCCGGGTTTGAATGCGAGCGGCATCGCGTGGCGGGCGGTGGTCGGGTCGTGCAGTTCCCACCAAAGTCCGGCCGCCTTGGACGCGGATTCCCGGGCGGGTTGCGGCGGCCCGTGGAGCTTGGAAAGTCGCAGGAGCGCCCCGAGGTTGCCACTGCGCAGGGTTTTGACGAAGGTTTCCTGGATCTTTTCGGCACTCGGCTCCGGCTTGGGGGGATGGGCTTCGCTCCATTTCTGCGGGAAGAGATCCAGCAGGTCGGCATCGAGGGTTTCCTCGGCGTCATCGTCGGAATCCACGCTGGCTTCCTGTAAGAACGCGGCGGGCGGATCAATCTGCCAGAGCCCGTCGGAGCTTTTCGAGAGTTCCAGATGGATGAGCTCGATCCGTGGAGTTTGGGATTTCGCTCCCGCGCCCGAGGGGTCCAGACAGGCGATGGAAATGAGCGCACTCTTGGTTTCCTGTTCGAGATGGACGAGAATGCGCGGCACTTCCGGTGCGGTGAGCAGCCGCCACGGCCGTGCGGCGGCGGGAGCGACGACGAGCCCCTGATTGGCCGCTTTCAGGCGCAGCGGCCAGTCGCTTGGCAGCTCGGCGGCGAGCCCACCGATGAGCCCGAGGACCTTGGGCAGGTCGTGGTCGGCGCAGGCCCGCATGAACCGCTGGGCGACTTGCTCCGCCGTCAGTCCGCGCAGCTCCGCCTCGGTGAGGCTGGCGCGGATGGTTTCCCGCAGCCGCTGTTGCGACTGCTCGCGGAGTTTCTCCAAGTCCACCACCTGCTCGCGGAGCATCCAGTTTTCGAGGATTTTGAGGCGTCGGCGCAAGGCCAGCACGTAGCCGGCATCGGCATTCTCAAATGAGGCTGGGACCGGCGCGACCGCCCATTCCGAGTCGCGTTTGATCAGGGCGACCGGAAAAACCTGCATCCGGCTGGGATCGAGCCCACCGCTTTTGCGCACCAGCACGGCGGCGTAATTTTCATCTTCCTTCACCGCCGCGACTTCCAGCGGGTCGCTTCCCAAATCGCGCGCCATCCGCTCAAGGCGGCGGGCGATGCGTTGCTTTTTTCCCTCGACCGTGCTGGCCGCAAGCGCGGTATCGCCGCCGGGCTTGAGGTCGAGCTTCCGGTTGCGGACTTTTTCCAGAAAGTCGATGGCCGCACCGCCGGGGTCGTTCGGCGCGGCGTCTGCGGCAAGGGTCGTGGCCAGCAATAGAAAAATCAATCTCACTGGAGAAACCCATAGCCCATTCGCGCGCCGACGGAAGCCTCGATTTTCGTCAGTCTGGCATCCGTGAAAATACGTGGCTACGGCTCCACCGGCAGGAATTCCGGCAAGCTGCCGACCACGCCGGCCAGCCGGGGATTGGCTTCCCACGAATCGCGCTTACCACCGATCCGCGCGATCATTCGGCGCAGGAATCCCTCGGCGGCATGGGCCGGGGTGGCGGTCGGGCGCAGGCGGTCGTGCTTTGCCTCGGTGTCTAACACCCAGGAGAACGCCAAACGGCTGTCCACCGCGCCTTTTTTCATTCCCCAGATGCGGGCCTCCGGGTGCCGCAGGTCGCCAATCCACGCGCCTTTCGCATGGGGCCGGGCCAGCCACCAACCGCCGGTATGTGCCATCAGTGTTTTGGTTTCCCGCAGGTGCACCACGTCCGCAAGCGCTTCCGTTCCCTTGCCATAAACCGTCCAACGCACCGGGCTGGTGTGAAACTCAAACACGCTGCGGTAGCCGACCCAGAACTCGTCGCCACGGTCCACCACCGACCGCCACAGCAGGATGTTGTAAGGCATCGGCGCCTCCATCCGGCGCTCGAATTTCGTCCCCCGCCGCGCCAAGTCGGCCTCGAATCCTGCCGACGCCGTCAATTTCATCGCCACCGCGAGCAGGGCGTAACCGGCGCTCAGGCCCAGCCCCCAGTGGCAGATCCGGCGGCCCTCCGCGCCGCCCGGAGCGGTTCTCTTAGCGCGCGGAACTTTATTCTTATTTTCCCGTAAAAAAAATAGTAAAAGCACTGAAAATAATAGTATAAGAAGAAATAAAACGTCCGTATGAAACATAATATTTAAACTAACAATTCGATCACTCATAGGCCACAACGGTTTGGCACCCTGAGTGGTGAGACAATCCAGCAGCAGATGGCCGCCCCAGACGAGGAATACGAAGGTTCCGGCCCGTGTGCGGGAGATTTTCTCGGGTTTCCACAGGGTCGCGAGGGGGCGGGAAATCAGCAAGGCTCCGAGAGCCATGATTAGCAGCGAGTGGCTCGGCCCGCGGTGCCAGGCCAGCTTCCGCGCGGTGTCCAAGAACGGATAAAGGAGCACGTCGAGCTCCGGAATCACGCCGAAGAGCGCGCCCCAAGCCAGCGCCCGCTTGCCCAGGTGCTTGCTCATGACTCGCTGCCCAAGTGCCGCTCCCAACAAGGCTTGCGTGATTAAATCCACGCCACTGAGCATGCCGGGAAACCGGAGTTAGAAAATGCGAAAATCTGAAATTCTTTCGCCTCGCGACAGGTGCTTGAAAGCAAGTCTTCTCCACAATCTTTGTCCCGGCCGGGACAAAGATTGTGGCGAGTCGTTGGTTGGGGCCAGCGGTTTGCCGGTCCTGTAGCGGCCACGACATTTTCCGACCGGCTCGCTCCGGATGCCTGAAGTTCCCGTCGCGCGCCTGCGCCCTTGACGCCGCCCCATCCTTGGCAAGATGCTGCGCCCGCGATGCACAAAGACACCACCCGCCCCTTTTCCAGCCTCTTGGTTGACGGCCCCGACCGCGCTCCCAGCCGCGCCATGCTCTACGCCGTTGGATTTAAAAAAGAAGATTTCGCCAAGCCACAAATCGGCATCGCCTCCACCTGGAGCGAGGTCACGCCCTGCAACATCCACATCGACAAGCTCGCGATCGAGTCGTCGAAGGGGGCCGACGCCGCCGGCGGGAAAGGCATCATTTTCAACACCATCACCATTTCCGATGGAATCTCGATGGGCACCGAGGGGATGAAATACTCGCTCGTTTCCCGCGAGGTCATCGCTGACTCTATCGAAACGGTCGTCGGCTGCGAAGGGATGGACGGCTTCGTCGCGATCGGTGGTTGCGACAAGAACATGCCCGGTTGTCTCATGGCCATGGCGCGCATGAACCGCCCGTCCGTCTTTGTTTACGGCGGCACGATCCTGCCCGGCTGCGCCACGATCAAGGGCGAGCAGAAGGACCTCGACATCGTTTCCGTCTTCGAAGCCGTCGGCAAGCATGCCAATGGCGAATACACCGACGAGGAGCTCGAAACCGTCGAGTCCTGCGCCATCCCCGGCGCCGGTTCCTGCGGCGGCATGTATACGGCCAACACCATGGCCAGCGCGATCGAGGCGCTTGGCATGTCCCTGCCTAACAGCTCCGCCCAGAACGCCGTTTCCGACGATAAAATGCGCGACTGCTTCGACGCCGGAGCAGCCGTCGTCAACCTCATCCAGCTCGGTATCAAGCCGCGCGACATTCTCACCAAGGAGGCGTTCGAGAACGCCATCACCGTCCTCATCGCGCTCGGCGGTTCGACCAACGCGGCGCTTCACATCCCGGCCATCGCCCACTCCGCAGGCATCGACATCACCATCGACGACTTCGAGCGGATCGGCAAAAAGGTGCCGGTTCTAGCCGACCTCAAGCCTTCCGGCCGCTTCTCCATGTCGGCTCTCGTGGCGATCGGTGGCACGATGCCAATGATGAAAATGCTGCTTGATGGCGGCCTGCTGCATGGCGATTGCATGACGGTCACCGGTCGCACGATGCGCGAGAACATCGAGAAATTCACCACGTCGTATCCCGAGGGGCAGGAGATCATCCGCCCGCTCAGTAACCCGATCAAAAAGGACAGCCACCTGCGCGTTCTTTACGGGAACCTGGCGGAAGGCGGCGCGGTGGCGAAAATTTCCGGCAAGGAAGGCCAAACCTTTACCGGCAAGGCCCGGGTTTTTGATTCCGAGGACGCCGCCATGGCCGCCATCCTTTCCCGTAACATCCACAAGGGCGACGTCATCGTCATCCGCCTGGAAGGCCCGAAAGGCGGCCCGGGCATGCGCGAAATGCTCGGCCCCACCAGCGCCGTCATGGGCATGGGTCTCGGCAAGGACGTCGCGCTCATCACCGACGGCCGCTTCTCTGGCGGCAGCCATGGGTTTGTGGTCGGCCACATCACGCCGGAAGCCTTTTGCGGCGGCACGATCGGACTGCTTGAAGAGGGCGATGAAATTTCCATCGACGCCATCAACAACCGGATCGACGTCAATCTATCCGACGTGGAAATCGCCCGCCGCAAAGCCGCCTGGACGCAGCCCGCGCCGCGCTACACCCGCGGTGTGCTGGCCAAGTATGCGAAGCTCGTCTCCACCGCCAGCGAAGGAGCAGTGACGGACAAGTATTTATAACCGGGCAAGGTCTCAATACTCCTCTTCCTCGTCGCCGGGCACGGGCGGGATGAGGTCCTCCCGCATCAGCAGGCGGCCGAGATCCAGGTCGTCTAGCAGGTCCGCGGGCGTGCCTCTGACGACCGCGACGTAGGGTGTGATCCGGTCCAACTCGGCGATCGCGCAGTGGACCATGGTGGAAATGATGTCGGCGTCGAATTTCTCCCGCTCAAACAGATTGGTGATGCGGAAGACCAGAAACTCGCGGTCCAGGTCATACTCGAAGCCACCGAGCGTGAGCTGTTTGTTGGCGCGGGCGAGGAGTTCCAAGACGAGTGGCAAGTGGTCGGAGTCCAGATTCATGAGCGACTCGGAAACGATGCTCAGTGCGTTGAGCTGCGGGTAGGCCTGGGCGATCATGTCCACCCGGGTGTGGTGGGCATCGAAGCCGGCGCGGAGGACCTCGCGGCCCTCCACCAGTTCGCAATGCCAACCGTTTTGGCCGAAGGCTTCTTCCACCGTGAGAATTTGTCGGGAATGGGGACGCATGGGCGGACGATGGGAGAGTTGAGAATTAAGAATCAAGAATTAAGAATCCCAGACAGAGTTAAGAGTCCAGAATCCAGAGTTAAGAATCCAGAGTCAAGGATCTGGGGGCTAGGCGAGACGGCCGATCACTGCTTTAGCGAGCAGGCGGCGGCGGTCTGCCCGGATCGGCGTGAGTGAGAGGTGGATGCCCGAGGATTTTTCCGGGTTGTGATGCAGGGTCAGGCGCGTCAGCCGCTCGTTGACCTCCGCGGTGACGACTTCCTGCCAGACAACCAATCGCATGCCGTGTGCCGGCCTGAAAAACGGGAAAATCTCGATGCCAAGCGGCGTCAGGATCAAATACGCGTGGCGGGTCAGGCGCAGCGCCAACCGTGTTGATAGCATGGCCAGTGTGAGCGGCAACAAGGACCAGACCGGGTGGGGTAGCAGGGGGTTGATGTCGCGATAAATGGCCGTCGCCAGCAGCGTGATGGCCATGGCGGCGAATACGGCGGCAAGCACCCAGAATGAGGCGGCTTGTCCGGAGCGGGTAAACCGCAGTTCCTTTTCCGGCGATTGAAGCATGGTGGCCATGGCTGGGTTTAAATCCTCACTCGTGCGCGGGCAATGACTGGCAGGTAGCGGGCTTGGCTGAAAAAGCAAAATGGGCGAGACTTCACAGGGGCGGGTCTTCCTGCGTCACGCTGCGGATTTCCATTTCCAGGTGTTTGGCCAGATCGTGCCGTCCGGTTGCCTGCGCCAGATCCCGCCGCAGTTGCAGCACTTCCAGCTCGATCAGTTCGTCGCGGTTCATCAGGGCGATGATATCCGCTGCGGCTTGATGGTCGCCGATGGCGAAGGCCCCCTCCGCCTGCGTGAGCAGCGAGGGTTCGTCTCCCGGCAGCGGTTTTTCGCGGAAAACGGCCCATTTCGCCTGATCCGGCAAATCCGCCGGTGCGTCCGGCCCGTCCACCTGTTCGAGATACACGAGCTCGTCGCCGTCCTTGTGCTGGCGCCAATGATTGACGGCGAGAACAATCAGCAGCCCCACGATGGCAAAGGAAATTTCCAAGAAAACCGGGGTGGACATGATCCCGACCATGATCCCCACCCATTCGCCCAGCAGCCCGGGCAGCGAGCGCCAACCAACCAGCAAGGAAACTGTCACCACGCCGATCACGGCCACGATGACGGCTCCGACCGCTACCTGTTTCACCCGTTCGTCTCGAAATCCTTCCATGTCCGGCACGAGCATACGCCTCTGTGGCGGAAAAATCCAAACCCATTCCTTGAGGATCTCCAGCTCAAGCGCCTTGCCCGGAACCGGCCGCCCATTTCCGCGTGCGGTGGTGGCGGTAGCGGAAGAGCAGCGTGAGGTAAAACCGCACCGCGGTCTCGGAAACGAGCCTGCCCCACCAGGAGTGGCCCCATTGATAGGTCACCGTGTCATGCATGACGCAGCTGTCCCTGTCAGTCGTGTCGAAGCGATGCTCATGGATGAAAACCGTGAAGGGGCCCTTGACCATTTCATCCACCAGCAAGTGCGGCGGCTGCACCGTTTTCCAGCGGGCGGTCCAGCGCATGGGGATGATCCACCAGTCGCGGCAATGCAGCTCGATCAGCCGTCCCTCCTGCGCCGGGCCAGCGGTCTTTAGATCGACCAGTTTCAAGGTCGGCGGCATGACTTCGGTTAGGTTGTTCGGGTCACTGTGGAAGGTGCACATCGTTTCCGCGCTGGCGGTGAGAGGGGTGCTGGCATGGTAAGTGGAGGGCATGGGGAAAGGATGGTGGAAGAGCGGTTGCTTGGGGCCGTTTATCAAAAATTTTGTGGTTCTTTTAGGTGAAAAATCCGTCGATGGGACTATCATCGGTCACTTTGGCAAACAACGCACTCCAAGAATATTTTTCGCGTCGCTTTCGGATACTGCTCACCGGTGATCCGGATGGTGTTCCGCCTTGGCTGGAGGTGGTGGCGGCGGGAAACGGGCCGGGCTTTTATTTACCCACCGAGGCCCCGTGGATCGCGCATTCCGATCTGGCGACGCTTGTGGGTGGGGTGCGCGCCCTCTTGATGCAGGCACTGCACCCGGGTAGCCTCGCCGGGGTGCGCAGCCATTCCCGCTACAAGGACGATCCACTCGGCAGGCTTTCCGGGACCATCCGCTGGTTGACGGTCACCACCTATGGCTCCCATGAGGCGCTCGCGGCCGAGGCGGCGCGGGTCAACCGGATGCATGATCGCGTGAAAGGAATTTATCAAAGCGCCGCCGGCGAGGTGCGTGGTTACCGCGCCGTGGATCAGGATTTGCTCCGCTGGGTGCACATTGCGTTCATGGACTCCTTTTTGCGCAGCCACCAGAATTTCTCCACCCGCCCATTGCCCGGTGGTGCGGATGCCTACATCCGGCTGTGGGCGAAGTCCGTAGAGCCGCTCGGCCTGACGGAGGTGCCAATGGATGAGGCCTCGCTGCTGGCCGATCTCCGCCGCTACCAACCCGAGTTGGTCGTGAACGATGACACCCGCGAGGTGATCCGTTGGATCCAGAACCCGCCGTTGCCGGTCACTTCGCGGCCGATGTATGCGCTGCTTTTCCAAGCAGCCGTGGCCTCACTGCCAGAAGACTATCAGGACATGATCGGGCTGCGCTCGCTACCCCTCCCGGTTCTTCGGCCGATCACCATCGGCGTGTTGAAATTGCTCAAGCTCGCGATCGGCCCGGAGAGCCCGATCGAAGAAGCCGCGATCCAGCGTCTCCACCGCGCGGGGCTGATGGTGGACGGCAAGGTGGTCGTTGCCGCGTCTTAGCATGAAAAAATCCAATCCCGGTAGCGCTTGGTTCGTATTGGATCCGGGCAGGACGAGACGCCTGGGCCACGTGGCGCGACACCGGCACCTAACGAGCCGCGTCCTGCTCCGCCGCGTTCAGCGCGTGGTAAACCTTGAGCGCTACATACGCGTCGTTGGCCGCATACAACAACTGTCTATCGGTCAGTCGCATGCTCGCCCAGTTCGATGTCGTCGTGCTTTTTGATTTCAACATCCGCTGTTCAAAAAGAATCGCGATGGCCGACTTCGCGCCGACCGAGTTGCGGTAGCCGAGGTTTTTAAACGAGCGGTCCAGATCAATGATCGCGCTCGCCCGGATCCCGAAGCGGTTCGCAATGTGGCTGAGATCACCTCGCAGGCCGAAACCGATTTTCTTGATCTCGGTGGACTCGAGCAGGCGCATGATCACCGGCAGCGACTCCTTTACATGGGATTGGAAAATATACGCACAATCGGTGGTGGAAAACTGCAAGACATGCGGTCCCTCGGATGTCTGGCCCTTGAAAAATGTTGGCTTGGATTCCGTATCGAACCCCACCTCCCCCACCCGCTCCAGTTCGGAGAAGGCCTTCTGCGCTTGCGCCGCGCTGGTTACCACGAAAATTTGCTCGATGCCCAAACCTACGAATAGTTCCAACTCAGCGATTTGCTCTTTGCTAGGCGGTTGTTTCGGTTGAATCATATTTGATTGAATGCGTTGCTGGTTGAATGCTCTTTCGCATCCCCGCCCCGATCAAGCCCGATCACGCTTCATTTTTTCCAAGCTAGCGTGCGGACTTCGGCAAGGTGAGGACGCTACCGCCCGCACGGGTCAGGCCGGGGCCAGACCGATCGCCAACGCGCCCAGCAGCGCAAGCGTGTTCATGATTTTAAGGCTGCCGGTATTTCCGAAAACGGCCCGTCGAGTTGGACGACATCGCGGCCAAGGCCCGCCAGGTAGGCGGAAGCGATCGCCGCGCGGAGTCCGCTGGCACAATGCACGAAGAGCGGTGCACCATTTGGCAGCTCGTCCACGCGCGCCGCGAGGCGGGTGTAGGCAATGTTTTTCGCCCCCTTGACGTGGCTGGCTGCATATTCATCCGCGCCGCGGACATCGAGCACCACCACGTTTTCCGGAAGCTCGGACGGTGCGATTTGTCGATAACTGACAGCGGAATGCGTGAGCGCTTCATCCACTGGGATCCACGCCTCCACCCGGTCCAACCCGATTCGGACAAGCTGGCGCACGGCTTCCCCAACCTGCGACTCATTTTTCACAACTAACAAAATCCGCGCGGACTCATCCAGATAGGAACCGGCGGCGACGGATAGCTTGCCGCCCGGCATCGGCGCGAACAAGGAGCCTGCGAGATGGCTCGCGGCGAAGGCGGCGCGGTCCTCGCGCAGGTCGAGGATCGCCCGGTCTTTTCCACCGATCCACGGCTCGATTTCCGCCGCGGTGACCCTCACGGGTGCGGGCAGTTTTCCATCAATTAGCAAAGCGGGGCCGACCTTGTTATCGCGTTTCATGCGGGCGAAATAGCGCGGCGGCTCGGTCTGGCCGGCGAGGATGCTTTTCACAAAATCATCCTCGCCGGTCGTCAGCGCCTCGCGGAAGGCCGGATTGAATTTCCGCTCATAGTCCAGCACACTGATAGGGACGGCACCCAGCGCCTTGCCACAGGCGCTTCCCGCACCGTGGGCGGGCAGGATCTGCAGGTGCCCAGGCAGTCGCTCGGTCTCCCGCAGGCTGGCGTAGAGGGTGCGGGCGCTGGGTTCCATCACCCCGGCCTGGCCCGCGGCACTCTCCAGCAGATCCGGACGACCGACGTCGCCGACGAAAATGAAATCGCCCGTTAGCAAAGCGATCGGCACGTCCGCTCCAGCACCGTGGTCAGTGACAAGGAAACTCATGTGCTCCGGCGTGTGACCGGGCGTGAGCAACGCTTTGAACTCGATGTTTCCCACCCGGAAAATCTCACCGTGTTTGAGGAACCGCGCCTTGGTATTGCCCTTCGCCCACTCGAATTGCCATTCCGGCCCGCCCTCCTCCGAGAGGTAGGCGATGGCTCCATGACGCTCGACCAGCTCGCGCGCGCCGCTCAGGTAGTCCGCGTGGATGTGGGTGTCGGCCACCGCCACGATCCGCAGGTCATTTTCCTCCGCCACCTGAAAGTAGCGGTCGAGATCGCGCTCGGGATCGATCAGGATGGCCTCGCCGCTGCGCTGGCAGCCGATGAGATAGGCATTCTGCGCGAGGGAGGAATCAGTGATTTGACGCAAAAACATGATTTTAGTTAGTTGGATATTCAGAGCGAACAGGAATTTCCGGCACACTGGATGCCGGTCCGTTGGTTCCAAGGCATTTTTGCTAGAAGCATCGCCATGCCGCACGAGTCGGTGATGCCCGCAAAGACGAGTCCGGCACCGACAAAGGCGCTTAGGGCGTAAAACCCCGGATGCAGCCAGGTGCCTAGAACCGCGCCCGCAACTACCAGTGCCCCGGCCGCCACCCGCACCTGCCGCTCCAGCGACATCGCCTTGCGCCCGCGACTCACCGGGAGCCCCGCGCTTTCCCAAGCGGTGATGCCGCCATCGAGAATAAGGAGATCCTCGCAACCGGCCGCCACCAGCTTCTGATAGGCCTGCTCAGCGCGCTTGCCGCTCCGGCAGATGATCACGGTTTGCTCCGCACCCGCCGCGGCGGATTTCACGGCAGCGCCGTCGAGACGGTCGAGCGGCATCAAGGCCGAGCCTTCAATATGGATCTCGCCGTGTTCGGCGGGTGTGCGCACGTCGATGAGGGCGACGCGCTTGGCTGACTTGAGGGAAGCGTTGAGTTCGGTGGCTTGAATTTTCATTGGTGCTTATGATTTTAGCGAGGATTTTCAGCGGAGAGCTAAATAACCATATCGCTACATAGTTATAATTGCATGTGAAAATTTTTGCATTAAGTATTTTTGTAATGAAGCTTTCACTCGATCAGCTCGAACGCGTCGCCAACCTGTTCCGCGCCTTCGCGGAGCCGACGCGGCTGGCGATCATCCAAGAACTCAAGGCCGGCGAGCTGAGCGTGACCAGGATCGTGGACGAACTCCACACCAGCCAGGCAAACGTCTCGAAGCAGCTGAAAAGCCTCCACCACGCCGGCCTGGTGACCCGCCGCAAGCTGGGCACGCAGGTGCTCTACGCCATCGCCGACCCGATGGTTCTCGAGCTCTGCCGGATCGTCTGCGAGAAGCTCAACCAGGACGCGTTGAGCCGCGGCAAGCTCAGGATCTAGCAGCCCATCGCTAACGGTATGGAGGCCTGCCATGCATCCCTCCGTGCTCCTGCCGCGCAGGTCAGACATCCTGACCCGATGCCGCCAAATGGCAGATTTTCCATTAGCAGTTCGGGAAGTAGTTTGGCACACGAAGCCCGCACCGTTCCACAATCTTTGTCCCGGGCGGGGCAAAGATTGTGGAACGGCGCCAGGCGGAGACTCCGATTTGCCCAGCTGGGGCTCAGCGCTCCCGGGGGCTAACTTCTGGGGGCTCCGGGGTCGTTTTTGAAAACCGGGAATCCCGCGGCAGGGCGGAGTTTCTGGGGCGGCTCAATTTGGAAGGAGTCGGACTCGCCGATGTCATAGGTCCCGTAGGCGATGGGGATCACGGTGAGTAACAAGGCAGGTGCGTCGTCTTCGGTAATCTTGGAAATATGCACCACGGCCGCGCAGTTGGGGCTTTTTTTAACCGCCAAGACGTCGTTGGTTTTGAACGAATCCGCGGCGTCGGCTTCGGTGGTCGGAAAAATATATTCGATGATCACCGGATAGGGCAGAGCCTTGGTGAAGTCATCCGGCTTGACCAGCGCACGAGCGCGGACGGCGACGCCGGGATTGAAAAAATCCTCTGCACCGAGGCGGTGGATTTTTTCCACCTGAAAGTCCCCCTCGATGTAGGTGAGCAACAAGGGTCGGTCGAAATTGGTGAGGTAATTTCGCATCAGCAGCGTATTGGCGCGGTTGCGCTGTGGTTCGGTATAGCCGAAATAATGCTTGTAGAGTTCGCGCGGGGCCCAAGAATTTCCGTTGGGCACATCCAACACCGTGTAGCGCTTCAGTTCGGGGAGACGCCCGAGCTTGCCGAGGATCTGATAGTTCCGCGGGATCTCCGGGTTACCGAAAATATGCAGGCAAAGCGTCCAAGTGACGATGGCGAAACAAAGCGCGAGGGCATTGGCGAGCAGCCACCAGAAATAGGCGGGGCGGCTCGGTGGTGGCTCTTCGACGGTGCGGGGCACGGCGGTAGAAGGTATTTAGCGCGTGCCGCAGGCCTCGCCGTCCGGGACGGCGCTGGCACCGGGGGCCTCGTCAGCCACCTCGAATGAGGTGCCGCAACCACAGGCCCGGGCGGCTTTTGGGTTCTGGATCTTGAATCCCGCGTCGGTCAGGTCGTCGGAGTAGTCGATTTCACAACCGCGCAGACGCTCGAGACTATCGGCGGCCACGATCACCCGTGCGGCTCCTGATTCCACAATCTCGTCGCCGGGCTCGGGGTGGGCTACCTTCATTTCGTATTGCCAACCGGCACAACCGCCGCGGCGCACGGCGAGGCGCAGACCGGATTCGGGTGAGGTGCCGTGGCTGGCCAGTAGTTTGCCGAGTTCTTCGGTGGCTTTGGAGGTGAGCGTGATCATGTGCTGGGAGGCAAGCTAGAGCGGTTTTCGGGGATTTGAAACTGGAAATCCAAAAGATCCCAGCAAACCCTTGTGCGGCGGAAAACCCGAGCGGAAAATTGACCGGGCGGCCAGTCGCGAGAAAGGTCTTGACGAGTCAAGGCTCCACCTCTTCATTCCGCCCCGCACCGCATTTCTCACGGAGCCCCTAGGATAGGTGGGGTGTATTCTAATTTTCGACACCAGCGTTTTACATTCCATGTCTTCTCCCAAAGCTTCTTCCAAGAAACCCGTCGTAAAGCCTCAGATTAAGGTTCCCGGCACGGCCGAACCGACGCAATCCACACCGAAGAAAGCCAAGACGGGGGGGATTTCAGCGGCCAAGGTAACTCCAGCCAAACCGACCAAGGTAACTCCAGCCAAGTCGGCCAAGGCAACGCCAGCCAAATCGGCCAAGAAGCGAATCTTGGTTGTTGCCCCCAAGGAGTCCTCCACCCCGCCAGAGGTAAAACAGCCAGCTAAAGCCGCCGTGACAAAGCCCTCTGCGAAAACCGTAGCCAAAGCCCCGGTAAAACCTGCTGCCAATGCCCCGGCGAAAACCGCGGCCAAGGCCCCGGCGAAAACCGCGGCCAAGGCCCCGGTCAGACCTGCTGCCAAGGCCCCGGCGAAATCAGCCGAAAAACCTGCCGCACCCTCCCCCGCCGCAAAATCCGCCGCCAAACCGGCGGCACCCGCCAAGGGGAAAAAGGAAACCACCCACTCGGGCGAGACCAAGGCGACCACCAAGGCTGCTGAATCCAACAAGCGTCGGATCGACACCCCTGAAATCCAGGAAAAAATCCGCGAACTCATCAAGCTCGCCAAGGAGCAGGACTACCTGACCTACGACGACATCAACGAAATTCTGCCCAACGACCTCGTCGATCCCGACGACGTCGAGGCGATCATGGAGCGGCTCCGCAACATGGAGTTCGACATCATCGACGCCTCCGAGGTGGACCGCTACAAGGACAAGAAGCGGGACGAAGGCGATGGCGAGGAAGAAGATGTCAAGGCCGACCAGAAGCTCGACATCCTCGACGACCCGGTTCGGATGTATCTCAAACAGATGGGCCAAGTCCCCCTGCTCACCCGCGAGCAGGAAG
>JBBEEL010000092.1:16228-18554 GCA_040880785.1 Akkermansiaceae bacterium | reverse complement strand
CACCGCCGCCGATTTCGGCGAAGATGTCGCGCTTGGCTTCCTTTTTCGGCGCGCCCTCATGGGCGGCCGCTTCAGGTGCTGGAGCGGATGGGATGGCGGGTGCTGGAGCTGCTACGGGCTCAACCGCCGGTGTTTCGGCGGAATTTGGTGTGGTTTCGTCAGACATGATTCAAAAAATTACTTCTTAACGCCCACGGTCTTCTTCTTGCCCTTGCGAGTGCGGGCATTGGTGCGGGTGCGTTGGCCGCGGACCGGCAAACCGCGCTTGTGGCGGATGCCACGGTAGCAGTTGATGGAGGTCAGCCGCTTGAGCTGGGACTGGCGCTCGCGACGGAGATCGCCTTCCACCATGATCGACTCGGCCTGGATCACCTGGGCGATGCGGACGAGCTGGTCCTCACTGAGCTGGCCAGTGCGGATGTTCGGGTCGATGCCGGCGTGTTCAAGAATCTTCGCCGCCGTCGGGCGACCGATGCCAAACATGTAGGGCAGAGAAGCTTCGATGCGCTTCTCATTGGGAATTTCAATACCTAGGATACGTGCCATGATGTGCGTGATTTCGCGTGAGCGCGAGAGGGTGTCCAGACTGCTCTGGCGACTCCGCGGGGCGGGTGATTTAGCAGACGGCGGAGCACTGGCAAGCGGTAAATGGAAAATTTACGCGGGTTTTGCCAAATACTTCTCAATGATGCCGGAGGCTGCTTTCGCCCGGGCAGTCAGTCGTCTCTTGGACTTAACCAGATCTCTCAGCCTTTCAGCGCAGTGATGAAATCGTCCGCGCTCACGCCCGCTTGCTTCAGAATTCCAGACAAGGTTCCGGTTTTGATCTCGCCGTGCATCGGCACCACGCAGCCGGATTCTCCCCGCCGCATGACGAGATGGCTGCCCCGCTGCCGGGTTTCCTCGAATCCCAGCCGCCCGAGCGCCTTCCGGCACTCCTTCCCGCTAACAACCGGCAGCCTGGGCATGGGGGACTTCGAAACAGGTTAAGACCGCCGGACGTTTCCCCGTCATTGGAAATTCCTCCAAATACAGCTCTGTGGCTTCGCGCAGATTGGTGATCGCTTCGTCAAAGGACTCGCCTTGGGTCGTGGTTCCCGTCTCGGGGTTGTAGGCCACGTAGCCGCCTTCCTCGGCTTCGGTAATGACGGCGCTGAAAATCATGTGGGTAAAATTGCATCAAGGTGCGTGCTTTGTCGAGGCCGGGCTTGGACGGGTTCTGGATTCTCTAATCTTGAATCTCATCTCCACCTTCTTCCCTACTGGACAAAACAAGCAGCGCTTCTAGCTTCGCATTCACTTACCTACCCTCCATGGAATCTTATCAAGACCTAAGCAATCCGCTTCCACCCGATGACGTTGCCGCCATCGATGAGCTCGGAAAAACCTACCAAGCCTTCCGCGCCGAGCTTGCCAAGGCCATCGTGGGTCAGGACCAGGTCATCGAAGAACTTGCCATCTGCCTCTTCGCCCGGGGCCACGCGCTGTTGATGGGGGTCCCCGGCCTCGCCAAGACCCTGCTGGTTTCCTCCGTGGCGAAGACCTTCGACCTTTCCTTCAACCGCATCCAGTTCACGCCCGACCTGATGCCCGCCGACATCACCGGCACCGACATCATCCAGGAATCCGGCGTCGGCGGCCGGCGCGAGTTCCAGTTCATCAAGGGCCCGGTCTTTGCCAACATCGTTCTGGCCGACGAAATCAACCGCGCGCCCGCCAAGACCCAGTCCGCCATGCTCGAGGCGATGCAGGAAAACAAGGTCACTGTTCTCGGCAGCACCTACACGCTGCCGCCGCCGTTTTTCGTCCTTGCCACCCAAAACCCGATCGAACAGGAAGGCACGTATCCGCTGCCGGAAGCCCAGCTCGACCGTTTCATGTTCCTCATTGAGGTCAGCTACCCGTCGGCCGCCGAGGAAAAGGAAATCGCCCGCGCCACCACCGGCAGCGCCCGCCAAACCCTGAACCACCTGCTCGACGGGGAAAAAGTCATCGCCTTCCAGCAACTCGTCCGCCGCGTCCCGGTCCCCGAGCACCTTTACGACTACGCGGTGAAAATCGTCCGCATGACGCGCCCCGGCGAGCCCGAGTCGCCGCAATGGATTAAAGATACCGTCGGCTGGGGGGCCGGTCCGCGCGCCGTGCAATATCTCATCCTCGGTGCCAAATCCCGCGCCGCACTTCGCGGCAACTACATGGCATCGCTCGAAGACCTTGAAGCCGTCGCCTCCTCGGTCCTCACCCACCGCGTCATCACTAACTTCTCCGCCGAGTCGCAGGGTATGACGTCCAAGAAGATCGTCGCCCGGCTGATCCAGGAAATGCG
>JBBEEL010000092.1:0-16128 GCA_040880785.1 Akkermansiaceae bacterium | reverse complement strand
AAGAGGCAAGAGTCCAGAATCAAGGGGTAGAGATAAGAATTAAGAGACAGAGATAAGAATTAAGAAATAGAGCCCTTATGAATCATAATTTTGAAAATCTGGAGGTTTGGAAGCGTGGCTGCCGATTGGCGGTGAATGTCTGCGTCGCTTCGCACAGATCGCGGGACTTTGCTTTGAAAGACCAGATCCAGCGCTCGGCCATTTCGATTCCTTCCAATATTGCGGAAGGCGATGAGCGGGCGTCCGAAGCAGATTTTTCAAGATTTCTCAACTACAGCAAAGGCTCCTGCGGCGAGCTTCGCACACAGCTCATGATTCACCGAGAAATTTGTCGCGAACTCGAGCAAGAGCCATTCAACAACACCGACGCCATGATCGACGAAACAAGGGAAATCTCCCGGATGCTCAACGGCTTCATCGGCCACCTAAAGCCACCGTCTCCCCTCTCTCTTGACTCTTGATTCTGGCCTCTTAACTCTAAAATCGTGCACGATTTCCTAGACAACACCCTGCTTTCCCGCCTCGGCTCGCTGCCGATCGAGTCGCGCGTGCCGATGATGGGCAACGTCGCCGGAAAACACCGCTCGCCCCACCGCGGATCCTCCGTTGAATTCGCCGAATACCGGAAATACGTCGCCGGCGACGACACCCGCCGCCTCGACTGGAAGGCCTTTGCCCGTTCCGATCGATTCTACATCAAAGAATTCGAGGCCGACACCAACCTCCGCGCCTACTTCGTCGTCGATGCCTCCGGCTCCATGAACTTCACCGGCGGTGGCGAGCCGAAAATCCAGTGCGCCCGCCGCATTGCCGCCTCCCTCGCCTATCTCCTCGTCAACCAGGGCGATGCCGCCGGGCTCTCGATCTGCACCGACAAGCTCCACCTCGAAGTCCCGCCCAGCCGCCGCGCCGCCCACCTCGAACGCTTTTTCACCACCCTCGGAAAAGTCCAGCCCTCCGGGGAAACCGGTCTCATCACCGCCCTCCACACGATCGCGGAGAAAATCGGCCAGCGCGCCTTCGTCGTCATTTTATCCGACCTCTTCACCGACCCTGCCGCCCTCGGCGACGCGCTCCAGCACCTCCGCTACCGCAAGCACGACATCTCTGTTTTCCACCTCATGGACCCGCAGGAAATCGGCTTCGAGTTCGACCGCCCGCACCGTTTTGTCGATCTCGAGGACGGCACCGCCCTCGTCGCCGAGCCGAATCTCATCGCCGACGAATACAAGGCCGCCCTCCGTGATTTCCTAACCGCCGTCCGCGCCAAGTGCCACGATGCCTCCGCCGACTACCAACTCGTCACCACCGACACCCCGCTGGAGCCGCTCCTCCGCGACTTCCTCACCGCCAGGCTGCCGAAATCGAAGCATTAGGGAGCAGGTGCGTCTCCGCGCCTTGAGTCAAGCGGGCGTTCCCGCCCGCAGCGGGAGATGGGAAAGTGGCCATTTAGAACGGCTACCTTTGCAACTCCGGGCGCGGGTGCTTCCGGATCGCGGTCAGGGAATTCTCGATCACCCGTGTGCCGCGCAGCTCCTCCGGCAATCCGCCGCCATGCACCCGTTGCGCGAATCCCTCCACCAAACCCGTCTTCCCCACTCCCGGCTCCCCGACCAAGAGCGTGGAAAGCTCCAGATCCACCGCCTTGCCAAAAACCGGAAACGGCCTTCGCCCGCATTCGCAGGCTACCAGCCGCCTCCGGCTGCGGCTTATTCGACCGGGTTTCTGCCATTCGGCAAATACCCGCTCTGGACTTCCGGGCTGGTCCCCGAGACGGCGCGGCCGCAGGGGCTTTGCGCCACCCCTGCCATGACGCTCACCAAGGCATGATGCACCCATGCTTCACAAATCGCGGAATTCCTCTTCCGAGATACCTGCTTGCTTGAGGATGGCCTTGAATGTTCCGGTGGGCACGTCTCCCGTATGCATCGGCAAATAAGTTTGCCTTCCATTATCGTGCCGAAGCACCAAGTGCGAGCCGCTCTGCCGCCTTTCCTCAAACCCTGCGCGCTTCAACTTACGCAGCACTTCTTTTGCTTTGTGCGGCATGTCAGGCAACTTCGACAGTAGCGAGGATTGCCTCAGATGGGGTGATGACCGTTTCACCATGGGCACGGATCTCTTCATTCCACAGGGTCACCAAATCGCGAGCGGCCTCCAAGGCACCTTCGATGCCCAAGCCATGCGTCGTCAGGCTAAGGGTTGGGACATGGGCGTAGTAATATCCCGGCATCCCTTCTCCGGCAGGTAGTTGCTCAAGCATCACTGCGTATCTCATGTCGTAGTCTTAAATCAGATTGCGCGTTTTGTCGAGGCTGGGCTTGGCGGATACAATTTGGCGGAGAAGATCGGATTTCAGAGTCCGCCCATCTCCGCTTCGCTTCGGTTGCCGCCACGGCTCTTGAGCCAGCCGCCAACCATGCGCCCGCATTCGTTGAGGGCGCGGGCGCTGAACTGCGGACTGCGCGGTCGTGAACAGCTTGCGGTCTTTCGCCATCCGCACCGGGAGCACACGCGCCATCGCGTGTTCCCTGTCGCGCCCTCGCGGCAGGGTGGGCTGGCATCACGGAAAGACGTTCCATTTTAGCAGACGCATGTTTTCAGCGAGGGGCGCTGAAAACCGCACGCGAGGGCACGTGTGCTCCCCGAAGAATAAAGGGTAAAAGAGTCAAAGGATCAAAGGGAAGAACGACGCCTTCTGGTCAGAGACGACCCACACGTTGGAATCATAAAGCACGGCCGACACGTTGGAGATCCTCCCGGAATAGGGTTTCTTGTTCGAGGGCGAGCAATTCTTCGGTGGTCATCCGGCTGACCGGAGCATCTTTCCCACAGAGAATCACGGGCAAACCGTTGGCCTGAATCTCAGTGCGCGGTTTCGAGGGCTTCTGTTTCGCGAGTCTGCCCGGATCGGCCAGTCCTCGTTTCAGCAGTTCCGCAGCCACGTCCTTGAGCTTGCGGCCTTCGTGCACTGCCCGCAGCTTGACCTCGCGGACAAGTTCAGGTGGCAAATCAAATGTCGTCTTCATTGACGGAATTTTACTGGTTTGCTGTCAAATGCCCATATGGATTGAGATTTATGGCTGAAATGGGGATCGATGCTTACTATTCTTTGTTACGGATGAGGTGGGGGAACGTCGATCTTGGGTGGGGATGGCTGGTGGCGAGACGCATTTCACATCGGCTTCCCATGGTCAGCGGCGGATTCTGATCCGCCGCTCCATGCCTCAACTCATCCCTGCGAACCGTTTTTAGTAGGATAGGGTCTCAAGCGCAGCAAACAAACTCCACCCTTGCCATTTCATCCATTTCGTCCATTTTAGATGAAATGAAAACCTTCACCGCCAACGAAGCGAAGCAGAAGCTCGGCCATGTCCTCGATACCGCCCGCACCGGACCTGTCACGATCACCAAACACGGCCGCCCGGAGTTTATCCTGACCTCCAAGGAGGACTACGATTCCATGGCCGGACTGAAATACGACCACCTCAAGCAGGAAGTCGCCAAAGGCTTCGACGCCCTGGATCGCGGCGAGTTTTCCACGAGGACATTCGAGGAGATTCTGGCCCAGGTAAAAGCGGAGTTCCCATGACACCATGAACGATTTCCGGGCATCGAGCTTCGCTGAGCGGGACCTTGAATCCATTTTCAGATACACGATTCGGAAATGGGATTTCGACCAAGCCGACGCCTATCTCGAACTCTTGTCGTCCGCTCGCGACCGCATCGTCGCAAACCCGTTCCTTCCCGCGCCTTCTCTTCGCAGCGAAACCGCATTAGGGTGACAAGGAACCACGAATCCAAGAAATCAAACGAATCTAGACCCCTTGCCAGAAGTCTTTTCCTAAACGAAACGAAACGCGGAGTCGCGGAGATCACAGAGAGAGGCGCGGAGGCAGATCTGGGTGTTTTCATTTCTCTGCGACTCTCTCCCCGGCCTCTGCGTCTCCGCGTTTCGCTGTCACCATGAAATCCGTCCCAAGGCGTTTCTCAAACCATGGAGAATAACGGCAATCATTTTTGTCAAAGAGTCTATTTCTACCGCCTTCGCGATCACACCGTCGAGATCGCCCGGATCCTCCACGAATCCATGGATTTCGAGCAGCACATCGCCGAGTCCCACTTCCCTTGAATTCCCCTGCCTCTTCACTTGGCCTTTCGAATTTAGCACCTAGGTTTTCCCTCGAATGACTTTCCTTTCACCGCTGCTCCTCTGGGGACTGCTCGCCGCGGCCGTCCCCGTGGCGATCCATTTGATCAACAAGCGTCGCCACAAGACGATCCAGTGGGCGGCCATGCAGTTCCTGCTCAAGGCGACCCGCGAGTCCCGCGGCAAGAAAAAGCTCCGCCACATCCTTATCCTCACCTGCCGCGCCCTGGCCATCGCCGCGCTCGCCTTCGCCGCCGCGCGGCCCATCGCTTCCGGCCTCATCGGCTGGGGCGGCGGCTCCATCGACACTGTCGTCCTCCTCCTCGACCGCTCCGCCTCCATGGAAACCCGCCCCGGCGACGGCCTCGACCCGCGGCGGCAAATCGTCATCCAGCAAGTCCGCGACGCCATGGCCAGCCTTGGCGGCGCCCGCCTCGTCCTCATCGACAGCGCCAGCAGGCAGCCACAGGAAATCCCCTCCCCCGACATCCTCACCGAGCTCTCTTCCACCTCCGCCACCGACTCCGCCGCGGATTTCCCCGCCCTGCTCGACCGCGCCGCCGAATACCTCGCGGAAACCACCGGTCGCGCCGAAATCTGGCTTGCCTCCGACCTCCAAACCTCCAACTGGCAGCCCACCGACGAGCGCTGGGCCGCCGCCCGCGCCGGAATCGCCTCGCTGCCGCAGAAACCCGCCATCCGCGTCCTTTCGCTCACCGGCCCCACCGCGCCTAACACCGCGGTCCGCCTGCTCAGCTCGCGCCGCTCTGGCGACGAGATGCTGCTCGACCTCGAAATCCTCCGCGCCGCCGAGTCCCGCGGCAGCACCGAGCTCCCCCTCACCACTCACCTCAACGGCACCCGCACCACCGAGACCCTCACCCTGCCGGGCCAATCCCTGCGTTTTCAAAAACGCGTCGCCCTCCCGCCCGGCAGCGACACCGGCTCCGGCTGGTTCTCCATCCCCGCCGACGGAAACCCGCGCGACAACAGCGTCTTCTTCGCCTACGGCCCCGCCCGCTCGATCAAATCCCTCATCGTCGCCCCCGCCGGTGAGGCCGCGGACTACCTCGCCCTCGCCGCCGCCCCTCCCGGATTCGGAAATCAAACCGCCGAGCGCATCGATCCCGCCAACGCCGCCAACCTCGTCCTCGCCGACGTCGCCACCGTCCTCTGGGCCTCGCCCCTGCCCACCGGCAGCACCTACGAGCTGCTCGAGCGCTTCCTCATCTCCGGCGGCCAGGTCATCTTCCTCCCGCCCGGCATTTCCTCCGAGTCCACCTTCCTCGACCTGAAATGGGCCGATGCCACCGACGCCCCTGCCGGGAAATTCTTCATCCTCCAGGACTGGAACCGCGCCGACGGCCCGCTCCGCGACGGCATCGACGGCACCCCCATCCCCGCCGAACGCCTCCGTGCCATCCGCCGCCAAGTCCCCGTCGGCGACGCCACCGCGCTCGCCCGCTGGGAAGATGGCGAGCCGCTCATCACCCGCCGCATCGTCGATCACGGCACCGCCTGGTTCCTCGGCTCCCTGCCCGACTACACCTGGTCGAACCTCGGCGATGCCGACGTCCTCCTGCCCACCGTCCAACGCATCGTCGCCGCCGGGGCCGAGCGTTTCGATGCCTCCTACCTCAGCTCCGTCGGCAGCGAGACCACCCAGCTCCTCCCCGGAGAAACCCGCACCCGCGTTGACGACCACGGCACGCCCGACCCCGCCAATGCCGCCTACGAAGCCGGGATCTACCGCCTCGGCGAGCGGCTCCTCGCTGTCAACCGCCCCGCCGAAGAGGACAACTTGGAAATCCTCAGCCGCGAGTCGCTCGACATCGCCCTTGAAGGCACCGGCTACACCCTGCTCGACCAAGCCGGCCAGGCTGGCGACCCCTCGCTCTCCCGCGACGTCTGGCGCGCCTTCCTCATCGCCGTCCTTTTCTTCCTCATTTCCGAGGCCATCCTCTGCCTGCCGAAGAAAACGCATCCGCAGGTCCTTCCGATAAAAGCCACCGCATGAAGTCCCCTCTTCCTTTACAAAGGCTGCGGGCAGAATGCCCGCGCCACGTGGCCCGGGCATCCTGCCCGGAGCCTTACCTGTCTCTATCCTATCCGTTTTCATCTGCGTCGATTCGGTCCATCTGCGGTTCTTTTCCTCTCTTCGGCGCAGCCGCGTGGGCGAGACGCCCACACTCCTTGACCGTGGCCCGGGCATCCTGCACGGAGCCTTCAAACACCCCGCACAGCGCGGGTTCTGCCTTTTAAAACTTAGAGCTTACGCCTCGTGCTCCACCTCTCTCCCACCCCCGTCACGCTCTGGATCGGCATTCTTGCCTTGGTCCTCGTCGCGGCCTTGTCCGTGATCTCATGGAAACGCAGCCCGCACCCGAAGCGCACCGCGGGCTTGGAAAGCCTGCGTTTTCTCGCCGCCGGTGCCGTCGTCCTGCTCCTGTGGCAGCCGGAATGGCGCACCACCGTCCATCCCGACACCAAGCCGCAGATCGCCATCCTTTGGGACGACTCCAAATCGATGACCACCATCGACGCCGCCCTGCCGCCGGTCCTCTCGGACAAATCCGAGGTCGTCTCCCGCGCCGACTGGGTTGCCAAAACCCTCGCCTCCGACATCTGGACCCCGCTCGAAGCCGGCGGTACCAACGAGGTCACCACCCTTCCCTTCTCCACCCCACCCGCCGAGGAAGGCAGCGTCGCGGGCACCGATCTCTACGCTCCCATCACCGCCCTGCTTGAAAAACAAGGCAACCTCCGCGCCGTCGTCGTCCTCAGTGATGGCGACTTCAACCTCGGCCAGCCGCCCGTCGCCGCCGCGCAGAAACTCCGTCTCCGCGGCGTCCCGCTTTTCCCCATCCCCGTCGGCAGCAAGGTCCGCCTGCCGGACCTCGATCTCCTCTCCGTCACCGCCCCCACCTACGGCATCATCGGCGAAAACGTCCAAATCCCCTTCACCATCCGCTCCTCGCTCGACCGCCAGGTCCGCACGATCGTCCGCCTCCGCGACGACGCCGGCAACGAGCGCACCAAGGACATCATCATTCCGCCCAACACGGAAACCTACGATTCCATCCTCTGGCGCTTGGAAAAGGAAGGCTCCTCCACCCTCGAACTCTCCATCCCCGTGGCCGACGGCGAACTGGTCGCCACCAACAATTCCCGCAAATTCACCATCGCCGGGCGGCCGGAAAAAATCCGCGTCCTGCTTATCGAGACCCTGCCGCGCTGGGAATACCGTTTCCTGAAAAACGCGCTTTCCCGCGATCCCGGCGTCGCGCTTTCCGTCCTGCTTTTCCACCCTGCGCTCGGCCCCGGGGTCGGGGCCGACTACATCCAGGAATTTCCCTCCAAGCTCGAGGACCTCGCCAAATACGACGTCGTCTTCCTCGGCGACGTCGGCGTGGCGGAGGGCCAGCTCACCTCGGAACAATGCACCCTCATCCGCGGCCTTGTGGAAAATCAAGCGTCCGGCCTCATTTTCATGCCCGGTCCCCAAGGCAACCAGATGTCCCTCCTCGACACCGATCTCTCCGACCTCCTGCCCGTCATCCTCGACGAATCCAGCCGCAAAGGCATGGCCGAGTCCCTCGCCTCCCCGCTCACCCTCACCACCGAGGGCCGCGGCTCGCTGCTCACCATGCTCGGCAACAACGAGGAGGAAAATCCGGAAATCTGGCGTCGCCTGCCTGGCTTCTTCTGGCACGCCCCCGTCATCAAGGCCAAGGGCGGCACCGAAGTCCTCGCCGTCCATGGCAACCGCCGCGGGAAATTCGGCCCGGTCCCGCTCCTCGTCACCCAGCCCGCCGGCAGCGGCAAAGTCCTCTTCATGGGCATCGACTCCGCCTGGCGCTGGCGGCGCGGCGTCGAGGACCTCTACCACTACCGCTTCTGGGGCCAGGTCGCCCGCTGGATGTCCTACCAGCGCAACATGGCCGCCGGCCAGCGCGTCCGCCTCTATTTCAATCCCGAGCGGCCCGCGCCCGGCTCCACCGTCACCCTCAATGCAAACGCCTTCGACCCTAACGGCGCGCCGCTCAAGGAAGGCAGCGTCGCCATCGATCTCACCTCGCCCAACGGCAGCACCCAGCGCATCGAACTGCAGAAAAACGAAAGCGCCTGGGGAGCCTTCAGCGGCCGCTTCCGCGTCGATCTTCCCGGTGCCTGGAAAGTCCGCGCCACCGCCACCGGAGCCGAGGACAAACCGCTCGAAACCACCATCCTCGCCCAAGGCGTCGAAATCGAAAAAATCGGCCAACCCGCCCGCCCGGAAGTTTTGGAGGAAATGGCCCGGGTTTCCCGCGGCCGCGTCATCCAGCCCGCCCAGCTCGCCGAGCTCATCCGCGAGATCAACGCCCTGCCCGAGCCCCGCCCGCTGGAAAGCCGCATTTCCCTCTGGTCCCACTGGGGCACCGTCGCCGCCATGGTCACCCTGCTCGGCCTCTTCTGGGTCGGCCGCAAGCTCAACGGCGCGTTCTAACGAACGTGGTGCGGACACCCTCACTGCAGCCTTGGACGATCCATTTTGCATCACCTGCAGGCCGCAGACATGCAAGCTGCACGACCTCCCGTAAACGCAGGTCTTCAGCCTTCTCTCTGATATTCAAAGCATAGCAAGTCTGAGCCGCGATCGGCACTGGGTTTGCAAGAGGATCGCGACGGCGCTGCTTCCCGCGAAAGCCAGGCCGCCCCCCCAAACCAAAACAAATCACCATGAAAATCACACTCAAGATCCTTGTTGGCCTCTCCGGACTTGTCGCCGTTGCCGCCTTTTCCAGTTGCACCACCTATGTCGATCCTTCGCCCGGAGTGGCTACCACCACCACCATCGATCCCCTCACCGGGGCCCAACAGCGAACGGTCACGACCCAATATTGAGGCGCACGCGACTCAGCGTCTGCTAGAAAACCGCCTGGCCCGCTCCCCGGAGCGCGTCAGGCGGATTTGTGGTTGCGTGTCCTTTGCTCACAGCGTCTCCGTGATAGGCATGTGGTTGCAATCTGAAGTTAATATCACATAAAAATCTATCAGTTTTATAAAAATGCTTTTTATATGATATCATTAGCAAGCTATGCCGTATCTCTACCTAATTTTTCTAGGTTAAACCATGATCCATCAATCTTCAGTTGCATCTTTGCCCGTCCTGCGCGTTGTTGTGGATGTGAAAACCCCATTACCCCCATTACGAGTTGTGACATTGGCAGCCTTGGCTCTCATTGCCGGATCCAGTGTGAGTTGCATGACCACCTATGACGCCTACGGCAGGCCGGTCCAGTCGGTGGATCCGGGAGCCGCCGCCGCGGGTGTCGCGGCCGCCGGCATCATCGGCTACACCGCGGGCAGGGACCGCGGCTACCGCCATGGCGGTTCCCGCTATTATCGCGGATCGTATCGCGGGCCGTATCGCGGGTCGTATCGCGGGCCCCACCGCGGTTATTACCGTCGCTACTAGCACGAGATCCGGCGCAGACCGGGTCTGGGAGAAGCCTCCGCACTCGGCTCAGGTGAAATCCCCGCGGTCGTCCTTTTCCAGTTGGATCCGGTCGGCGAGGTTGCGGGCTTTCACGCTGTTGCGCTTGGCCCACCGCTCGACGGCCATCTGGCGTTTTTCCGAGCGCTTCCGCAGGGCGGCGATCTCGGTTTCGAGATTGAGGAAATTCTCATAACGCGCGGGGTCGAGCGTGCCGGCATCCACCGCCGCGCGGATCGCGCAGTGGGCGTCCTTGCGGTGGCTGCAATCCGAAAACTTGCACTCGGCCGTCAGCGCATCCACATCGGCGAAGCTGTCGCGCAGCGTCGCCTCGTCGGTCCACATCTGGATTTCGCGCATGCCGGGATTGTCGATGAGCATGCCGCCGTTGCGCAGCGGCACCAGCTCGCGGGAGGTGGTGGTGTGGCGGCCTTTGCCGGTGGTCTCGTTGACCTCGCTGGTCCACTGCCAGTCCTCACCGTAAAGCTGGTTGACGAGGGTGGACTTGCCCACGCCGCTGGAGCCGACCAGGCACATGGTGATGCCCTTTTTGATGTATTTCTTCAGCACTTTCAGCCCTTGCCCGTTGTGGGCGCTGGTGACGTGGACGGACGCGCCGTCCCACAGCGCGGCGATCTCGGCGGCCGCACGGTCGCTTTGCTCGCGCGGGAAAAGGTCGGATTTGTTCACCAGCACCACCGCCTTCGCGCCGCTGCGGCCGATGAGCATGAAGTAGCGCTCCATCCGGCGGATGTTGAAATCCGGGCCGGCATCGGTGACGACGGCGACCAGATCGATATTCGCGCCGATCACCTGCGCCTGCGAGCTGTTGCCGGGCATCTTGCGGGAAAAACACGTGCGCCGCGGCAGCGTGGCGCGGATGACATGCGGCTGGTTTTCATCCCCCAGCTCCACCGCCACCCAGTCGCCGACGGCGGGTAAATCCGCGTCGCAAGCCGCCTCGTGCCAGACGCGGCCGCAAAGGATAACATCGATTTCCTCGCCGCCTTTGATGAAGGCCCCGTAGTTGATGACCGTCTCGCGGATCAGCCGGGCCGGAACCCAGCCCTTCCCTTGGTAAGCCGCGAAGGCGGTTTCCAAATCATCGTTCCATCCAAGTTCCCGCAAAGTCATCTTTCGGGGAATTTAGCCCAAGCCGCGCGGCTGTCGATCCCCGCGTTGCCTGCGTCGCGCTTTCTCAAGCCGCCACGTTTTCAATCCACGCGGAATTCCGCTTTCCGTGGTGGGATGCTCAGGTTAGGTTCGCATTGTGGACGCCAGCATTCAGGAACGACTCAACGAATTCATCCGCCGCAAGAAATTGCGGCGGACCGGCCAGCGCGAGACGATCATTAGAGCGGCCTTCTCCAAGGACGAGCATTTCACCGCCGAGGAGCTCTACGAGCGCGCGCGCAAGCTGGATGCCGAGACCTCTCGCGCCACGGTTTACCGGACGCTCAGCCTGCTGCTGGAGGCGGAGCTGCTGCGCGAAATCGACCTCGGCGACGACCAGACCACCTACGACCCCAACTTTCTCGACAAGCCCTCGCACAACCACCTCGTCTGCATCGACTGCGGCCGTGTGGTGGAGTTCGAGGACTCGCACCTCGACCTCCTCAACGACTGCGTCACGCGCCGGCTCGGCTTCCGCCCGGTCCGCCAAAGCATCAAGATCGAGGCGAGTTGCGAGCAACTCCGCCTCAATGGCCGCTGCCCGAATCTCATTGCCACCCGCCTGAGCGGCAAACGGTTGAGGAAAAAACGCTAGGTGCGGGCGCGGCATCAAGTGGTGTGCCGTGAAACATTAAAGTGAGACACTCCAGCCACGTGAAGCGCTCCGCCAGCCCCGACACTAGAGTCCGGGAAACGGGGTGGCCGTGGCCTTCCGAGCCCAGCGTTGCTCGGGACTGGGGCGGTTTTTGAGGAGTGGGGCGAAGTGCTTTTCCACCTCGCGTGGATCGAGGAAACGCACGGCATGAGGCTGCGGGCCCTCGCCGCTAGGGAAGTCAATTTCCGCCAGAGATCGAGGCTTGGATGCGTTGGATGGCGGTTTCTCCTCCATGTTTGAGGACGGTATCGGAAAAATCGCGATCGTCCAGCGAGAGCTGATGTGCTTTGACCAAGGCGATAACATCCGACCAGTCCTTCTCGACATCGCCCCGGGCGGGCTGCTGGATCGCGTGGAGCTTGAGCGCGATCATCGCCACGACTCCCGGGGTGGCGATCGGTTTGGAATCGACTTTCGCAAGCGCCAGAATTTCAAAAACGGCATCATCAACGAGCATGAGATCGATGGGCGGAAGCGGAAGATCGGGATGGGCTTCGAACTGGCAAAAAGTCGCGGACTCAGCGAAAACCCGGTAACGAAGAGCTAGGAGCTCGACCTTCCAGCGTCCGGCGGATGACCGGGGGATCAACAGGTCCAAATCAAAAGTCGCGCGAGGATGGCCGAGGGCGGTCACCGCGTGGCCGCCGATCATGAGGGCTGGGAGGCTTTTTTCAGCGATCAATCTGGAAACGGTGGTGAGAAAGCTTTCCATGCACGGAAAATGGAGAGTGTTTTGAGCAAATAACCATGCTTTTCTTTGCGGGCGCACCCGTCTTTTACCCGAGAGATCCATGTGGGCGGACGCTCGCGCGCCTAAGGATCCGCGCTTAAGGCTTGGATGCGGCGGGGCGGCGGCGCAGGATTTCAGGCATGCGAACGAAGGCGATCTCATTGTTGCAGGAACTGACGGAGGCCCACTCAATTTCCGGTCACGAGGATGAGGTGAGGGCGATTTTCGTGGATGAGCTGGAGGGCTGCGGCGAGCTCTCGGCGGACCGCAACGGCTCGGTATTCTGCGAGACCGGCGGGCCGGGGCCGCGGGTGCTGGTCGCGGGCCACATGGACGAGGTGGGATTTCTGGTGCAGAATATTTCGGCGGACGGCTTCATCCAGTTCGTCGGGATCGGCGGCTGGTGGGAGCACAACTTGCTCTCGCAGCGGGTGGAAATCCTGACCCGTGGCGGTGACAAGGTGCTCGGCGTGATCGCCTCGCGGCCACCGCATTTCCTGCCGGAAGCGCAGCGGAAGCAAGTGATGTCGATGGACCAGTTGTTCATCGATGTGGGCGCGGCCTCGCGGAAGGACGTGGTGGAAAATTTCGGCATTTCCATGGGGGACCCGATCGCGCCGGTGTCGGCCTTCACTGAGTTGGGGCGCGAGGATCACTTCATGGCCAAGGCCTTCGACAACCGCGTGGGGATGGCGGGGGCCATCCAGGCAGGGCAGATTTTATCCCAGTCCACGCATCCGAACCGGCTGATCCTCTGCGGCACGGTGCAGGAGGAGGTGGGCCTGCGCGGGGCGAAAACCGCGGCCCATTTTTCCAAACCGGATGTGGCAATCATTCTCGAAGGTCCGCCGGCAGACGACGCGCCGGGATTCTTCCGCGGCGATTGCCAAGGGCGGCTCGGCGGCGGGGTGCAAATCCGCTTGTTCGATCCCACGGCGATCACCAATCCGAGGCTGGCACGGCTGGCGATCGCGACGGCACGGGCGGAGGGAATCCCGTTCCAAGTGACGGTGCGGCGCAGCGGCGGCACCGATGCGGGCGCGTTCCATGTGGCGAACGAGGGGATCCCGAGCATCGTGTTAGGGGTGCCGGCGCGCTACATCCACTCGCATAATGCGATCATCGACGTGAATGACTATTTGCACCTGCTCACTCTCACGATCGCGTTGGTGCGGCGGCTGGACGAGGAGACGGTGGCGGGGCTAGTGACGTATTTTTGAAAGTAGGCAAAACATTCCAAGAGAACGGAATCCGCAACGAGGCCGATGCCACCTCATGAGACCAATGTTGGACATCGTAGATGTTGAGTCCGCGAATCGGCGGCAAGGATGCTTTTTCAAAAAGCCTGTCTTTTAGAATGTTCCTGATCTCCCGGCGGTGGCGCAACGGATCGGAACGAGCGAGTTGGGCCCGTGAACCGGCGACAAGGACGCTTTTTTCAAAAAGCCTGTCTTTTAGAATTTAATTTACTTCTTTTACAACCTGTGCACAATAAAATAGATCTCATAAATAAAGCCTCCACCTCAAATAAACGGTTTGATTACCTAGAAAAAATATCATGGGAAATAAATTTTTGAAACTGGCAATTTCGGTCTTCCTTTGCCTGCCTGCTTTCCTGCATGCACAGACCATCAAAGTTACCGGTGACAGTTATGAAAAAAGGTGCAATGCCTTGATCAGTGTGATGACCAGTGCCCCTGTCGATGGAAGCCGGTCGGGGCCTAAATATGAAGGTTCATACTGTTTTGCCCGTTTGGTAAATGGAGTTGAGGTTGAAGATGCTTTGCTTCAACTGGATAGAATATACTCCCGCTTGTTGTTACCTGAAAACCGGAATATACTCGATGGTTCCAATTTTCATTTCTTCGACCATGCCACCATGCATGGATATATGTTGACCAAAGATAAATTGCCGAATTCGTTACGTATTAAGATGAAGCGGTTTATGCAGCTGAGTGATTTTACCAAACCTTCCGGGACCCTGAACATGGAAATGATGATGCGGTCCGCTGCAATAATGGCTGCCGAAGAGTGGCCCGATTTTAAGGATGCAAAGGGAAATAATGCAAGACAGATTTTGAAATCAAACAAACTGGTAGTGATAAAAACCTTGAACCAGTTCTACTTGCACAACTGTCCTGAATCGGAAGCATTTACCTATTTCCCTACCAACGTAATGTACGTAAGAATGTTGGCCGAATTTTCCAAAGATCAGGAGTTAAAGCGGTTGGCGCATAATACCTATCAATATATGGTAGCATCTTTACTTCCCGGCTGGAATAAAGGTATTTATTCCGGCAATCCTCTCCGGAGCAAGGGTTGGGGAAATCTCATGACGGGTGCCCAAATAGGAAGTAATGCTATTTCAATGCTTTGCTGGGCCTATTTTGGGAACAGGGAAAATCAACTTGAAGTTACGACAAAGGCAGGAAATGAAAATTTTGCGGTAAATTTTTGGATGTTATATCCCGGAAAAGTGAAACCCGACCCGGCCATTCTTCAATGTTACAAGGATAAGAAATATCCTTATATTCATCAGGCCCTGCTTGATGTTCCCAATTTGGCAAGGTTCCAGAAATATACTTATCAAAGCGACAATTTTGGCCTGGCAACCCAGAATGAGCTGCCACATAATCTTGCCGGATCTCAATATACCTATATTTACAAAGAAACAAAAAGACTCTTCCTGGCCTGGCAAAGTGATGAAACCCATTGTGTTTTTAGTGTTTGCCAGGACAATCCTGAGAGGCCGCAGCGTTTTCAGAAGAAATCGAACAGACAAGGTTATGGAGAGAACCCATATCATCGGGTCCTGCAATCAAAAAAAGCAGCTGTTGGGGTGTATAATGTGCCTCTAGACTATATGGATTCACCCACTTTTTACAGGATATATGTTCCTTTTTCCCAAAAAGGGATCAAGCTTCGGATAGAAAAAAAAGGGTGGATTTTTTGTCATACAGGTTCTATGATGTTTGCTTTTAAAACTGTTGAAAGCTATAAATGGGGTAATTCACGTTTCTCAATCCTGGAACATGATGTTTTGACTTTGCAGGATCCGCTGTGCCGCAAAGGTGCCTGGGTATTAGAAACGACTGAAATATCGGATCGCTACAAAGCACCAACTCAGCAAAAGGAGCTGGAGAAATACAAAGATGATATCCTGGGAAAATGCAAAATTGAGACGATTGACTATTCTGGGCCAAACCCCACCCTTCGCTATTTTTCGCTGGATAAGGAACAAATCGAACTAACCTTCTTCGCCCCGGATGAAGCTTATGTTGATCAATATCGAATAAATAGCACCCCTGTCAAATTTAAGGAATTTGTCTTCGATAATCCATTTATTAATCAAGAGAACGGTTCGGATGAATTCTCAATTATCTTAAATAGCGGAACGAAGAAATTCTCCCTGAATGATGGCTTATCGGGCCAATAATCGTCCCTTAAATGGTTATTTCCTGAATGTTTGAAGTAAGCTATGGCAGATTCATAGATGTCATAGTTTGCAGTTCGATGACACTTATGAAGTCAGGCTACCATGCGACCCCGCTTGCCGCTGCGGGCTGCGAGCCAGTTGGCCGGGGTGAGGCTGGCGGCTTCGCTGGCCAACATGGCGGGCAGGCGGGTTAGCACGTCGGTGAGGTATTCCTTGGGACCTCCGTAAGGTAAGCGTGGTCCCAAGCGCCTTGCACAGGGATTTGCTACGGCGGGTTCATAGATGTCATAGTTTTCGCATCTATGACACTTATGAAGTCAGGCTACCGTGCGAACCCGCTTGCCGCTGCGGGCTGCGAGCCAGTTGGCCGGGGTGAGGCTGGCGGCTTCGCTGGCCAACATGGCGGGCAGGCGGGTTAGCACGTCGGTGAGGTATTCCTTGGGACCTCCGTAAGGTAAGCGTGGTCCCAAGCGCCTTGCACAGGGATTTGCTACGGCGGGTTCATAGA
>JBBEEL010000091.1:7177-18622 GCA_040880785.1 Akkermansiaceae bacterium | reverse complement strand
CGCCACGACGATCCCCGCCGCCGCCGTAACCACCGCCGCCGCCGCCGTAGCCGCCACCGCCGCCGCCGCGGCGTTCACCGCCGTAGCCGCCGCCACCACCGCCGCCACCGGAACGGAAGCCGCCGGGTTTCGCTTCCTTAGGCTCAGAAGCATTCACGCGAAGCGCGCGGCCCTGATAGTCGTAACCGTTGAGTGCTTCAATCGAAGCGTTCAGTTGGCTTTGATCGCCGAGGGTCACGAAGGCAAATCCCTTGGATCTGCCGGTTTCGCGGTCGGTGATGATTTTGACCCGTTCAACAGGTCCATAAGCGGCGAAGAGGCCGGAAACGTCTTCTTCAGTAGCAGTGTAGGGCAGGTTGCCCACGTAGATGTCCATTTTTTCTCAATTCTTAGCGCGCCATCACATGCAACACTTCCTGACCATGGCGCGAGAGACCAGACGAAGTGCGTCCAATAGCGAAATTGCAATTTGGACGCTATGCCTCTACCCCCTTCCCGAGCCTTTGGCAAGGATTGTTTTCGGCAGAAACACGAGCCGACACGAGCTCATCCGAAGCTCGTCAAATCACCTACCAGTGTGCCGCCAAAAAGCGCAGCCAGATTTTACACAATCCTTGTCCCGCCCGGGACAAGGATTGTGCGCGGCAGCGCCGGTCAAGCGGTGAGATGTTTTGAGGTGTTTTTTGGAGGGAATTTATTTGATCGATCGCTGCATTCTGCACGCGAACGGGCTTGAGAATGCACGAGGTTTGCCAGCGCGGCGGGTGGACATCACATCCCCAAGTTGGCGGGCCAAACAGCGCCCCCTTTCTTTCAATGAAATCAGTCAAAATCAGCTCAATCAGTGGTTAATCTCTTCGTGAATACCTTGGTCATTTTCCTCTTTAGGACCGGTGGGGGTCCGGATGCCTGAGGCTAGGCACGCGAACGGCAAGGGATGAGACAACAACTGCACCGCAACCCGATGAACCCGCGCGATCCTTTCCAATTTTTCCGTTGTGCCCTGTTCGGAGTTCCACTGCTGCTGAGTCATCAGGCCGCGGCAGACGACGAGTTTGCCGCGCCCGGAGCCGGGCTCCAACGCGAGGAAGCCACGGCAGACGATGAAGAGGTGGAGCCGGGGACTGAACCCCAGGCGGGGCTGACCGAAGAAGAACCCTTGGCGGCGGAGGACGAGGCGGCGGAAGACGCTGGCGCCGGGGCACCGGACGACGTCGAGCCCGAGGCGGTTCCCGCGCGGCCGGAGCAAGCGGCACCAGCACCTGCCGGGAGGACTCCGCGCGAGGAGGCGGCCCGCGAGCGCCGCCCTTCACCCGACACCCCCGCTACTGTCGATGCTGAGGAGCCTGCTGAGGAACTACCGTCCGTGGAACCGACCGCGGAGGAGGAAATGGTGCTGGAGACGCCTGAGCGCCCCGCGCGTCCGGACCGTCCAGATAGGCCCGCGCGCCTTGAGCAGACAGAACGCCGCGAACGTGCAGAACGGCCCGACAGGCCGGAGCGTCCGGCTGATCCCGCGCCGGTGGACGAGCTTGACGTGGTGCCCGCGCCAGCGGAAACCGAGCCCGAGCGGCAGGCCGAGACCGAGGTCCGCGAGGCGACCCGCGAGGTCGAGCGCGAGCTGGGCCGACGCGCGGCGAAAATCGAGAGCCCCGAGGAAGCGCAAGCGGTGATCGACGAAATTCTCGGCGCGAAGAGCCGGATTTCGCGGGCGGAAATGGCGCGGGAAGAGCGCGTCCGGCCGCGGCTGGAAGCGGCGGAACGCCGGCGAGGTCCGGATCGCGCCCCGGCGGCGACGCCCGAGCAGCGGCAGGAGGCAACGGCCTATTTCCAACGCCGCCTGCGCGGGGAGGACGTGGATGCGCCGTCGCCGGAATTACTCCGCCTTCTAGAAGCCCGCCGCGGGCGGCCGATGCCGCCGGGAATCCGGCGTGGCGTGGTGATCGAGGAACAGGTCGATTTCCACCGCCCGCGCTACCTGCGGGAGGGACGGCGCTACGTGCACTTCGACTCGCGCGCCTCGGTTCCCGCCATCTTGCTGGCTGCGGAAGCGATGAATTACGTGCAGTTCCAGCGGGTTCACGAGGTCGCGCCGGTGCTCTACGAAGAAGTCGCCGCGCCGCGGGCCATGCCATTGCCACCGCCAAACTACCGCGACGAAAGCGCGCTGGTGCTTTCCTATCCGGTCGATGAGGCGTCTATGATCACCAGCGATGACATCCTTTTCCTGCAGGGCTCCACGCAGTTCGCGGACCCGTATTCGTATGAAATTGTTGCCGCGCTGGCAGAGGCGATGAAGGCGATTCCTGCGAAGGAGCGCTTCGTCGTCGAGGGCCACGCCTCGGCGGAGGGCGACTATGGCTCCAATATGACCCTCTCGCAGCAACGCGCCGAGCGGATCGTGCGGGAGATGGTGCGCCGCGGGGTCTCGCCCTATCGCCTGTTGCCGGTCGGCTACGGCGAGAGCGAGGCACGCCATCCGGCCGCCGCCGCGGAAGTGCTCCGCAGCCAGGACCGCCGGGTCGTGGTCTTCCGTCTCCGGGACCAGCCGCTGGCCGCGCGTTGATCAACATGAATCCTGTCATGGGGAATGCGCTTCAAGAAGCGGCGCGTCTCCGAATCGCCATGAGCATGCCGCTTCGGAGAGTCCTTGAGTGCCTATTTTTCCAGAGTCCACCGGAGCCTCGTGTGAGCCAACTCACGGATCAACCGGCGATGACGAACTTGGGATCGTAATAAGAGAGCGCCTCAATGGTTCCCCCGGCATTCTCATAGAGGATGATCACATAGTTGCCGGGCGAGTCGGGCGAGATGTTGGCTATCACACGATTGGCCAACGACACCATAATCTCGCCGCGTTTTCCGCCGAGATCTGCTTTGGAAATGGCAAGTCGATTGGCGAAGGCACGCACCGGTTCATCTTTCCCCTCTACTGTCAGGTTGAGCGCGATTTCCTCCGGTTTACAAACCGAAACTAACGACACGCCATAACCGCGCTCGGGGCCCTGTTGTTTGAGGCGCAGCAGTTTGATCGTCCACTTCGGCGGATCCTCCGGCTTCTTTGCGGGCAGGCGCTCCGCAAAGGCGACCACCGTCATGGTTTCACCGATGCCGAGGTTGATACGCGTCCTGCCGCTCTCTACTTCCTGCTTGCGGACCTCGATGTCGATGTTGCCGGCCTTGACGCCATAGCCGCCGGTGGTCTGCCCGAGCGCGTAGCCGTCCGCATGGAGATCGCGGCCATCGACAAGGAACGAGGCGTTGCCGGTGCCAGGGGAGACCGCGTTGACGATGCGGACAAAGCCGATTTCAGGCTGCTGGGCGATCAGCGAAAAAGATAGAGTGACTAACAGAATTAATGATTTAAAAATCGTTTTCATGGATGATATTGAGTCGGAACTTCAAAGGATCAATCGAACCATCGGATCGGCGCTCGCCGGGATCGGCGAACACGGTGAAGGCCTTGCGCACCTCGGCCAGCACCTCGGGCGTGGCGGTGGTGGAGGTGGTCGGCGTGATCGATTGGCCAACGACCCAGATGCGGAAGTTTCGCGAGCGGACGGTGGATGCCTCGTGGGTTCTTGCGAAGGTTTCCTCGATGGCGGCATCGGTCCATTGTAGATAAGGATCAGGGAATCCTGGGGAATTCGGAAACGGAATGATCTTTGGATTACCGAAAACATACGTGGCGGTCGTGCCGCTTACCTCGCGCGCATTGGCCAGTCCGCCGGTGCTGGCATAGGGCCGCGAGCGGATGACCGCGTCCGCGATACGGTCGGAGATGGTGGAGATGTCGGGCGCGGGCGAAAGTTTCTGCATTAGGGGAAAGCGATTGAGCTCCGCGCTGTGCGTGTTGTTGAGGAAGAGGCGGATTTCCGGATCCTGGCCCAAGCGACCCGCGATCAACTGGCGCAGCGCGGGCTTGGAAGCGGTGTTGAGATTCAGATGACCCGCGATCTCCACAAGAAGGCCCTCTCGCTCGGCATCGTCTTCGGAACGCGGGATGCCGACATGAAACAGGTCCAGCAACTGCGACGCGCGCAAGCCGGGCGCATCGAAGGCCGGGTGTTCGGGACGCCCCGTGCGCAGGGTGTTGCCGCCACCATGATCGGGGCTGGATGCGCTGCTGCTGAGAACGTCGCCCCATGGAACGCCGGCGTTGTTGCTCGTGGACGTGCGCACCTGCCACATCACGGGATCATAAACGCGGCCCAGCTCGGTGACGCTGAGGAAACGGCCGAGGTTCGACAAGCGCGTGGGTGCCTCCTCGCGTCCGAGTGCCAGGTCGGGAAGCTCGGTGAAGAAAACCGGAGCGTCCGGCTCGATGCGATGGTCGTTACTGAACGCGGTGGGAGACGAAAATAAGTCCTTCACCAAATTATAAACGCTAATGGATCCGAAGGGAGAATCATGACCTCCGTCCGGCCACTCGGATGGCAATACACGACCATAGACCAAGTTGACATTGTTGTTGTAAACCGATCCCTCGCGGATGTTTCTACGGTTGGGGCTGTAGTTCTGTGGATAGACATTGGCGTCCTGCGGAGAGGCGAGATAATGGGCCATGCGCGCGTCGCCCATGTTGTTGTCGCGTGGGGCGGAGACACCGCGCCAGTGGGAGTGCCCTGGGATCGTCGTTCGCACGCGCTGCCGGGGGTTTGTCTTGGTGTTTGCCGGATAGTTGAGCGAAGAGTCGTTGCGGTGCACGCCGCCGCGGCTTTGGTCCACCATTTTCCCGTTCCAGCGCATTCGGTATCCTGCGCCGCCCGCAGCATAACTCTCGCCCGTGAGGTTGAGCGGGCTGGCGATGAACTCGGAGGAGGAAACCGCGTCATAAGAGTAGGTCACGGTTCCGCATTTGACGACCCGGTATTCATTCGGCTGAAGGCTGACGTTGAAGGCTGGAAACCAGCGATAGCCCTCGCTCTCGACCAGATTGTGCGTGGCGCGGGACAGGTCATCGAAAGTGAAGAAATTCGGATTGGGCGGGATTTGAAACCCATACTTCGTTTCGTAACTGACCTGCGCCTGTCCATTTACCGATACGTTGGTCATGTTCCACAACTCGACATAGATGGAGACCGATAGGTCCATGAACTTGCGGCCGTCCACGATACGGATGTCGTCCCAGCGGCTCTTGAACACGAATTCACTGACCAGCGGGTAACTGTCGATACCGCGGTATCCGACACCAACGGTGGCATCACTATCGGCATCCGCGTAGTCGAGGGCGTTGGCGGCGAGGGTTTTGAGATAGTCGTCCGGGAAGCCGCCCTTGCGCTCTTCGAAATCCGGCAGGGCTTCTTCGATAAAAGCGGCCATTTCATCGACGGCGGCGGCGCGGTTGTCGGCCAGGAGTTTGTTGAGGTTGAGTTTGGGTTGTCCGGCGACGGCGGGATTGATGCCGGCGGCGTAGGGCACGATGGGTTGTTCCAGATAGGAATGGACGCCGGAGTTGATTCCGCGTTCGACGGCCCGCGCTCTCGGGTCGGCCAGGTCGCCTGCGAAGGCATCGTCGGAGGCACTTGTCAGGCGTTCAAGTGGTGGTTGGATTCTAGCGGCGGCGAGAGGCGAATCCGGGGAGACGAGTAGTTTGCGATTTTCCAGCAAGGTTTTCCCGAGTTCGCCCTGCGCGACGTCGGTGGCGTTAGGATCGAGCGCGAAGAGCGCGATTTGATTAAGCGCCGGTTCGTCATCGGTCACGGGGTTGTCGTTTAAGCCGGGTGCGGGAAATGGCCATGCCGCACGGGCGTGTGTGCCGCCTAGCCCCTTGTCATTGCCCGCGGTGCTGGCATCCACGCGGCTCTGGAGGTCTTCCACCCAGAAAGCATAACGGCCGACGGTGCGGTTTTTTTCGTCCTGCACCGGCAGCCAAGCGGCGCGGACTTGGTCCTGATAGGGCAGGGTTT
Organism: Akkermansiaceae bacterium; assembly: GCA_040880785.1. Classification (GTDB taxonomy): domain Bacteria; phylum Verrucomicrobiota; class Verrucomicrobiia; order Verrucomicrobiales; family Akkermansiaceae; genus Luteolibacter. The sequence goes on along the minus strand of JBBEEL010000091.1, from coordinate 12,713 downwards.
GGAAGGCGATGGACTGGTGGGCGGCGGTGCCGAGCATGGACTCGAGCTCGGGCAGCGCGAGCGTGGCGGTGTCGGGCGTGGGGAAATTGCTGCTGAAGAGCGGGACGTAGCGGAAACCGTCGGTTTTTCCACGGGCGAGGAAGAGCTGCGGGGCGGGCTCGCGGTCGGGGGTGATGCGCTCGGTGAGCGAGTTTTGGATCACGAAGAAGTCGTCGTTGGCGGCTTCCTGGCTGAGGATTCCACGGATGTTTTCAAGTCCAGCGGCGGCGGCGAGTTCGGCGCGCTGGCGGTCGGCGAAGGAGCGGGCGGTGCTGCGCTCGATGCCGACGACCAGCAGCACACCCACCGCGAGGATGAGCAGCGCGCCGACGACGACAAGGATGGCCGGCAAGGTGAAGCCAGCCCGCGTTTGACGAGAAAAAGGGATTTTAGAGGCCTTCATGATTTCCGAAGCGGAGGGTGGTGGCGAAGATTTCGAGCGATGAGTTGCGGTCGGCGTCCGCGGGTTGGCCGAGAAGTTTCGTGCTGCCGCTGCCGTTCCAGTCGGCGGGCAACTGGAGTTTGCCGGCGAGCTCGCGCCGCGCGATGGTGAGTTTCACCTCGAGGGCCTGCGGGCCGATGAGATCGTTTTCCACCCAGTCGATCCACTGGCCGTCGTCATCGCGCGATTTCGGGCGGGCCTCGAAGGCGATGACACCGAAGGCGACGGGCTCGTCGAGGCCGGTCTCGGCGAATAATCCGGAGACTTGTTCGTCGCGAAGGGCGTCGAAGGTGGTGGTGCTTTCACGGAAGCCACGCATGAGGCAGCGGACGGTTTTTCCGGCGATGGGGAGATCCTTGACGTAGTAATGGACGGCGCAAAGGTCGCCGATTTGGCCGCCCTCGGTCTGCGCGATGGCGGGCTGGAGGCAGAGAAAGCCAAGGCGGTCGCGCGGCCAGGTGGCGGAGGATTTCTCGATCACGCTGTCCGGGTGGAAGCGCGCGGTGGCAAGGTCGGACGCGAGCTGGGTGAGCAGCGCGCGGGCCTCGCGCTCGCTGGCGACGTTTCCGCCGACGCGCTCGTAGCTCTCGCCGGAGCTGCCGAGCATGGTGGCCGCAAGGATGAGGATGATGGAGCCGATGGCCATCGAGAACATGAGCTCGATGAGGGAAAAGCCGGCGGCGTGGCGAGGGCGGGCACTCATGGGATGCGAGAGTAGAAGTCGAGTTTCTGCCGTTTGGTGGAGGGGGCCGTCGGGGGATATTCCAACGAAATGCGGGCGCGCAGGAGTGGCACGGGCTCGGTGGTGGGAGGCGTCGGGATGGTGGCGCTGAGGGTGGCAATGTAGCCGATGATTTGGCCGTCGAGCTCGCGGGTGCCCTTGTTGTAGAGCGCTTGGCTGAGTTTCCCGAGCGGCCTGCCCTCCGGCGAGAAGGCGAGTGCCCAGAGCTCGTCGTCGGCGGGGAATTCCTGGCCGGTTGTGGTGGCGGAGAAATACTGCGGGCGGCCGGCGCGGGAGGCGCGGATCTCGTACAGACAGGCGGGGATGATCCAGCTGCTGCGGGTCTCCGCGCGGGCCGACATCCCGCTTCTTCCGGACTCGGCGAGGGCGGCGAAACCCAGCGGGATGGCCACGGCGAGCACGCCCATGGCGATGACCGCCTCGATCAACGAGGAGCCACGGCGCGTTGGGGAGGTGGAAGGGGTTTTCATCAGTCGAGCCGGTAGGGACGGGCGTTGACGCGGCCGATTCTGAGGCGGTTTTCTGTAATGGATTTCTGCGTCCCGCGCTCGTAGGGCGTGGCGGTGCCGCCGCGGTAGTTTCCTTCCGCGATGCGCAGCGCGATCGGATCGGGCCCGAAGGGAAAATGGCGTCCGCCGCGCGGGTTGAAGGCGATGGCGTGGACTTGCACGCTGAGGTTTTTGGCAGCGCCATAGTTGATGGTGGCCTGCGGCAGGTCGAGCGGGTTTTCCAAATCATCATCGCCATCGTCGACCGGCACGCTGCCGGGGATCAGCACGACGCCGGTGTTCAGCAGTTGCCAGCGGTTGAGCAAGACCGCATTGATATTATCGAGGGATGTCGGAGCTTCCGATCCCTCAATCCGGAACAGCCCGATGCGGCAGCGCTCGTCGCCTGCGGGGAGGTCGCCGGGCTCGGCGATGGCGAGGATGACATACGAGCGCGAGGTGATCGCCTTGGTCCGCGCCTGCTCGATCAGGCCAGCCATCATGTCGGTGCCGGCGCGCCGGGACTGGGCGCCGGTGCCGTTGAGGAGGCTCACCCCAGCGGTCATCAAGGTGACGAGGATGGCAATAACGGCGACCATTTCGACCAGAGAAAATGCGGCTGCATGGCGACGGCTACCTAGTTTTTTGGGCGAGGAAATCACAGGGTTATCTGTCAATTTTGGAGGGACGGTTGCATGGATCGTGCCAACACGAAGTAAACACAGGAATGAAATTCGCGCATCTCCCTCCCCTCAACTTTTAATTTGTGTCACACCCGCCACGACAGGCGGAGGCCTAAAATTAAAGTGCGCGAAAGAAGGAGAGCGGACTGGCGAGTGATCCAAAAACCTGCGAAGTGGCCCCGGGGGCTGTCAGCGGCGGATGCCCCAAGCGCGAGTTTTCACTTTGAGCGCACATCATGCCAGAAATGATCCGCGATTTTGTGGTGAGCGGGGACGATTAGCGGGATGCGCGGCCTCATGGTTCTTCAGTGCTTGGCGGTTCGCGCCTGCCGCCGCCGAGGATGCTGTCGAGAATGCCGCCGACCTGGCGGACCGTTTTACTGCCATCTTCGATGATCTTCACGCCCTTCTCCACCGTCCGGACCGACGGCTCGCCGAGGATGGACTGGGTGAATTTGAATACCTTCTCCCCGCTCTCCGGGATCAGATCGAACATCCGCATCCCCGCCGCCGCCATCAGCCGTTCGGTGAGATCCTCCTTCGGGTCGTCGAGGGTTCCGGTGATCCGCAGGGGCGTCCACAGCAGGCCACGCTCGCCAGGCAGAAACACATCCGTCTCCGCGCCCGGGATCCGCGACAAGGTCCCCGGCGCGAGGCCGAGCCGGAAAATACCGTCCATTTCCTGACCGCGGATGGTGATGCTGCCCTCCAGCCGCACCAATCCCTCGCTCGCCAGCACCAGATCGGTCAGCGAAATTTCGCCCTTTCTCCAGCGCCAGTTGGTGCGCGCGTCGCTGAGCGTGAGCACCCGGAAGCGGCGTGTGTCAGCGTAGGCCGCCAGCGCGTCGAGCACTGGCAAGGCGGTCAGCACGCCGTTGCGCGCCGTCAGCTGGCCATTCGCGGTGGTGAATCCCCCGCGGTTGCCGAATACAAAGCTCGACTCCAGGTCCCCCGTGAGCCGCTGCGCCCAGCTCTCGTTGAGGAGGTTTTCGCATTGCAGGCCTGTGGCCTCGCCGTCGAGGGTGAATTGCCGCGCTCGTAGGTCCCAGTCGCCGCTGGCCGAGATCCGGCCGTTTTCCCATGCCTCCGCCCGCGCGTTGGTCAAGTAAACCTGTCCGTCCTGATAGCGCGCCTGCGTCCGGTCCAGCCGCAGTTCCGGGATTTGGGCAAATGGCAGCCGGACGCTGCCGCCCTCGATCTCTGCCCGATACGTCCCCGGTGCGCCCGCTTGTTCCGCGGTCACGCTCAGTCCGGAAACAGTCGCGAGCCCCTGCTCCAGCAGCGCGTTGACCGCCAGTTCGCGAATGACGATCCCGTCCACCTCCGCCTCGCGCGGCAGCCATGACGCGCGTTTTGGCTTCTGGGTTTCTTGCCGCCGCCGCTCCGTCGCCAGCGTCGCCGGGTCCACTTGCCGCGTGGCATCGACTGAAATTTCCAGCCGCCGCACGCTTGACCCCCGGACTTCCCAAACCCCGCGCCGCACCCCGCCCAGCCCGATTTCAGTTTGCATTCCATCGGCCCGCACCGCGCTTACCAGCCCCTCGCCGGTTGCATCGAACGAATCGGTGCCCACGGCCAGGCCGTCCCATTGAAAGGCCCCGAACTCCCCGACGACCCCGGCCGCTTGGCTGGCCTCCGCCGACAGGAATTTCCGGAAACTGTCGCTGTGCAAATAGCTCCGCAGCATCCCGTAACCAACCGCCAGTCCGAGCAAGGCTGCCACCAGTAAGCCTATCGCCAGTTTTCCCACCCACAGGCAGTCCCCGGCTTCCTTGCGTCGTCTTGATCGGCGGCTCATGCGCTGGATACTACGCCGCTGGAATGCCACCGCAAGCCTGAGCCTGCGGACCAAAGCGGACTAAGAGGGCTGCCTAAAATCCCGCTTGGTCGGTGGGGCGGGCTGTGGTCAGCGGCAATGGCCCGCACCCCCACCGCTACTTTCTGCCCAGACGTGGTGGAAGTTCAGGTTAAACCACGCCCTTCCGCAGATCCCGCAGACTCCACAAAGCGCCGCTCGCCGCCGCCGCCGCTCCTTTCAGTTTTCTCGCCCCATCCTTCCGCTTCGGACCGAACCTTGCCCGTGATCGAAAAAACGCGTCGTCTACAAACCTCCGGCTACCGATCACCGCCCCATCTGTAAAATAACGAATCCGGCAGCGCAGCATCTTCCCGAGCGAAATCTCTCCCTCCCGCGCACGCTCTTTCTCGGCATCTTCCTCGGAAATTCCCTTCCTCAGAGTCTTCACCGCCATCTTCCCGTCTTTGGCGACCGACTCGGCACTCTTCCGGATCGCCCCGGCCATCAGCAGTTTCCGATACTCCCGCGAAATCCCGGCGGCCCACAATTCCGCGTCCGCGCCGATTCCCTGGTGGGCACGCAAAGCTCGCACCAATCCCGCCCGCGCTGTTTTTCCGTCTCCCTTCGCCCCGCCGCCGATCGCCTCGCCGTAGCTGCTCCAGCGATATTCCGCCGGATCCTCCACCATCCCCGCCCGCACTGGATTCAGATCGATATAGGCCGCAATCGTTTTCGCCGCGACGCCGTCCTCGACAATGATGCTCTTAAAGCGATCCTCCCACAAGCGCCCGGTTCGTTCTTGAGTGCGGTTAAACCATTGGGTGAAGCGCTGCAACAATCCCTTCATGAACTCCCCCAGATCGTGCATTCGGTAGGTAAAACGCCCGTGAATCAACGCCACTGCCTCAGCCAAACCCTCCTCTTTGGTATAAACCGCCGACCGGGCATTTACCAGTTCCTTCGCCACCCCAGCGACAAATTCCTTACCATAAATCGAGCGTAAGCGCTCGAGCAACTCGCCGTCGGAAAGCCCTTCCTCCGCCATCGGAGGAACCTCCAGCAAGAGGTGGAAGTGGTTGCACATCAAACAGTAAGAGGTCACCCGGCAGCCGGTGAATTTCTCCTGCAGGCGCATCAGGGTTCGGAACTTCTCCTTCTCCATCACGCCAAAGGCAAAGCGCCGTTCCACCACGCGCGAGATCACTTGGTAAAAAACCGGCTTCCCGCCAAATTTCGCCCCTAAGTTCAACCAGCGTGCGCGTCTCATAGAGAAGAACTACCAAGTTTCGGAAAAATGGAAAGCACAAATTTATATTACGGGACTGTCCCTAAGTATTTCCCTAA
>JBBEEL010000091.1:0-7077 GCA_040880785.1 Akkermansiaceae bacterium | reverse complement strand
ATATTACGGGACTGTCCCTAAGTATTTCCCTAAGTATTCATTCCAAGAGAGCCGTTGACTACTGAGCTGTTGCTGTCCCAAGTGGGTCGCCCGAGCGCCCGCACGCTCAATCAGTCGTGAGGGGCGAGTAACTTGGCGGCGTCGAGGAACGAGGGGAAGAGTGGCTGCCAGCCGGTGGCGCGGAGTTTGGCGTTGGAAACCTGCTTGTGGGTCCAGCCGCGCTTGCGGTTGAGATCGCGCGGGCCGGAGGGCGGCAACGGGCGAGAAAAAATTTCGCTCAGTTTTTCATAACACGCAAGCTGAGTGAGCGGGGTGCTGTCGCTGACATTGTAAACTTCCCCACGTGGCAACGGTTTTTTGGTGGCAAGGTGGAAAACCGCGCGGGCGGCGTCGTCGCGGTGGATCTGGTTGAGAAAGCGCCGGCCGTCTTCTTCGATTGCGGCTTCGCCCGCGAGGAATTTCCGCAGGATGACGCTGCGGCCCGGGCCGTAGATGCCGGCGAGTCGGGCAACGATTCCGCCCGCGGAGACAACCACATTTTCCGCGTCGAGCAGCAGCTGGCCGGTCTCGCGATCCGGGACGGCGGGGCATTCCTCGCTGACCACCGAGCCATCCGTCTGGGCGTAAACCGAGGTGCTGGAGGTGAACAGCAGCGGGATGCCGGGAAATTTCTCGGCCAGATTCCGGCAGCCATCGACATAGACGCGCTGATAGGCCTCCGCCCCGCCGCGGCCGGAGGCGGCGCAGTGGACGATGAAATCGGCGGTGGGCAGCCGGCCCACGTCGTCTGGATCGGCCACGTCGCAGGCGATGGATTCGTCGCCACCGGAAAGGGTGGCGGTGGCGACTTCCCAGTCGTGGGAACGGAATTCGCGGGTGATCGCTTGGCCAAGGTAGCCGTGGCCGATGAGGAGGAGTTTCACGAACTAAGCGGGCTGTTGGGCATTTGGGCTTTTCCGGCGCGTTTCGCGAGTTGCTCATCACGGATGCCGCCGATGAAGAGCAAGACCGCGGCGATGCAAATGCTGGCGTCGGCCACATTGAACGCGGGCCACCAGCCGTGGCTGCTCGGCACGATTTTATCGTAAAACGGCAACTTGATCGCCACGAAGTCCACGACGTAGCCGGAGGAGAGACGCTCCCAGAATGTTCCGTCGCGGACTTCTTCCAGCAGGAATCCCTGGACCAGACGGTCAGTGAGGTTGCCGAAAATTCCACACAAGAGCAGGGCGATGGCGACCATGGACAAGGGGTGTTTGAAGACGCCTTTTTTCCAAAAAATCCGGATCATTGTGAGCGCGATGATTGGCACGATCATGAACACGATGGGTGCCCATGCCGTTCCATTTCCAAAGCCAAAGGCCACGCCCTGGTTGTGGACGCGGACGAGGTGGAAGACATTTTCAATGACCGGAATGTCGAACGCCTCGTGCGACCACGGCGGCGGAAAGCGGCCCACGGTCCAGAACTTCGTGATCTGGTCGAGCACGTAGAGCGGCAGCGTGAGGAAGAGGAGGAGTTTGGGGAAGGTCATGGGATGGTGTTCGTAGTTATTTGTTATAAGTTAAAAGAAGAAGATGGCAAATAACCTTTAACCAATAACTCTTAACTTATAACTCTTAACCGATCACTTCCGCGCAGCGGCCGCACAGCCCGCTCTCGCGCAGTGGCTCGTGCTTGCGGCAGCGCGGGCAGAGCGGGTGATCCGTCTTGCGGGCGGTGGCGGCGAGTTCCTCGCCGAGCGTGGCGGTGAGGCCGGCGATGATGAAAAACTCGGTGGCAAATTCGCGGTCATTGAGGAGATCGAGTAGTGGCGCGTCGATGGCGGGGAGCCTCAGGGAAACCTCCGCCTCGTTGTTGCGGGTGAATTCCTTGGCTTGGACCCGTGCCTCGATAGCGGTCTGGATGACGTGTTTGATCTCGAAAAGCCGCGTGACTTGCTTGGTCGCCTCGCCGGGCGCGAAGGCGGGATTCGGCTCGGGAAAATCCTGCTCGTGGACGGTGCCAGTGGTGAACGCGGCATGCTCCCAAGCCTCATCCGCGGTGTAGGCGAGGATCGGGGCGAGCAGGGTGGCGATGCTGGTGAAAATCTCATGCATCGCCGCCTGCGAGGCGAGCCGGCGCGGGGAGTCCGGCGCGTCGCAATACATCCGGTCCTTTGTCGTATCGATGTAGATTGCGGAGAGGTCGGCGGTGCAGAACTGGTTGAGTGCGTTGAAGACTTTGCGGAATTCGAAAGCCTCGTAGGCGCTGCGGCACTCGGCGGTGACGGAGTGGAGGCGCTCGAGGATCCAGCGGTCGAGGAGAGGGATCGTGGATTGTGGATCGTGGATCGTGGATGGTGGATCAAAGCCGTCGAGGTTTCCTAGCAGAATCCGCAGGGTGTTGCGGAGGCGGCGGTAGGGTTCGGCAACCTGTTTGAAGAGATCCTCGCCGAAGGGAACTTCGTTTTGCCAATCGACGGAGGACACCCAGAGGCGGACGATGTCAGCGCCGTATTGGTTGTAGAAATAAGCGGCATCGGTCGGTTTCCCGGCTTTTCCGGCGTCGGACTTGGCGAGCTTTTTCTTGTCCTTATCCACCACGAAACCGTGGGTCATGACCGTCTTGTAAGGCGCGAATCCGCGGTAGCCGACGCTGAGCATGAGCGAGCTCTGGAACCAGCCGCGGTGCTGGTCGGTGGCTTCGAGATAAAGATCGGCGGGGCAGCTGAGTTGCGGATGCGCGTCGAGCACGGCGGCGTGGGAGCAGCCGGAATCGATCCAAACATCGAGCGTGTCGCGGCATTTTTTCACCCCGGTGGGCAGGCCGAGCAGGGCGGCGAGCTCGGCATCGGATTTTTCAAACCAGATATTGGTGCCCTCCTTTTCGACAAGGTCGGCGACCTTGTTAGCCAGCTCGGCGGAGAGGATGGCGCTGCCATTTTCATCGAAGAAAACCGGCAGCGGCACGCCCCAGGTGCGTTGGCGCGAGATGCACCAGTCCGGGCGGGATTCGACGGTGCCGTAGATGCGGTTGCGGCCCCAGGCCGGGAGCCAATCGACTTTGTCGATCTCGGTGAGCGCTTGGCCACGCAGCGTGTCCAGCGAGATAAAAAACTGCTCGACGGCGCGGAAAATGATTGGGGTTTTCGAGCGCCAGCAATGCGGGTAGGAATGCTTGTAAACTTCCTGGCCGAGCAGGTGCCCGCTCTCGGCGAGGATCTCGATGATGCGGCCGTTCGACTTGAAAACGTGGACGCCGACGAGCTCGGCGAGGCCGACTTCCTCGGTGAATTTCCCGGAATCATCGACCGGGGAGAGCACCGCGAGGCCGTTTTGCTGGCCGGCCACGTAGTCGTCCGCGCCGTGGCCCGGGGCGATGTGGACCGCGCCGGTGCCGGTCTCGGTGGTGACGAAATTCGCGAGAATGAGCTTGGACGCGCGGTCGAGGAACGGGTGCTTGGCATCAAGTCCTTCGAAGGTTTTTCCCTTCCGCTCCTCCAGCGTCTCGGTGAGGACAAAGCCGGTTTTCTGGGAGAAATCTTCGATCAATTCGCGGACGATGACGAAAGTTTCCTCGGTGTCGCCCTTCTGGAACTTGCCGACGATGTAGGAGAATTCCGGGTGCAGGGCGATGCCGAGGTTGGCGGGGAGCGTCCACGGGGTGGTGGTCCAGATGACCATGGAAGCGGTCTCCAGGGCGGGCGAGACGCCCACACTGCTTGAAAGCGGGAACTTGACGAAAATCGCCGGGCTTTCCTTGTCGGCGTATTCGACTTCGGCCTCGGCGAGGGCGGTTTGCGCGCCGTAGGACCACTGGACAGGCTTCTTCGCCTGATAGATCGAGCCATTTTCCACGAGCTTCGCGAAGACGCGCAGGATGCTGGCCTCGTAGGCGGGGTCCATCGTCAGATACGGGTTATTCCAGTCGCCGAAGACCCCGAGGCGGCGGAAGGAGGCGCGCTGGATGTCGATGAATTTCGAGGCGAACTCGGTGCAGCGGCGGCGGATTTCCGCGGGCTCCAGGCCGGCGGCTTCTTTCACCACCTTGAACTCGATCGGCAGCCCGTGGCAGTCCCAACCGGGGACGAAGGGCGTGGTGAATCCGGCCATGGTCTTGGATTTCACGACCAGATCCTTGAGCAGCTTGTTGAGCGCGGTGCCCATGTGGACGTCGCCGTTGGCGAAGGGCGGGCCGTCGTGAAGGATGAATTCCGGGGCGTTCTGGGCGCGGCGGCGGGCGAGGATTTTCTCGTAGAGACCGGCGTCTTCCCAGCGGGCGAGGCGGGCGGGTTCATTCTGCACCAAGTCTCCGCGCATCGGGAAACTCGTTTGCGGGAGAGTCAGGGTGTCTTTGTAATTCGGGACGGCGGCGCTCATGACAGGGCGCGGACGCTAGCGCCCGAGTCCGGACGGGTCAACCATGGGAAAAAGCGGAATCGCGCCACCTGTGCGGCGGAGTTTTTCAGGAAATCGCCCGGCGGCTGCGGGGCGTTTCCTTCAACGTTTTCGCCTTGGCTGCCGGCAGGAATGGCACGATCAACGAGGCCTCGAAATCAAACACTTCAGAAAAATCCTCTTTCTTATCCGAGTCTTGTTTCCCGAATACCTGCTCTTCGATGAGGTTGAAAACCATGTCGCCCACGTCCTGGCATCTGCGGATGCTCCACTCGCTCATCAGGGTCGAGGCCATCGGCCCGAATTGCTCCAGCGCAAAATCCCGGCAACCCGCGAGCAGCTCCGGCCCGCTGACATGGCGCGCCTTGCCGCCATTGGTCTCAGCGATCCGCTTGAGCGTGTAATCCAGCGCGTCTTTGAGGAAAAAATACGCGTGCGGGTCGAATCGCTTGTCGCGTTTCAAGATCGAGACGACGGATTGCTCAAATTGCACGGCCTGCATGGAACGACTATGCAGATCCTGCGGCAATCTGTCAAAGAGGTTAGTGGAATGCGCCGGGGCCTGTAAGCCGAACTCCTATGGATCTTTTTAGTTAGGCATTCCGGGCCGGAGGATTTTCAAAATTCTTCCCAAGCCCCGCATCCGCCCTATGGTGCGGGCGAACCACCCCTTCATGACATTTTCTCAAATTCTAACCCACCCCGGCGGCTCGCATAAAGACGAGTTTCTCGCCTGTTGTTTGCTTCTTGCCGGGAACCCAGTGCCGATCCTGCGCCGCGAGCCGACGGACGCGGATCTTGCGGATCTGTCCACCGCGGTGGTGGATGTCGGCCACGAGCACGCGCCGGAGCGGGGGAACTTCGATCACCACCAATTTCCTAAAGACTACCCGCCGACTTGCGCGCTGAGCCTGGTCTTGGGGCATCTCGGGGTTTATGAAGATGCGCGGGCTTTTTGCGACTGGTTGGAGCCGGCGGAATGGTTCGACACGCGCGGCCCGAACGAGACGGCGCGCTGGCTCGGGGTGGAACGGCAAACTTTGTTTAAACTCAACTCGCCGATCGACACCACGCTGCTGCGGCGCTTCGCGGCGGTGACCCGGCTGGAGCCGGGCGAACCGCTGTGGGAGGTGATGCGCTGGATCGGCCAGGATCTGCTGGATTACCTGAAAACGCTGCGGTCGCGGCTGGATTTCATCGGCGAGGTGGGGGAATTTTGGGAAATCGAGTCGGCGGGCGGGCCCTTCAAGGTCTTGTTCATCCCGCGGACCGACCCGCTTCCCGACGAGCCGTCTGCGGGCCTGGGGCGGTTTATCGATGCACATCCGGGGGTCGGGCTGGTGGCGGGGTTGGTGTATCCAGACCGGCGCGGCGTGGGTTTCGGGCTCTCGCGCCACAACGACCACGCGGGCTTGGATTTCACCCGGATCCAAGACTGCACCGACGTGCATTTCGCCCACGCCCGCGGATTTGTTGCAAAAACCACGGCGACGGATCCTTCTCGCCTGAGGGAACTTCTGGGGCAGGCGTGGGGCTGAAGCTGCATTTTGACCGAGTTGGCCTGAAAACAAGCCCTTGCGCGGCTTCTTTTGCGGTGGAACTCATCAAAGTCGCCGCGACTGCAGCTCATTTTCTATCATCCCATGCGTGAAACCCTAATTGTCATCGGCTTGCTGGTTCTTGCCGTGGCACTGCGCTCGGCGCGGTCGAATTTCCTGCGCAAACTGGGCGCGCTGGTGTTCCTCGCGGCGAGCTTTTGCCTGTTCTTTTTCGTCACCGGCACACTGTGGGGCGGCTTGGTCGGCGTGCTGGTCTGGTTTTTCTTGCCATGGATCGAGCTGCTCACCCGGGTCCGGCGGATGCGCCTGCCGCTCAACAACCGGCTGCGCCACCGCGAGCTGCCGAATCCGTCGTTTTTCCCCAACGCGATCGAGGCGGCCGCGGCGATGGAGGAGGCCAACTTCGACCACGTCTCGGATTGCGGCTGGGAATGGGCGGGCATGCAGCAGTTTTTCCGCCTGTTCTGGCATCCGGAGGAACGCGCGGTCGCCGCGGTCTGCCTGTGTGAACAAAGTGATGTCGCCTTTGCCTTCGTCTCCATCACCTCGGTGGCGGAGGACGGGGAAATCTGGCGGACGACGAATTTCCCCTTCGCCCCGACGCTTCAATGCCCGCCAAACGTGCACTGGAACCATGTGCCATGTGAGCGGAGCTGCTTCCACCAGATCCTCGCTGACCACCGCCACTACCTCGTCCGCATGAATGTCCCGGCGGAGCGGCTCCGGATGCCGGATCCGGAGCTCATCGAAGATTCCATCGAACGGGAAATGCGCGGACAGGTGGACCACAATCTCACCGCCGGCCTCATCCAACTCACCGGAGACGACGGGCATTTCCGCTACTCAAAACGCGGGCTGCTTTTCCTCTGGGGCCAGTTCATCAAGGACATGGTCCGTCTCTGCTAGGAGGCGGGAATGATTTCTGTCAAAATCAGCATGGCGATCACCACGCCGAGCCCGATCCGATACCAACCGAAGAGCGAGAGCCCGTTGCTTTGCAGGTAGGTGACCAGCCACTTCACCGCCACCGCGGCAAAGACCGCGGCCGCGACGATGCCGATGAACAATGGCAGCGCGCCATAGGTGTCCCACATCAATTTCGTCCCGCCGAACCAGACTTCGTAGGCCTCCCCGGCAGG